>JANXTB010000248.1 GCA_025356415.1 Hyphomicrobiales bacterium
GTCCCAGAATGGGACGCGCGGAAAAGATCTGCTCGAGCCCGAGCGCGCCGTGAAAAATATCGCCGCCCGTGAGGCCGAAGCGATCCTCGAGATCGCGCGGCGACAAAACCTGCCGCGCAATCACGCTGCTCGCAAAGCCCGGCGCGTGCTCTTCGACAGTGGCGATCATCAGATCGGCGACCTCGTCGCGACACGCATCCCACGTGCGAGTCCGCAGATCGTAAGCGGTGTGCTGGCAGAACAGGCTTGCGACATGGGCGCCTTTCGGCGCCAGCGTCTCGTCGAGCGTCGAGGGAATGAGCATTTCGATGATCGGTTGCATCGACCACCCATGCAGGCGCGCCTGCGCATAAGCGCGATCCATGTAGCGCAGGCTCGGCGCGATGATGATGCCCGCTGTGTGATGATCCCCTGCCCCTGGCAGCACCGAAAAGCGCGGCAGCTCCGAGAGCGCGACATTCATGCGGAACGTCGCGGATTCGCAACGATAGGCGCCCATGCGCGCACGGAAGTCTGGCGTGAGCGCATCTTCGGGCACAAGTTTTTCATACAGCAATTTAGGATTGACGTTCGCGACGACGCATTTTGCACGCACGCTCGCGCCATCGGAAAGCACCACGCCGCAGGCGCGGCCTTTCTCGACGATCACTTCACGAACCGGCGAAGAAAGCGATATTCTTGCGCCTGCGCTCTCGGCCGCTTTCGCCATGGCCTGCGTGATCGCGCCCATGCCGCCGATCGCGTGACCCCAGACCCCGCGCTTGCCGTTCACCTCGCCGAATGTGTGATGCAATTGCACGTAAGCCGACCCCGGCGTGTAAGGGCTCGCATAATTTCCGACCACGGCGTCGAAGCCGAACAAGGCTTTCACCAGATCATTCTCAAACCAGCGGTCGAGCATGTCGCCCGCTGAACGCGTGAAGAGGTCATGCACGGCGGCAACGCCTGGCGCATCGAGCCGCGCGAGATCGCGGCCGAGCCGCAGCGCGCGCGCGGCCTGCAAGGCCTTGTCGCGCCAGCCACCACGGGACACATTGGGCGGCGTGCGCAGCAGCCATTGCCGCAGCACATCGCCCGCCCTGTCAATCTCGGCGGCGTAAGCGGGATAGGCGGCGCCATCGTGAGCGCTGAGGCGAGCGATCGACCCCTGCATGTCGTCAGCGCGCGTCAGCAGATAGTCGTTTTCGCCGGGCAGGAAGTTCATGGCGCGACGTTCGACGACGCGCAGCCCATTCGCGTGCAAGCGCATGTCGGCGATGATTTGGGGATGCAGCAGGCCGACCGTGTAGGCGGCGACGGAATTGCGAAAACCAGGGTGGAATTCTTCCGTGACAGCTGCGCCGCCGACGGTTGCGAGACGTTCGACCACGCGCACGCGCAACCCTGCGCGCGCCAGGTAAAAGGCGCAGGCCAGTCCATTGTGTCCGGCGCCGATGATCAGCGCGTCGCAATCCATCACATCGTTCTCCGCTTACGTCCCGGCAAGACTGGGCCGTGCGGATGAGCCTATCACGGGAAGATCCGCATGCGCGGCGCAGAGCGACAGAACGAAACTTGGGGTTTACGCATTGTTCGCCTTTAGGGAGGCGAACATGACCGACGACACAAGGAAGCCGGACGACAAGGCGCCCGAGGCGCAGCCTGCGGAAAAGAAGAAAGGCGGCATGCCCTCGGCGGGTCCGCACGCCGATCCGCGCCTGATGAACCCGGATGCGACGCCGGGCAGCGGGGTCATTGCGCCTATCGGCGTAACCGACGACGCAAACAGTCAATCAACTGGATGAAAGATGCGCCCTCCCCGCCCAAGCGGCGGGTGAGGGCGCAGATTGGTCAACGGCGCTCGATGATCACCTCACGATCGGCCGGAACGGCGACGGCGGCCGGCGAACCGCCATTTTGCAGCGCTTTCTGCTCACGCGAGGTCGTCATATCGGTAACCGTGCCAGCGGTCGTGTCGCCCACGCAGCGCGGGTCCATGCCCGAGCCGGTCGCGTTACAGGTCGGCTCCAGATTCTGGCTGCGCGGCGGGGTCTGGGCGAAGGCCGTCGCGGGAAGAATGATAGCGGCGGCTGCAAACAATGCGGTTCTCATTTTCATGCGATCTCTCCGTCGTCATGGGACGCGGGATATGCCCGCGACCGACGTTTGGTTCCGGAGAAATCGCCGTTGCCCGATGCGCCAGCGGCCACAGTTTTTTGATCAATGCAGGTTGAACTCGCGCCCGACCATGCGCAGCTCGGCCGGACGGATCAGCCCCTGATGCGCCACCAGGACCGAGTGGATCGGCCCCTCGAGCTTCGCTGACCAGAAATCGAGAAACCGTTTCAGCTCGGGAAAATGCGGATGAAGGTCGTAATCCTGCCAGATATAATTTTGCAGTATCGCCGGGTAATCCGGCAGACGGTAGCAAATGTTCGCCGTGGTCAGGCCATAGCCTTCCAGTTGCTTCTGAAATTCTGTTTTCGCCATCCAAGCCTCTCCGTTGCGACTCGACCGACACCATCAGGATAAGCTCGGCCGAGGCCTTCTGGAAAGACAAAAGTTGTTTACAAACAGCATGTTGGCAGCAGCCAACCTTGAGTGCTGACAAACCGCTTGGCTTTAGCGAAAATGGAGGCGCAAAACGACGGGCGCCTATAAGGTCCGCGAGCAGAAACGGGAGGAGACTGGAATGAGCGAACACGAGCGTTGGCAGGGTCGTTACGCGGCGGAGGAATATGTCTTCGGCGAGGAGCCGAATGCGTTTCTGGCGGCGCAGAAGGACCTGCTGCCGAAGTCCGGCAAGGTGCTGGCCGTGGCGGATGGCGAGGCCCGCAACGGCGTGTGGCTGGCCCAGCAGGGACTCGATGTTCACTCGATCGACTTTTCCTCCAACGCGCACGTCAAGGCGCGCGCGCTGGCCGCGAAGCGTGGGGTCGAGCTGAAACTTGAAATCTGGGACATCGACGATTTCCCGTTCCCCGAAAACACCTATGACGTCGTCGTCGAGGTGTTCACGCAATTCTCGACGCCTGAAGAGCGCGGGCGCAAATGGGCCGGCATGTTGCGCACGTTGAAGCCGGGCGGCCTCTTGCTGATCGAGGGCTACACGCCCAAGCAGCTCGAATACAAGACCGGCGGCCCCAAGGAGCTCGATCGTCTCTACACGCGCGAAATGCTCGAGGCGGCTTTTGCAAAAGGCCTGTCACGCTACGAGATCAAGGAATATGACGCGCATTTCGATGAAGGCGGCGGCCATGCCGGCATGGGCGCGGTGATTGATCTCGTCGGCTACAAGAAGTAACGGCGACATGCAGGCCGGCGCGCAGCGAATGCGCCGGCCTGTCGCCCAATCAAGAACAAGAAAGCACGTTCGCGCCATGAAGACTTTTGCGCCATGAAAATTCCCGCGCTCATCAAGCGCAACGTCGCCCTCTTCTCGCTCTCGCAATCCTTCACCGGCGCGGGCATGCAATTCAGCTATGGATTCGGCCCGTTGATGGTCGTCTCGCTCACCGATTCCCCGTCGCTCGCCGGGTTGTCGGTCGGGCTCGTCGGCGTGAGCCGGTTTCTCGTCGCCTACCCGATGGGCAAGATCACCGACGCTTACGGCCGCAAACCGGGCATTTATCTCGGCCTGTCGCTGGCGCTTGCGGGCAGCCTGACGCTCGGCCTTTCGATGATGCAGCATTCCATCGCGATCTTCGTCGCCGGGCTCCTGATGTTTGGCATGGGCATGAACGGCGCGCAGCAGATGCGCGTCGCCGTCACCGACATGTTCCCGGCGTCGATGCGCGCGCAGGCGCTCGGCTACCTCGCGCTCGGTTCGCTGCTGAGCCTGCTGCTCAGCCCCCTGATGGTGAAATTCGCCGACATGTTGTCGACAACGACCGGCATCGACCCGCTCGGCCTGCCTTGGTTCTTTCTGCCGGTGCTCATCATTGGCGGCATGGCCATCGTCAATCTCGTCAAACCGGACCCGAAGACCATCGGCATGAATCTCGGCAATTACTGGCCGGAGATTCCCAAGGGCGTCGCCGTTGAAAAGAAAGCGCCGGCGCCATTCAGCGCCCGCAAGCTGCTCGCCGATCCCTCGATCCGCCTCGCGATCATTTCGAATTGCGCCGCGACCGGCAACATGTCGATTGTGATGGTGCTGACGTCGCTCGTCCTGCACGAGCACGGACATTCGCTGATCGCCATAGCGATCTCGCATACTTTCCATTCCGCAGGGATGTTCGCCTTCACGATTCCGCTCGGCAAGCTCGCCGATCGCATGGGCCGCTCGCGCATCATGTTTCCCGGTGTCTTCGTGTCGCTCATCGGCGCAGGGCTTGTCGCTTTCACGCCCACCATGATCACGGTGACCATCGGCACGTTTCTCGTCGGCCTCGGCTGGGCTGCGGCGAATGTCGCCGCCACCGCATTCATCGCCGACCGCGTAACCACGGCGGAGCGCGGACGCGCCATTGGCGTCAACGACAGTTTCGCGGGCGCGAGCACGATTTTTGCGGCTTTCGTCACGGGGCCGTTGATCGGCATAGCAGGCCTGCCAGCGACCGGCGTCACCGCTGTGCTGCTGGCCGTGCTGCCGTTCATCCTGCGCATCGTCAGCGGACCTATGAAATAACGAACACACACAGGGAGGACAAAATGACGAAGAAAAATTGGCCGTCGGACATCGATCCGCAATCGGGCTTTCGTCTGCCGTTGCTGAAGCGCGAAGAACTCGACGAAGTCGGCCAACGCCGCTACGACCGGGCCGCCAGCGGGCAGAATATCGCTGGGCTGCAGGGCCCGACCGGCATCATGCTCTACAGCCCGAAGACCAGCGAGGCGCAGAGTTCCGTGAGCCGCTACCTGCGCAATGAGTCAGGCATCACGCCGCGCGTGCGCGAAATCGCGCTGCTGATCACATCGCGTTGCCTGGACCAGCAATTCGAATGGACCGCGCATGAGCCCGAAGCCGTGAAGGCAGGCGTGCCGCGCGAGACCATCGACGCGATGAAATTCGACCGCGCGACCGACACGCTCGATCCGACCGATGCGCTGGTGATCGAACTCGGCCGCGCCGTGTGGCGCGATCACAAGGTTTCACCGGAGCTGTTTGCGCGCGCGAAAGCAACATTCGGCCCGCACATGCTCGTCGATCTCGTGCTGATGATGGGCGGGCACGCCTCGACGGCGGCGTTGCTGACGACGTTCAACATGCAATTGCATAAGGGCGTCGAGCCCATGCTGCCCATCGCCAATAAGTAACAACCTGCCTTGCGATCGGGGCGCTGATCACCACCAGCCGGCTTGCCCGGCGGCGCGGATCAGCAACTCGATCGCCAGCACGGTGAGGAAGAGTTTCAGCACGAGGCGGTAGCGCTTCTCGCTGGTCTTGCCGAGCGCGACTTCGCCGAGCCAATTGCCGACGGCGCCGGTAGCAACCATCGCCACCATCAACGGCACATAGGCGGCGATGGCGAAGCCCAGGAAACCGAAGGCCGCCAGCTTCGCTATATGGACGAACACCATCAGCGCGCCTTGCGTGGCTACATGGTTACGCCGGTCGGGCGCGGCGCTGGCGATGAAGGGCGACAGAAACGTGCCGGTCGCGCTGACGAACACGCCGAGAAACGTCGCCATGAATCCCAGCACGGCAAAACGGCCCTTCTCGGCGCCGAGACGCCCGAGATTGGGCATCCAGGTCACCAGCAGGATGAAGCCGCCGATGATGGCCTGCAGGGTGCTTGTCGGCAGCGCCACGAAGGTCTTGGCGCCCGCCATCGCGCCGAGGATCGCGCCGACGATGAACGGCGGCACGATCCCCTTCATCACATGACGCCACATGATGAAGGTTCGGGAAATGCCGGAGCCGAGCTGCACGACAGTGTGGACGGGAACGAGCACGGTCGGCGGCATGACCATCGCCATCAGCGCCAGCAATATGACGCCGCCGGCTGTGCCGGTGAAGACTCCGATGAAAGCGGTGGCGAAGGAGGCGAAGGTCAGCCCGGCAAACAACAAAGGCCCGACATCGGGCGTACCCAGAAAATCCACGAAAAACCCCTCCCGCATTTTCGCCTAAGAGACCCTGCCGCGGTGGACTTGTCCAGCTACGGCCAGGAATGGCGGAAACGCGGGAGGCGGGTCACCTTACTCGATCACACGATTGCGGGGATCATCGGCCCTCGCGTTGCGGAATGCGCCAAGGCTCGTGGAGATCTTGTTCTTCCAGCCGGTGACGACCGCCAAGGGACGCGCTTGCTGTGCCATGATGGTTCTCCGATTTCGAAAAGACCGATTGCCGGCGACATGCGCGAGAAACGTAAAAGCAGTCGCCGTCGCGATGCTCGTGAACGGAAGAAAGCAGCCCGGCGTTCCGAAGAAAATCGGCTAAGCTCTCAACTTGAACCTCGGAAATGGCTCGGCAGTTCGGCTTGAACAACAGGGCTTTGCGTTATGAAAACACAAAATACAACAGCGCTTGAGCGCTCGCGCGCCATCTACCGCGGCGACAAGGCGCGCGAGGCTGCGCTGGATGATTTCTATCGCGCCTTAATCACGCCAGGCACACTCGTGTTCGACATCGGCGCACATGTCGGCGACCGGACGGCCTGCTTTCGCCGCCTCGGCGCGCGCGTGATTGCGCTCGAACCGCAGCCCGATTGCGCGGCGCTTCTCCGCGACGAATTTTCAACAGACGCGCAAACGCAAATCATCCAGGCCGCGATCGGCGCGCAAAAGGGGAGCGCACGGCTGCACCGCAACGAGTCCAACCCGACGGTGAGCACGCTATCGACAGACTTCATCGCCGCCGCGCGCGATGCGGAGGGATGGCGCGAGCAGAACTGGACCAGCGAAATCGACGTGCCCGTGCTCACGCTCGACGATCTCATCGCGACGCATGGCGTGCCGATTTTCATCAAGATCGACATCGAAGGCTTCGAGCATGAAGCGCTGAAAGGCCTGTCGCAGGCCGTGCTGGCGCTCTCGTTCGAATTCACCACCATCCAGCGCGACGTGGCGCGCGCATGCATCGCGCGGCTCAGCGAGCTTGGCTATAAATCCTTTCGCAGCTCGCTCGGCGAAACGCTCGCGTTTGCGCAAGCTACACCGCTCTACGCTGCGCAGATCAAGGCGTGGGTATTAACCCTGCCGAACGCCGCCAACTCGGGGGATATCTATGCTTGGCTGTGAAAAGCTTATGGTTAACAAAGCTTTCGTACGGTTTTAGCCTTTACCCCGGCGTCAAATGGCCACAAAGTTTTTCGATTGAGGGAACGTGGTCGTCACCGGCCTCAAGCGTTGCTTTTGTTGATCCGAGTTCCCGCGTAAAGGCTGTCCTCGCGCATGCAGGCTGAAACATCCTACGCCATCACGTTGAAGAGCCGTCCGCTCTTCCCTGTTCCACAAGCGATCACGCTTGGTGCGGCGCTCGTCGCCTTCGCTGTTTTCGTTTCCGCACAATATGGCAATTGGCGCCCCGCTCAGCCGGAGCAGGAGGTGCTTGTCTCCTCGTCGCATGCGCGCGTCGATCATCCCTGGGGCGCACTCGTCCACATCGCGCCCGAAGCGGCGCCGCAGCCTGCCAGACGGCCGCTCTCATCTTCGCCGTGGACGATCACGCGCGGACCGACGCTCGAGATCGATCCCGACAAGGCTCCCGTGACGTCAACGCCAGCGCAGCCGCAAGTTGCGCAGCGCGACTTGAATGTGGAGCGCGAGGCGCCGCTGCCGCCGCGCCGGCCGCAAGCGCAATCAAACGAGCGCCGCGATGCGCCCACGGTCGCAGCCGCACCTACGCCTGATAACCGCGGGCTGTTCGAACGCCTCTTCAATATCCAGCCCTCGGAGCGCACAGCGCTTGCCTATGCAGCGCCGCAGGATGGCGCCGTCAGCAACGGACTGCGCGGCTCGACGCAAATGCCGATGGGCTATGCGGACAAGCTCACGGCCGTCTATGACATTTCCGCAAAAGCCGTGATCATGCCCAACGGCGAAAAACTCGAAGCGCATTCGGGCCTCGGCCCGTTGCTCGACGACCCCAATCGCGTGCACGTCAAGAACCGTGGCGCGACGCCGCCGAATGTATATGAACTCAGCCTGCGCGAGCAATTGTTCCACGGCGTGCGCGCGCTGCGGCTCAATCCGGTGAACAGCGGCGACATGTTCGGGCGCGACGGCATGCTGGCTCACACGTACATGCTTGGCCCCAACGGCGATTCCAACGGCTGCGTGTCGTTCAAGGATTACGACCGCTTCCTGCGCGCATTTCTCAATGGCGAAGTGAAGCGGCTGATCGTCGTTCAGAAGCTCGCCTGAGTCAGCGCTGAAACACGTAGGTTCCCGGCGCATCGCAGATCGGCGGGAACGCGGCTGACCCCATCGCAGGCGGCGGCGCCGCGTCGGGCGAATGCGCGTCGAGCCAATCGATCCACGCCGTCCACCATGAGCCCGCCTGCTCGTGCGTCCGCATTACCCATTCATCGGGGCCGAGCGAGAGATCGTCCCGGTGCTTCAGCGCAAGACGATAATGCGTTTTCGGCTCACGCGGATCGCTGACGATGCCGGCATTGTGCCCGCCGCTCGTCAGCACGAATGTCAGGTCGGCTTCAGCAAAATCATGCGCCTTGTAAACGGAGCGCCACGGCGCAACGTGATCGCGCTCGGTGCTCACGACGAACATCGGCGCGCGTATGTTCTGGAACAGCGCAGGGCGCCCATCCACCATGAGGCGGCCGCCGGTGAATTCGTTTTCAAGATAAAGGCTGCGCAGATATTCGGAATGCATTCGATAGGGCATGCGCGTCGAATCCGCATTCCAAGCCATAAGGTCCGTGACTATGCGACGTTCGCCCATCAGATGATCGCCGACCTCGCGCGACCAGATGAGATCGTTGCTGCGCAACAATTCGAAAGCGCCCGCCATTTGCGTGGCGGACAGATAACCCTTGTCCCACATCATGCTGTCGAGAAAATGCATCTGGCTGTCATCGACGAACAGGCCGAGCTCGCCCGGCTGCGTGAAATCGATCTGCGCCGCGAGCAAAGTTAGCGAGGCAAGTCTGTCATCGCCAGCGCGCGCCATCGCCGCAGCGGTGATTGAAAGCAACGTGCCGCCGAGGCAGTAACCCGTGGCATGGATCTTCTGATCGGGCACGATGGAATTGATTGCATCCAACGCGGCCAGCACGCCCTTGCGGCGATAATCATCGAGCGCGAGATCGCGATCTTTCGCGGTTGGATTGCGCCACGAGATGCAGAACACCGTGCGTCCGCTTTCAACCAGACGGCGTATGAGCGAATTCTCCGGCGACAGATCGAGAATGTAATATTTCATGATCCAGGCGGGCACGATCAGGATCGGCTCGGCTTTCACATCGGCTGTGGCGGGCGAGTATTGGATGAGTTCGATCAGATCGTTCCTGAGAACGACCTTGCCTGGCGTCACCGCGACATCGCGGCCCGGCTTGAACAATTCGGCGCTCGCAGGCGGTTGGCCGGACGCCTTGCGCGTCGCGTCTTCGAGCCAGTTGCGATAACCCTGCCAGAAATTCGCGCCGCCTGTTTCCATCATGCGTTTGACGACAAGCGGATTGGTCAGCGGAAAATTCGACGGCGAAAACACATCGAGCATCTGCCGCGCCACGAAGGCGACGACATCTTCATGGTGGGGCGAGACGCCCGGCACTTCGTGCATGGCGTTGTGCCACCATTGCTGCGTCAGCAGGAAGCCTTGCGACCAGAACGAAAACGGCGGCTTGCTCCATTCAGGCGCCCGATAGCGATTGTCGCCGGGCAGCGGCGCGATGCAGGGCGGCGTCTCGGGCGCGGCCAAAGTCTGCGTGACATGCGCCATGAAGCGCGCGGTCTTGCGGAACGCCTTGTCGAGAAGTTCAGCCCGCTTGCCGGGCGCGACCGCCAGATGCAGCGACCAGTCGACGAGCGCCAGCGTCAGCGCGGCAGGCGACAGACCGCCGGTCGCCCTGGCGAGCGTGGCGCCCACCATCCGGTCGAGCGCCGCATAGGCCTCAGTGCCCAGCGCTTCGTCTTCCAGCAACTCGGCGCAGGCTTCAGGCGCAGGAGGCGCCACCGCAACCTGTGTGTGCGGCTCCTCGATGCGCGGCTTCGGCGATCCCATGGGTGACTCCGGACAAGTAAACCAGTGTCACCCTCGCACGGCCTCCGTTAATGCGAATTGACCTGCGTCAGGCGACAGAGCGCAGGCGGTGGATCGGCCGCCCCGGCGCGATCGCCTGCGCCGCCGTCGCAATGCCGCGCGCGTCGATGCCATAGAGGCGATAGAGATCAGCGATCGTGCCCGTCTGGCCAAAGCGCGTCACGCCCAGCGCTCGCGTGCGGTGTCCGCCGACGGAGCCGAGCCACGATAGCGTGGAAGGATGCGCATCGACCACCGTCACCAGCCCGCAATGGCGCGGCAGCGGCGCCAGCAGACGCTCGACATGACAGGTCGCGTCCGCCTGCCCCGACTCCCGCGCGCTTTGCGCCGCGTGCCATCCCGCTTGCAGCCGGTCGGAGGACGTCACCGCGAGAAGGCCGATGTCGCGACGATCTTCGGCGATCATGCCGACAGCCTCGATGGCTTCTGGCGCAACGGCGCCTTGATAGACGACGACAAGTTCGGCGCTGGGACCCGGCGGACGGAGCCAATAGGCGCCGGCGATCATGTCGTCTGCGAGCCCGGCGTCGATTACGCGCTGCGGCTGTTCGAGCGTGCGCGTGGACAGCCGGAAATAAGTTGAACCGCCGAGCCCGTCCGCAAGCGATGTATGTGGATCGCGCGTCTTGTCGCCCGCACGTTGCATGTGCTCGAAACCAAAGCGCATGAGAACCGCGAGTTCATCCGCAAAGGCGGGTTCGAACGATGCAAGACCATCCTGCCCGATGCCGATCAGCGGCGTCTTGATCGATTGATGCGCGCCGCCTTCGGGCGCAAGCGTCACGCCGGAGGGCGTTGCGACAAGCATGAAACGCGCGTCCTGGTAACAGGCGTAATTCAGACTATCGAGTCCGCGCTCGATGAACGGATCGTAGAGCGTGCCGATTGGCAACAGGCGCTCGCCGAAGACGGAATGCGACAGGCCGAGCGCCGACAGAGCGATGAACAGATTCGATTCCGCGATGCCGAGTTCGAGATGTTGGCCATCCGGCGAGAAGTCCCAGTTAAATGTCGAGGGAATGCGCTCCTTGCGAAACAGATCGACCATCGCGTCGCGCGCGAAAAGCCCGCGGCGGTTGACCCATGCGCCGAGATTGGTCGACACGGTGACATCGGGAGATGTCGTCACGATGCGCTTTGCGAAATCCGTATCGAGTTTCGAGATCTCGTGCATGATCATGCCGAAAGCGGCCTGCGTCGACAGCGACGCCTGCTTGGGAAACGCCAGCGCTGCAGGCACCTCTATGACCGGAGACTCGTAGCGGCGCGTTCCGTTCTGCACGAAGGGCGCTTCGTTCAGAAAACGCTGCATGTCGGCGGGCGCGAGTGCTAGTCCCTCATACGGCTCCCACTCATGGCCCGGCCGCACATGCATCGCGGTACGAAAACTCTCCACCTGCGTCGGCGTCATCAGGCCCGCGTGATTGTCCTTGTGGCCCGCGAGCGGCAGGCCATGACCCTTGATCGTATAGGCGATGAAACATACCGGACGATCATGTGCGCGCGCAGCTTCAAAAGCTTCCACGAGGGTCGGCAGATCATGCCCGCCGAGATTGCCCATGAGCGCTGCGAGTTCCGCATCGGACCGGCGCTCGATCAACGCGGACACATCACCCTGATCGCCGAGTTCCTCGGCGAGACGACGCCGCCACGCTGCACCGCCCGCGAAGGTCAAAGCGGAATAGAGCTGGTTCGGACAGGCTTCGATCCACGCGCGCAGCTTTTCGCCGCCGGGCTCGGCAAAGGCCGCGCGCTGCAGCACGCCATGGCGCAGCACGACGACGTCCCAGCCGAAATTCTTGAACATTGTCTCGAACTTCGCCCAAAGACCTTCGCGCACGATGGCGTCGAGGCTCTGGCGATTATAGTCCACCACCCACCAGGTGTTGCGCAATCCGTGTTTCCAGCCCTCCTGCAGGGCCTCAAAAATATTGCCTTCGTCCATTTCGGCGTCGCCGATCAGCGCGACCATCTTGCCCACCGGCTTGCCAGCGGCGCCCGTCCAATCCTTGGCGCGCAGATATTCCTGCACGAGGCCAGAGAACAAAGTCTGCGCGACGCCGAGCCCGACGGAGCCCGTCGAGAAGTCGACGTCGTCGGTATCCTTGGTGCGCGACGGATAGGATTGCGCGCCGCCCAGGCCACGGAAGTTTTCGAGCTTCTCGCGCGTCTGGTTTCCGAAGAGATATTGCAGCGCGTGGAACACCGGGCTCGCATGCGGCTTCACGGCGACGCGATCCTCCGGGCGCAGCACGGCGCCATAAAGCGCGGTCATGATCGCGCAGAGCGAGGCGGATGAGGCCTGGTGCCCGCCGACCTTCAGACCATCGGCATGGTCGCGCAGGTGGTTGGCATTGTGGATCATCCACGTGGAAAGCCAGAGCGCCTTGCGCTCGAGGGCCGCGAGATAGGGCAAACGGGAATCTGTCATGCGCGAAGGTTACTTCCAGCCGAACGGCTGAAGTGACCAAAATGGCGTGCTGGAGACGCAATTTTTAGCTGGATTCACCAAGATACGCCGTGCCAAGATCACAACCAGCCAACAAGGAGCATCATGCCCCGACACATCCTCGACGAGATCGACCGGCGCATTCTGGCGGCCCTACAAACCGACGGCCGCATGAC
>JANXTB010000265.1 GCA_025356415.1 Hyphomicrobiales bacterium
ATGGAGGAGGACGCGAAAACCGTTCATATGAGCATCATGCTTCCCTCAGAAGAAATGTCCTATGACTTGGATCAAAAGCATGCGGAGTTCGCACTTGGGGAACTTGAGGCTGTCATTGCAGCCGAATCTAACCAGACGAGCAACATTCTAAGCTATGCCCTTGGCCAAGTAGCATAAGCTCTGCTTTAGGTGGCGACGGATCGTACCTGACTGTTGAACACAGGGCCGCTCACGCTGGACGTTTCATCGTATGGATTCGCGTCGGCCGGTCATCCGCAATGTGCGACCAGACTGTAAAAGTGCGACCACACTGTATACGAGAAGCAGAGCAGGTTTTGCCCTGGACCGGGAGCGCGGCGTTTCGTCAGCGACTCGAACCCTCGCCGCCAAGAGTGGGCAGCGTATGTCGGGCGATGATAGCTTCCTCGTCGGTTCTCAAAGCGTAAACGTCGATCTTGCTTTCTTTTGTGCTAATGCACGCGCCCGACCTTAGATTTGCCTTCTCATCCAGTTCCAAGCCTAGCCACGCAAGACATTTGCACGTCATGGAGCGGATCTGGGGGGAATTCGCGCCAATCCCGCCGGTGAAGATGAAGGCGTCAAGGCCTCCTAGGCTGCTCGCCATAGCCGCGGATTCGCGCGCGACCCTGTAAACGAACAACTCAACCGCCTCTATTGCATGTGGGTCGTCGCTCGCTAGCAGCGTTCGCATGTCGCTTGACAGGCCGGAGACGCCAAGCAGGCCGGATTGATCATAAAGGATCTGTTGAACCTGCTCCGCTGTTTTTCCGCATGCCTGTTGAAGGTAAAGGACGACTCCAGGATCAAGCGCGCCGCAGCGTGTGCCCATAACCAAGCCGTCGAGCGTCGTCATGCCCATCGTGGTGTCGACACTCATCCCGCCTTGCATGCCACATAGACTGGCTCCGTTACCGAGGTGCGCAACAATGACCCTGGCGTCCGCAGAAAGTCCCAGTCTGGTCGCAGTTTCACCAGCCACGTACTCGTATGAGAGCCCGTGAAAACCATATTTGCGCACGCCCATCTCTTCGTAAACGCGCGGGATTGCGAAGCGGCTGGCCGGAGGCGCAATGGTCCGATGAAAGGCCGTATCAAAAACGCCGAACTGAGGCACGTTGGGCCAGAATGCGAGCACCTCTTCGAATGGCTCAAGGCAACGCTTTTGGTGAAGCGGCGCCAGAGGCGTCAGCGCGGCTAGTCGCTGGATCAAGGCTCGATTCAGCCGACGCGGAGAGAAAAATTCCGCGCCACCGTGGACGATGCGGTGCCCCACAGCGACGAGGCAGTCTTGCGCAAGGTGAGCCCGGATCCAATCAAGAGCGTGGCGGAATGCCTCTGGTCCTCGCAAAACTTCTTCGTTCGAGATGGAGCGGCCGTCGGGGTCGTGGACCCAGAGGCGGCCGCCTTCATGCATGTCCTCGACCTCTCCGCGCATACGAAGGCGCAGGCCAGAGCTTTCGCTCCAATACAGGGCGAATTTAATGCTCGACGACCCTGCATTGAGAGCGAGTATGGCATCGGGCATCGCTAGGCTTTCCTCGTTGAGCTAGTCGCCGGCTTTCGCGGCCCTCTCATAGGGCCAGCTCCAGTCGCGGACTTCCGGCATGTCTTCGCCATGCATGCGAATGTAGCGCGAATGTTCGATGAGCTTTGCACGAAGCGCCTGCTTCACGTGGGCGGCTTTGACGGCCAGGCCCGGAACTCGGTCGATTGCGGCGAGCGCGAGATTGAAACGGTCGAGCCGATTCAGAACCACAATATCGAACGGCGTTGTCGTCGTGCCCTCTTCCATAAAGCCATGGACATGAAGTTGTTGATGGTTGGTTCGCCTGTACGTGAGGCCATGGATGAGCTGCGGATAGCCATGATAAGCGAAAATGACCGGTCGATCGCAGGTGAACAGCGCATCGAAATCGCGATCGCTGAGACCGTGCGGATGCAGCTCCTTGGGCTGGAGCGTCATCAAGTCGACGACATTGATCACGCGGATGCCGAGAGTTGGAATGAATTG
>JANXTB010000402.1 GCA_025356415.1 Hyphomicrobiales bacterium
AGTGTGCCGACGAGGCTGTCGCGCGTCATCGAGAGCAGGAAGAGTTTGCTGAAACCGCCGAGAAAGGGCGAGCCGTCAGCAAAAGCGAAGGAATACGCGCAGGCGAGCCACAGCACAGAAGACAGGCAGGCGATCGCCACACAATGCATCAGCACGGACAGCACGTTCTTGGAGCGGACAAGGCCGCCATAGAACATGGCGAGGCCGGGCAGCGTCATCAGCAGCACCAGCGCGGAGGCGCTGAGAACCCAGGCAGTATTGGCGGAATTAAAAGCTGTTTCAGCGGCCTGCGCGGGCAGTGAGGCGAGGAGTCCGAAGGCGGCGGAGGGCAGGGCGAGACGGATTTTCTGGGACACGGCCTGAGCTTCCTCCTGTGATTTCGGGTTTGGACGCCCTTTAGATCGAAAACTTGGCTTTGCCCAGAGAAAAGGCGTTCTGCCCACAGTGTGCTCAAAAGCTTGGCCGTGTAGCGCACGCGATCTTGTGACTGGAGGGCGTCGGCGACTTACAAAACACGGCTTTCAGCTCCGCTCCACTTGGTCCATCATGGACAAAATAAAAAAGCGTCCCCGGGAGGAAAAAATGCAGTCTGCCGTGTCTGGAATTGCGCCTGCTGTTCTGATGTCAGCCGCTTTGGCTGCGGGGCCCGCTCTCGCTCAAAGTCCGGCCGATTTCTACAAGGGCAAAACGGTGACGATCTACGTCGGCCTGTCGGCAGGCGGCGGCTATGACACCAACGCCCGTCTCGTCGGCCGCCATATCGGCAAATACATTCCCGGCAATCCGAATGTCGTGGTGCGCAACATGCCAGGCGCCGGCGGCCTCGTGATGACCAACCATGTCGCGCAGGTTGCGCCGGCGGATGGCACCAACATCGGCGCCCCGCAACGCGGCGTGCCGTTCGAGCCGCTGCTCGGCCAGGCGTCGAAAGCGAAATTCGATCCGCGCACGCTGCAATGGATCGGCAGCGTCAATTCCGACACCAGCGTCGCACTCGTGCATTCGCGCACGGGCATCAAGACATGGGCGGACCTCAAGAACCGCGAGACTGTGATCGCCGGCACCGGCGTCGGCACCGAGAGCGTCGTCATTCCCTATGTGCTGCGCAATCTGATGGGGCTGAAGTTCAAGGTCATCGCAGGCTTCCCCGGCGGTAATGAAATGAATCTCGCAATGGAGCGCGGCGAAGTCGATGGACGCGGCACGTTCTCATGGACCAGCATCAAGCCGCATTACAAGGACATGATCGAGAGCGGCAAATACCGCATCCTGTTCCAGATGGGCTTGCGCCAACACCAAGACTTGAAGGACGTCCCGCTCATTGTCGATCTTGCGGAAGATCCGGAAACCAAGCAGATCCTGAAGGTGCAGTTCACGGCTTTCGAACTCGGACGCCCGCTGTTCGTCGCCGAAGCCGTGCCGGCGGACCGCGTCGAAATCCTGCGCAAGGCTTTCGATCTTTCGATGAAAGATCCCGACCTGATGTCGGAGGCCGTCAAGTCCGACCAGGAAGTGAACCCTATGAGCGGCGCCGAAATGGCGGCGGCTTTCAAGGAGGTTTATGCGACGCCTCCCGCGCTCATCGCCAAACTCGCCAACGCCTCGACCGACAAGCCTGATCTGAAAGTCTTGCAGGGCGCGGCGAAGGAAGGCGAGTAAGACGTTACTTGCGTCCGCGCCGCCGCACGAAAGCGGCGAGCGCCGGGCGTAACGGCAGGAAGGCGCGGTAGCCAAGTTCGAGGAGCGGCAGCACGCCGGGAAGGCGCGCGAGCCGCGCCGCCCAGCGCCATTTGGGCAGGTCCTGCCAGATGGAAACGAAGGCCGCGGCGCCTGACAACAGAGTTCCGTCTTGCGCGCGCACATGAAAGCGTGACAAAGCCGCCGCGCGCGTCAGCCCTTCGCCCGGATCCGCACCATCGCGCGAAATGTCGAGAAAACATAAATCGTTAGCTCCGCTCTGGCGCTTGTAATGAGCGATCTCGATCGTACAGAGCGGACATGCGCCGTCGAAATAGATGGTCTTCTTGGGAGACGTGGTCATGGTCCGTCTACGTGCAAACGGCCCAATAGGATCGCCGCCATCTTTAAAGCCGTGCGGAAACGGCTAAGCTGGAGCGCTGAGAATGATTCTGCCGAAACGTGACCAGATGCTGATTGCCGGATTTAATTTTTTCATTGGTTTTGCCTGCGGCCTTCGGCTCGCGCTGGTTCCGTTCGTTCTCGTCATGCTCATCGCCCTTGTCGCCGAAGGGGCGCTGGTCTTCAGCGACATCGGTCTGCTGTCGGCGATTGGCCAATTGGCGCTCGCCGCTTTTTGTCTGCAGGCCGGTTATGTCGGCGGCGTGCTGGTGCGCGCGCGGGTGAGCTAGGCCAGCCCGCGCTTTTCAAGCAGCGCGTCAACGCCCGGCAACTTGCCGCGGAACGCGAGATACGCCTCCTTCGGATCGCGTAGATTTCCCGCCGCATAAATATAGTCGCGCAGGCGCTTCGCGGTTTCGGGATCGAAGATGTCGCCCTTTTCCTCGAAGGCCGAGAAGGCGTCCGCGTCTAGCACTTCCGACCAGAGGTAGGAGTAATAGCCCGAAGCATAACCCTCGCCCGAGAAGACGTGCGTGAAATGTGGCGAGCGATGGCGCATGGCGATCTCGTCGGGCATGTCGATCTTGGCGAGCACGCCGCGCTCGAAGGCGAGCGGATCTGCGGTCGCCGTCTGCGCCGCGAGATGCATGTCGAGATCGACGAAAGCCGAGGCGCAATATTCCACGGTGGCGAAGCCCTGATTAAAGCCGCGCGCGGCCTTGAGGCGTGCGATCAACTCATCGGGAATCGGCGCGCCGGTTTCGACATGGCGCGCATATTCGCGCAGGACTTGCGGCTGCATCAGCCAGTGCTCGTACAATTGCGAGGGCAGCTCGACGAAATCGGTCGAGACGGATGTGCCCGACAGCGCCGGATAGGTGACGTCCGACAACATGCCGTGCAGCGCGTGGCCGAATTCGTGGAACAGGGTACGGGCTTCATCGATGCTGAGCAGCGCCTCTTCGCCACCCGCGGGCTTGGCGATGTTGAGCACGTTGATGATGATCGGGCGCACCACGCCATCGAGATTTTGCTGCACGCGGAACGCCGACATCCACGCGCCGCTGCGCTTCGAGGGGCGCGCGAAATAATCGCCGAGGAACAGCGCCACATGCTTGCCGGCGCTGTCCTTCACCTCATAGGCGCGCACGTCCGGCGAATAGAGCGGCAGATCCTTGCGCTCTTCGAACGTCAGGCCGAACAGTTTTTGCGCGACGTGGAACGCCGCGTCGATCATGCGCGACAGCGGGAAGTAGGGGCGCAGTTCGGCATCGTCGATGGCGTAATCGGCGTGGCGGATTTTCTCCGCGTAATGGCGCCAGTCCGCCTTGCGGATAGGGCCGTTCTGGCCCTCTTGCATCGCCATTTCGGCAAGACGGTCACGCTCGCGCGCAGCCGCCGTGCGGGCGGGCGCCCAGACGCGATCGAGCAAGCCGCGCACGGCGTCGGGCGTTTCGGCCATCGTGTCGTCGAGCTTGTAATGCGCGTAGGATTCGTAACCAAGCAGTCGCGCGCGCTCATCGCGCAGCGCAATGGTCTCCGCAATAATCGCGCGATTGTCGCTCGCGCCGCCATTTTCGCCACGCGCCAGAAAGGCGTTGAGCAATGTCTCGCGCAGATCGGCGCGCGTGGAATGAATGAGGAATGATTCGACATTGCCGCGCGACAGCGACACCGCATGCGAGCCGGGCTTGCCGCGCGAGGTTGCGAGCGCGGCGGCGGCCTGGCGGAAGTCCTCGGGCAGGCCGGCAAGATCGGCCTCCGACTCGAGCCACAGCACGTAATCGGATTCGTCCTTCAGCACATTCTGCGCGAATTGCGTGCCGAGCGTCGCGAGCCGCGCGGTGATTTCGGTGAGCCTTGCGCGTTCCGTATCGTTGAGCCGCGCGCCGGCGCGCACGAACCCCTTGTGGATGCGCTCGGTGAGGCGCTTCTGCTCGGCGTTGAGGCCCGCCCATTCCGGCCCGTTCATCACCGCCTCGATGCGCGCCAGTATCTTTGAGTCGAGATAGATGGCGCTGCGATGGCGCGCGAGGATCGGCGAAATATCGCGCTCGACCTGACGCAGCGCGTCGTCGGATTCCGTGCCGGTCAGATTGCGGAACACGAGATTGACGCGCAGCAGGTCTAGCCCCGCGCGCTCCAGATCCTCGATCGTGTTGGCGAAAGTGGGCGCCTGCGGATTGTCGCGCAAGGCGTTGATCTCGGCCCGGTGCGTCGCAATCGTCCGCTCGAAGGCCGGCATGAAATGCGCGGTCTCGATCTTGTCAAAAGGCGGGATTCCGAAAGGGGTGGTCCAGGTCTCGAAAAAGGGGTTCTGCGCCAAGTGTCCAGCTCCTCGTGTCACGCCATAGATGGGGCTTGCGCGCGCCGGTCACAAGAGAGTGTGCGGCGTCGTCCTCGCTTGCGCAGGGCTCGTGATCTCTCCTAGATTTTTTCACAAGGACCGCCAAGGCTCCAGGGAGGAAAAGCGATGCAAGCTCATCTGCTCAAGACCGCCAGTCTCGTCGCCATCGTTGTCGCATCGGCGCTCGCGCCCGCCCATGCTCAGGCGCCGGCGGAATTCTACAAGGGGAAAAACGTCGCCGTGCTTGTGGGCTTCTCGCCCGGCGGCGGCTACGACCAATATGCGCGCCTGCTCTCGCGCCATATGGGCCGCCATATTCCCGGCGCCCCGGACATGATGGTTCAGAACCTGCCCGGCGCCGGCAGCCTCAACGCCGTGCGCCAGATCGACGCCACGCAGGCGAAGGATGGTACGGTGATCGGCGCTTTCAATCCGGGCCTGATCACGGAATCGCTCACCGATCCCGTGCGTACGAAATTCAATTTCAGCGAGGTCGCCTGGGTCGGCAGCATCACGCGCGATTTTCGCGTCTGCTATCTGTGGTCGAAGCTCGGCGTGAGAAATTGGGATGAGATGCTCAAGCGCAAGGAAGTGATTTTCGGCGGCACGGGCAAAGGCACCGGAAATTATGTCAATGGCGCGATCTTGCGAAACCTGTTCGGTGTGAACGTGAAACAGGTGCTTGGTTTCCCCGGCAGCGCGGAGCAACGGCTCGCCATCGAGCGCGGCGAACTTGATGGCGATTGCGGCTCTTGGAGCAGCGTGCCGGTGGAATGGATCAAGGACAACAAGATCACGCCCATCGTCACCTTCTCGCCGGTGGATTCGCCCGATCTGCCCAAGGGCGTGCCGTATCTCGGCAAGTTCGCAACGACCGCCGAGCAGCGCGAGGTGCTCGAATTGCTCTCGGCTGCGGGCGAACTCGGCCGACCTTACATCATGTCGAAGGCCGTCCCAGCCGACCGCTTGCAGGTGATGCGCAAGGCGTTCGATGAAACGATGAAAGATCAGGCGTTCCTGGCCGATGCCGAGAAACTGTTGCTGCCCGTGAACCCGATAGGCGGCGCGGAAGCTGAAAAGATCATCGCTGGGATCTACAAATCCTCTCCTGCGATCGTCGCCAAGGCGAAAGAAGTCATGGAATGAACCTCGAGCGCGGGCGCGTGTTGTCACGCTGTGAAGGACACGCGCCCGAATGTTGATTCAGTTTTCCAAAGCGCTTTCGTATGCGAGCCGGCTCGAGCGCGGCATTCTCGCGGTTTTCGCGTTGGCTGCGACGAGCCTGTTCGCCTTCGTCTATCTCGCCGACGAGGTGTTTGAAGGCTCGACGCGCAGTTTCGACACGCGCGTGCTGCTGTTCTTCCGCAATCCGCAGGATCTGTCGGACCCCATTGGTCCGCGCTGGTTCGAGGAGGTGATGCGCGACATCACCGCACTGGGCGGCACTGCGGTGCTGACCCTGCTGACGGTCTTCGTGACGCTGTTTCTCATTCTCTCGGGCAAGCGGCGTTCGGCATTGCTCGTCGCTGCATCCGTCTCGCTCGGCACGCTGCTCAGCACGGTGCTGAAACTCGCCTTCGACCGGCCAAGGCCCGACCTCGTGCCGCACGGGACGGATGTCTACACGCTGAGTTTTCCCTCCAGCCACGCGATGATGTCGGCGCTGGTTTACCTCACGCTCGGCGCTTTGTTCGCCCGCACGCAAGCTTCTGTTCGCGTGCGCGTCTATCTCATCGTCAGCGCGATCCTGCTGACGTTTCTCATCGGCGTCAGCCGCGTGTATCTTGGCGTGCACTGGCCCACCGATGTGCTGGCCGGCTGGGCGGTGGGCTCATGCTGGGCGCTGCTGTCGTGGCTTCTGGCGCGGTGGCTGCAGCGCAAGGGACCTGTAGAGCCGCCGGGCGGCACAAATGAAAAAGGCGACGCCGCAGCGCCGCCTTCTTGATGCTTCAAATCGCGCAGCTCTAAGCCGCTTGCCCTGCGCGTCGTGACGTCCGCACGCTGACTTTCGCCGCGACTGGCGCCGGTTTCTTGTCGGGCTTGGGCGTCGGAATCTCGACGTCGATTTCGAGCAGCGACACGTCTTCGCGGCGCTCCATCTTGATCTGCACTTTCGATGGATCGACATCGATATGCTTGGCGAGCGCCGCGAGCACTTCCTTCTGCAACAGCGCGATCAGGTCGGCGTTGCAATTGGTCGTGCGCTCGTGAGAGAGCAGGATTTGCAGGCGTTCACGGGCGACAGGCGCGGTTGTCTTGCGCCCGAACAGGCTGAAAATATTCATGCAGCCCTCCGAGCGAACAGTCGATCAAGCAGGCCTTTCTTCTGGGACGGGATGATCATCGGAACATCCTCGCCCCTGAGGCGCTTGGCCGCGTCCAGGTAAGCGCGCGCGGGCGCGCTTTGCGCATTGTTCAGCGTCACCGGCGAACCGACGTTCGAAGCCCGAAGCACCTCGTCGCTCTCGGGGATGATGCCGAGCAGCGGGATCGACAGAATCTCGAGCACGTCCTCGACGCTCAGCATTTCCCCGCGACCGGCGCGCTGCGCATCGTAACGGGTGAGCAGCAGGTGCTTTTCCATCGTCTCGCCATTCTCGGCGCGCAAGGTCTTGGCGTCGAGCAGGCCGATGATGCGATCGGAATCGCGCACCGAGGAAACTTCCGGATTGGCGATGACGACGGCGAGATCGGCGAAGCGCATCGCGAGTTGCGCGCCGCGCTCGATGCCCGCCGGGCTGTCGCAAATGATCCAGTCGAATCGTCCGCGCAACTCGTCGATGACGCGCTTCACGCCTTCTTCCGTCAGCGCATCCTTGTCGCGCGTCTGCGAGGCGGGCAGCAGATAGAGCGTGTCGATGCGCTTGTCGCGGATGAGCGCCTGATTGAGGCGCGCTTCGCCATTGGCGACATTGATCAGGTCATAAACCACGCGGCGTTCCGCGCCCATGATGAGATCGAGATTGCGCAGCCCGACGTCAAAGTCGACGACGGCCACATTCTGTCCGGCTTGCGCCAGCGCCGCGCCGAGCGCGGCCGTCGACGTCGTCTTGCCGACCCCGCCTTTGCCTGATGTGACGACCATAACCTCGGCCATGTTACAAAACCCCTTTCAGTCGAACGATTTGATTTTGACGCTGTCGTTTTCGAGCCAGGCCATGGCCGGCTTCTTTCGCCACTCGGCGTCAATTTCGTCTGCGACCTTGTAAAGGCCGTCGATGGCGAGCAGCTCGCATTCGAGCTTGCGGCAGAAGATGCGCGCGCGCGGATTGCCGTACGCGCCAGCAAGCGCGCGGCCGCGCAGCGCGCCGTAAACATGAATCGATCCGCCGGCGATCACTTCGGCGCCCGATCCGATCGAGCCGATGATGGTGACGTCGCCCTCGGGATGCACGATGGATTGGCCCGAGCGCACGGGCGCTTCGATGATCAGGCCTTGCGGGGCAGGGGGCTCTGGCGCCGCCGCGACGACGGGCGCCATGTCGATGAAATTTGCGGCCTTGCCGGCGCTGAGAAACGGCGGCAGCTCCGCCCTGGCGAGCGCAGCATCCGCGCCTTCGACGCCAAGCAGCCGAATGTCACGCGCCGCGAAAGCCTTGACGAGATGGCTGAGCGCCTCCGCATTGCACTCGCGCCCGGTCACATCCAGCACGAGCGGCTTGCCGCCGAAAAAGCCGGGCGAGCGTTCGAGCCAGGCGTCGACGTCCTTCAACCAGTCGTCGAACGGCGCCTCCGGACAGAGCGCAAGCGCCTGAAAGGAGCGGCCACGGAAGCGAATGGCGCGTGTCGGAGGGGTCTGAATCACGGGTTGGGACGCCTTTGAGGGTGTGTCCCAATCTGGTCGCCGGGTGGTTAATGAAGCCTTAAATCCAAAAATTTTGGAAAGGATTCTGTAAGTTTTCAGCAACTTTCCGTTAAGTTTGCCACACAGTCGCGGCCGCGCCGACGCTTGTTTCATAGGCGCCTGGCGCCGGGCATTTTATCTTGCCCGCTGCGCCCGCGCGGCTAGCATGGGGTTGCCCTAGGGAGAGTCCGATGCATCAGGTCGTCATTCCGCAATCCATCGTCGATCGCGTCATCGCACGCCGCGGGCGCGAGCATGTCTTCGCCGATTTCGATCCGAAGAAATCCGCTCTTGTCGTCGTCGACATGCAGAACGCCTTCATGATGGAAGGGGTGGCGCATTCGCCCTGCCAGGAGGCGATCGAGATCGTGCCCAACATCAATCGCCTCGCCAAAGCCATGCGGGCTGCGGGCGGGACGGTGGTCTGGATCCAGACGGCGTTTCTCGCAGGTTCGCTCACCGACTGGTCGGTGATGCACGACATGTCGCGGCCCGAGCGCACGCGCAAGCGCAGCGAGGCTTTGACGCCCGGCTCCATCGGCTATGCGCTGTGGGACAAGCTCGATGCGCAGCCTGATGATCTCTATGTCGAGAAGCTGCGTTTCAGCGCCTTCATTCAGGGCTCGTCGGATCTCGAGGAGATCCTGCGCGCACGCGGTCTCGATACGGTGATCATCACCGGCACGGTGACGAGCGTCTGCTGCGAATCGACGGCGCGCGACGCGATGATGCGGAATTTCCAGACCATCATGGTGACGGACGGCAATGCGGCCTCCACCGACGAGGAGCACAATGCGGCGCTGATCGCCTTCTATCTCACCTTCGGCGACATCATGCCGACCGACATGCTGGTCGCGCGTTGCGAGCAGATGAGTCTCGCGGAGGCAATCTAGGCCGTGAACTCATAAATTTGATGGGCTGACGCCGCGCCAGAGTCCCCCGAACGCGGACATGTTGCTGCATAGCAGCGCAGCGACGCTATGCGCCACTTTACGACATTAGAATGTTCGGGCGGCGCCGTATCAGCCGAACGCCAGTTGTTTTATTTGGTGCGCTTCCCGGCCGATACGCGGGTTCGTTTCTACTTGGGTTGAGTGAGTGACCGCACTCCGAACCATTGGTTTCCGGCGTCACTGCAACTCCGGAAAATAACTGCGCGCGCTCAAGATGACAAGTAAATGTCGAATAGTATCAGTACGTTGTTGGCACTAAGTCCGCAAACAGCCGGAGAGCACCATGTCATTCTTTCTGCGCATCACTTTTATTCTCATGTTTGCAGTTGCGCAGCTTCCTGACTCAACTGCCCGTGCCGAAACGCCTGCAGCACGCATTGTGCAGGAGCTCATTCCATTCGCTTCCAATGCCGGTCTCACACGCTTGGCGCGATCGACCGCGAAGGTCAACTTTCCTGCCTTAGCCAACCAGTTCGAACCGCAATCTAATGCCGCGTTCTGTGGTCCGACATCGGCCACCATCGTACTCAACGCCGTTCGAGGCCGCAGCGCCGATCTCCCCCGCGATCGAAGCCGGCTCCGTCCGGAGGACCTTCAATACATACCGCCCGGCTTCGATCTGACGTTGCCGCGCTTCACGCAAGACACCGTGATCGTCAGAGGTCAGAAGACACGAGCCCAGGTTCTCGGTGAACCGGTTACGCTCAATGGAAAACAGGTCAGCGACGGCGGCTATCAAATCCGCCAGCTCGACGAAATGCTACGGGCGAACGGGCTCGTCACCCGCCTAATCGTCGTTGATGACAACAAAGCCATGCGGGATATTCGCATAGACTTGGTCAGGAATCTCATGCATCCGCGTCATTTCGTGATTGTCGGATATCGGCGCGAGGCCGTGGGTCAAAGCGGCGGCGGACATATCTCCCCGCTCGGTGCCTACGACGCCAGATCGGACTCGTTCCTAGTTCTCGACGTCAACCCTACGAGCGCCGGCTGGGTATGGATGTCGACCCCAACACTTGTGAAGGGTATGCGCACGTTCGATACGATAGAGAACCGCGGGTATGTTGTGATCGAGTCTTTTTCACGATGATGCTTCGACACAGTGCAGCCATCGAAACTGCGTCACGGGGCATGCGTGGCCGACAACAATCACCAAGACATGGGCCGGTCGCGAGGCGGCCTGACCAGCACGATTCACGCGGTAGTGGACACCTACGGCCTGCCAATCCATCTCGCTCTTACGCCCGGCGAAGCGCATGATAACCGGCTATGTTCGGTGCTCCTCAGAGCCTTGCTGCCCCAATCAATGCTGCTGGCGGATCGCGGTTATGATACCGATTGGATCAGGGAGCTTGCTCGCCAACGGGGAGCATGGGCGAACATTCCGCCGAAACGAAATCGCAAAGCCCGATCTGCTTCAGCCCGTATCTGTATCGTGCACGCAACGTGGTCGAAAGGTTCTTCAACAAAATCAAGCAATGTCGGCGTGTTGCGACCCGATACGACAAACTCGCAGCCAACTATCTGGCGTTCGTTAAACTCGCATCAATCCGAATTTGGCTACGTGCTAATGAGTCCACACCCTAGCCTGCCGGCGTTTTCTTGCGCTGCGTGCGCGGGCGCTTGGCGGGCGGCGTCGGCTCCAGTTTCGGTTCCGTCTGCGTGAGATGCTCCGCGCTGTTTTGCGGAATCATCGCCTTGTCCTGCGTATGCATGTCGTCTGCGTGAGCGCCGGCGGCCGGCATATCGCTGGGCCTGGCGCTCGCCGACGTGTCGCCTGAAGTTTCCGCAGCGCCCTTGTCTTGCCGGAAGTTCTCGCGCGCGCGGCGCCAGTGCTCGTCGTGGCGGCCCTCCGGGCGGCCTTCGCTTTCCCAGATTTCGTAGGCCTTTCGCTGAATGTGCTCGTCATCGCCCTGATGCATGCGCGTCTCCACCAGCAAGCTCGCGCGACGGCGAGGCTCAATGGGCAGGGAACGCCAGGCGCGCGACGTTGGTTGCGCTGCAATCAGGTGAGCAGGTGGATCACGAAGAATGCCGCGGCGACGCTGAGAACGACCGTGTAGGATCCCACCTTCGTGAAGTAGAAAAGCCCGCAGCAGAGCACGAGAGTCGCAAGCTCCAGCGGCCCCACATGCGCCGCACGAATGACCGCGAGCGCGCCCGCGAAGATAAGCCCGACAGCCACCGGCGCCAGGCCGCGCTCGACGGCGATCTTGATGGGCGACACGCGATGCCGCTGCCACCAGCTCGCAATGCCATACACCAGCAGCGACGAGGGCAGGAACACCGCGACGCAGCTGAACAGCGCGCCCCAAAGGCCCGCGACCTGATAGCCGATCAGCGCCGCGATGAGCGTGCTCGGGCCCGGCGCCGCGCGCGACACGGCGAACAGATCCGAGAATTGCTGGTTCGACAAATAGCCGTGCACATCGACCATCTGGTACTGCATGTCGGCGATGATCGCCTGTCCGCCGCCGAACGACAGCAGCGACAGCGGCGCGAAGACGACGAGGAGTCCGAGGAGGCGATTGTCCATCAGGGCGTCCTCCGGCCATCGATATAGGCGGCGGCGACGCTCAGCGGCACTGCCACCATCACGACGGGAATCATCGGCAGGCGGAACAGGCCGACGGCGGCGAAGACGGCGAAGACGACCACGGGCGGCCAGATCTGGCGCGGCATCTTGCGGAGAATCTTGAAGCCCATCGCCAGCGTCGCGCCGACGCCCGCGGCCGCGACGCCGCCGAGCACGAAATGCGTGGCGAGCTGGCCGGAGAGTTCGCGATAGGCGAAGCCGATGATGAGAATGATGCAGAAGGAGGGCACGATCATGCCCAGCACCGAGGCGAGGGCGCCGAGGCCGCCGCGGATATGAAGGCCGACGTAAAGCGCGAGATTGACGGGGTTGGCGCCGGGCAGAACCTGCGCGATCGCCTGGCCGGCGACGAATTGCTCAGCGGTCATCCAGTGGCGGCGGTCGACGACTTCACGAAACACCAGCGCCTGCGTCGAACCGCCGAAAGCCGACCCGCCGATCTTCAGGAAGGTGAGCAGGACCTGCATTAACGTGGCCGTGTCTTTCGTCACGGCTTCTTCTTGTCCGACCACAGCTGCCTGTCCTCCGCCCATCTTGCTGATTTGGGCGGCACATTAGACCAGCTCCGGGTCCGGCGAAACCCGCGCGACCTATTCCGCGGCGGGCTCAGGGGCCGGTTTTTCCACGACTTTCTCGGGCTGCTTCTCGGCTTGCTTTTCAGCCTGCTTGGCGGCGCCCCTGCGCCGCAGGTGCTGGCGCACTTCGCTGCCGACGATGATCTCGCCACGATCCGCGAAGGCCTCGTGGTTTTCCTCGATGTCGGCGAGTTCGTAGAGGTAGTTCACCATCAGCCCGTAGCCCTGCGCCACGCCCTTTTCGGACATGTCACCCTGCCAGTTGATGCGCTCGAGCCGCGCGCCATTGCCAAGGTGGAAGCGCGCCACCGAATCGCGCGGCTGGTTGCCCGCGGCCTTGGCCTGCGTGAAATAGAGCGCCGCCGCCGACAGCATCGGGCGCTTGAGGCTCTCGGGTAGCTCCGGCGGCGCCTCGCCCTTGAGTTCGGCCAGCGCGTCGCGGATGTCTTGTGGCAGGATCGACACGTCGCTCGCCAGTTCGCCCTGCAGCCAGCGCGCGAAATCCGGCACGGGCGAGAGGGTGACGAAGGTCGTGAGCTTGGGCAGTTCGCGGCGCAATTCCTCGACCACCTGCTTGATCAGGAAATTGCCGAACGAAATGCCCCTCAGACCTTTCTGGCAATTCGAGATCGAATAGAAGACCGCTGTCGTCGCGTCGCTCGCCTTGATGGCGCGGCGTGTCGGCGCGAGCAGGGGCGCTATGGCGTCGGGGATTTCCTGCGTGAGCGCGACTTCGACGAAGATCAACGGTTCATCCACAAGGCGGGGATGGAAGAAGGCGAAGCAGCGCCGGTCGGGCGGTTCGATGCGGCCGCGCAGGTCTTCCCAGTTCTGGATGGCGTGCACGGCCTCGTAGCGGATGATCTTTTCGAGAATGTTGGCCGGCGTGTTCCAGTCGATCGGCCGCAGCACGAGGAAGCCGCGGTTGAACCAAGACGAGAACAGGTGGCGGAAATCCGCATCGAGCGCCCGCAACTCGGGCAGGCTGCGTTCGTGGCGGAATATATCCTCGCGCATGTGCACCAGCGCGGACGTGCCGCCGGGCGCCTGGTTGAGGCGGCGAATCAATTCCTGCCGGCGCGGTTCGGCGGCCTCATGCAGGTGCAGCGCGTTGATCTCGGTCGCGTCGCTGCGATAGGCGTCGATGGCCCGCTCGAGGCGCTCGCGGTCCGGACCGTAGTCATGGGCGAGATGCTGCAGGAAGTCGCGGCGGCCCTCTTCGGGCAATTGCGCGTAGCGGGTGAGCACGACTTCGGCCAGCGCGACGCCGGTCGCCTCGCCGCGGCGGCGCAGCAGGTCGCCGGCGAGGCGCATCAGTCCGGCGGGGGTGGCGTCTTCCTGTCCACGCGCCTTGGCGAGCAGGTCACGACCGCGATCGGTGATGCTCTGAAGAAGTTCTGAAATGAAATTTCCGCTCATGACAACCTCAACGCAAAACCCTCAACAAGGCTGCGTGGCAATCATGGCGTCTTGATGAAGCCCGCGCCAGTGGCGGGGCACTCAGTCAATGGTTGGCGCCCGCATCGATCCAGGCCGCGCCGAAGACGATGCCTTCCAAGCGGGCAATACGGTCGCGCCGCATCCATTGGCGGGCCCAGAAGCAGGCCTCTTCCTTGGTGTGGAAGGGACGAACCTCAGGCTCGCTGTCGGGGCGGGACACGATGACATAGGCCTGCCCGTCCTCGCCCGTTTGCGGCAAGTAGAGCGTGCGCGCCGGTTCGGCGCTGGTCGATTTTTGCGAATCCATGCGACTCTCCATGCAAGATGGGAGTCAGGGAGCGCTTTCTTGGTTAACAAAAGGTTAATTTTGATTATAGCCTAAAAATTCCAGCTACTTACCTGTGCATTAACCATTCAGTAGCGATTTTTTGTTGGGCGTCGCCAGGCCGCTTATTTCCCCAACTCCCGCAGGATGCGCTTCAACCGCTGCGTCGTGACCGGCAATTGCACGATCGCGCCCGACACGCCGAGCGCATCGTCGAGCGCCGAGGCGATGGCCGCCCCGACCGCCGCGATGCCGCTCTCGCCGGCGCCCTTGATGCCCAGCGGATTGCGGGGCGAGGGCGCGTCTTCGGCGAGGATGACCTCCACGTCCGGCGTCTCGCTGAGCGTCGGCAGCAGGTAATCGGCGAAGGTCGTCGCCAGCGGCTCGCCGGTCTCGTCGTAGGTGAATTCCTCGTAGAGCGCGCCGCCCAGCCCCTGCACGAAACCGCCGAGGATTTGCCCGCGCACAAGCATCGGGTTAATCGCGCGGCCTATGTCATACGCGATGACGTAACGCTCGATCTTCACCGCGCCTGTCTGGCGATCGATGGCGCAAACGGCGATCTGGTTGCCGTACGGATAGGTCTGGTGCTCGCTGTCGAACCAGCCGTCGCACGACAGGCCGGGGTCGCGCCCGCGCCGCGTCGGCGAGTGCGGACGCAGATGGCCGGCGATCTGGCCGAGCGACATGGATGCGCCGCCCGGCGCATCGCGCCGTACGACCTGCCCATTGATAATGTCGAGCGCCGCGGGCTCGCTCTGCATGAGTTCGGCGGCCACATCGAGCGCCTTCGCGCGCACATTCAGGGCTGCGGCCCGCACGGCATTAGCGGTCATAACCGTTGCGCGCGACGCATGGGCGCCGATGCCGAAGTCGATCCGGTCGGTGCGGCCGTGGATGACGCGGATGTTGCGATAGTCCGCGCCCAGCGTTTCAGCGCAGACCTGCGCCATCACGGTTTCGAAACCCTGTCCCACAGACGCGCCGCCGGTGATGACCTCGATCGCGCCGGTGGTGTCGACGCGCACATGCGCGCCATCGGTCGGCCCCAGCCCGCTCTTTTCCACGAAGAGCGCGAGCCCGGCGCCCACCAGTTCGCCCTTGGCGCGGCGCGCTTTCAGCTCGTCCTGCAGAGCGTCCCAGCCGATGCGCTCCAGCGACTTGTCGAGCAGGCCCGCGTAATCGCCGCTGTCGTAGGACACATCGTCCTCGAGCACGCTCAAGGGGCGCGCATAGGGCATCTCATCCTTGCGAACGAGATTGCGCTTGCGCAATTCGATGCGCGACATGTCGAGCCGCGCCGCAATGGCGTCGAGCAGACGCTCGCGCACGAAATTAGTCTCGTAACGGCCCGGCGCGCGATAGGTCGCGGCGGGCGTCTTGTTGGTCAGCCGGTAATGGCCGATGGCGCGATAGGCGGCGAGTTTATAAGGGCCGGGCAGGATTCCGCAGGTGGTATCCGCGACGCGCATCGCATGCGTGCGCGGGTAGGCGCCCTGATCGTGCCAGAACTCATTGTCGATGCCGAGCAGCAAACCATCCTTGTCGACCGCGGCCCTGATCTTGTGGCGCTGTTCGCGCGACTGATTGGCGGCGACGAGATGCTCGCGCCGATCCTCGATCCATTTGACCGGGCGCTCGAAACGCAGCGCAGCCGCGAGCACGAGAATGTCCTCGGGGTATATTTCGCCGCGAACGCCGAAGCCTCCGCCGACGTGATATTCAAACATATGCAGGCCCGTCGTGCCGCGGCCGAAAACTTTCGCCAGCGACTCGCGATTCTTGTGCGGCACTTTCGCAGCGCCATGCAGCTCGAGAATGTCGCGCGCGGTATCGTAGCGGCCAATGGCGCCGCGCGTTTCCAGCGGCACGCCGGAATGGCGTCCGATCTTGACGTCAATTTCGACGATGGCGTGCGCATTGGCGAACGCGGCGGCAATATCGCCGAAACCTTGGTTGAGGATTGCGGCTTCGGTCGAGAGGCCGGGCGCGAACACGCCGGGCGCCGCATCGGCCTCGATGATGGGCGCAAGATCTTCCGCTTCGATCTCGACAAGGTCAGCGGCGTCTTCGGCAATGTAGGCGTCGCTTGCAAACACCACGGCAACCGGCTCGCCGACATAGCGCAGCATGTCCTTCGCAAGCACGGGCTGGCGATAGGGTTCGAGCTTCTCGATCTTGCCTTCGCGGAAATCGATGGGGCCGATCTCTGGAATATCGGCGGCGGTCCACACCGCGTAAACGCCGGGCAGGGCGCTGGCGGCTTCCGTCGAGATCGAGACGATGCGCGCATGGGCGCGCGCCGAGCGCACGACGCGCATGTGCAATTGATGCGGAAAGTTCACATCCGCGATGAAGCGCCCGCGTCCGGTGACGAGCGGCGGATCTTCGAGGCGCGTGAGCGATTGTCCTATGGCGTCGCGGGTCATCGTGCAGCCTCCATCTCGGCGGCTGCGGCGCGCACGGCTTTCACGATGTTCTCGTAGCCTGTGCAGCGGCAGAGATTGGAGGAAAGCAAATCGCGCAATTCGTCATCGCCGATCTGCGGGTTTTCCTCCAGCGCGCTGGTCGCGAGCATGAGGAAGCCCGGCGTGCAATAGCCGCATTGCAGGCCATGATGTTCAACAAATGCCTTCTGCAATGGGCTCCATTCGTTACCCTTCGCGAGTCCTTCCACCGTGCGCACCTGCATGCCTTCCGCCTGCACGGCGAACATGAGACAGGCGCGCAACGGCTCGCCGTCGGCGATGATGGTGCAGGCGCCGCAGACGCCATGTTCGCAACCCAGATGCGTGCCGGTGAGGCCGCAATCGTCGCGCAGCGCGTCAGCCAGAGTCTTGCGGGGCTCGACGCTGATGTCGTAACCGCGTCCGTTCACGTGGAGAGTGAGATCCTGTTTCATGCCATGGCCTGTTCAAGAGCCCGCAGGCTCAATGCGCGCACGAGGTCGCGGCGATATTCGACAGAGGTCGCCGCATCTTCCAGCGGCTCGATGCGTGTGGCGGCTGCGTCGGCGACCTTGCTCCATGTCTGCGCGTCAGGCGCAGAGCCTGCGAGCATCGCTTCGATCTCGGCCAGACGCCGCGGGAAAGCTTCGGCGCCGCCGATGGCGAAACGCGGCTCGGCGATCTTGTCGTCCACGATGCGGAAAGTAGTGAGCACGGCTGCGAGCGCGAAATCGCCTGCGCGGCGGCTGAATTCTAGGAAGCCGATCTTCGTGTCGTCAGCCAGCATGGGTAGCCGCGCCTCGACGAGAATTTCATCCGGCTCCAAAGCGGTCGTCATCACGCCCTGAAAGTAATCGCGCGCCGCGATTTCGCGTGCGCCGCCGGCGCTCTTCAGCACTAGCACGGCGTCGAGCGCGGCGGCGGCGAGGCACCATTCCGACGAGGGATCGGAATGCGCGAGGCTGCCGCAAAACGTGCCGCGCGTGCGGATCGGCTTGTGGGCGATGTGGCGCATCAGGCGCGCGAGCAACGCGCCCGTCGCGCCCGGCACGGCGCCATCCATGAACGCGCTGTGGCGCACGCAGGCGCCGATGCTCAAGGTCGAGCCATCCACCGCCAGACGGTCGAGCCCCTCGACATGATTGATGTCCACGAGATGCGGCGGGCGGGCCATGCGATAGGCCATGATCGGCACGAGGCTCTGCCCCCCGGCGATGACGCGGCCGTCATCCGGGGCGACCTCGGCCAGAATGCGAACGGCGTCTTCGATCGTCTTGGGACGATGATGAACGAAAGCTGCGGGCTTCAAGCGGTGACCTCATTGGCCGAGCGGCAGGGCCGCTTCGGACCACCCGGCAGCGCGGGCGGAACTGTGATGAATTTCCATTTTGAGCGCGCAAGTG
>JANXTB010000284.1 GCA_025356415.1 Hyphomicrobiales bacterium
CGGTGGCAAGGCGCCGAAGCTGCTGCCGACATCGCCGCTTGATTATGGTGCGGGTTTCCTGCTCGCCTTCGGCATTGAAGTCGCGTTGCATCGAAGGGCGCGCGAGGGCGGAAGTTACATTGTGCGCACGAGCCTCGCGCGCGTCGCGCAATGGCTGCGTGGTTTCCAGCACGAAGTGGCGCCGACGGAAGATGCGACGCGCCTTGAGGCGGCCATCGCCGCGCTGTCGATCGAAACGCAAACCCAGATCGGAACAATCCGCCATCTTCGCTCAGCCATGACTTTCGCCTGATAACGGCCGTCATTGCGAGCGGAGCGAAGCAATCCAGTCAGCAACCCGTCAAACCACCACCCATCACAGCGATACAAAAAATCCAGTGGCCACACGCGCGGCCACTGGATTGCTTCGCTTCGCTCGCAATGACGGACGTAAGACTCCTACTTCGCGCCCATTGCCTCCATGCCTTCCTTCAATCCGGCGAGGATTTCGGGTGACACGCTCGACAGCGCCTTGAACACTTTGGCGCCTTCCTGGATGCTGACGTAATCGAAGGGCAGGCCGTTGCGCTGCGTGGATTCCGCTATGAAGTCCTTGTCCTTCATCGTGTCCTCAATGCCCTTGCGCAAAATCGCCAAGACCGGCTCCGGCGTGCCGGGAGGGGCGAGGCCGATGTAGGCGAGGTCGCCGAACTGCTGGACCGTCCAGTTGAACGCATTGAACACCGGTCCTTCCGGCAGCTTGCCGTGGATCTGCTTGTAGAGATCCTGGAAGGCCGGCATGTCCTTGATGTCGTCGCGGCGCGTGTAATTCCCCTTCTCGTCAGAGGCGACGAGATAGGACAGGCCGACGCCCTCGCCCGAATCCACGAAGCCCTTCGAGCGCGTGCGGAACGTCGCCAGACTCGTGTTGTGGACATTCACCTCGCCGCGCTGGAGGGCGAGGAACACGTCCGAGCCGCCGCGATAGCCGGTGACGATCTTGTGCGGCACGCCAAGCACCTTCAGCGACATATGCGCCAGAATGCCCGCAACGTCGGTCGTGCCATAGGCGCCGACGATGAGGTTCTGCGCCTTCATGATGTCGGACGCCTGCTTCATGCCGCCCGGCACAGTATCGACGCGCATGTAGTTCACGCGCACGTCGCTGATGCCGCCGAGATAGGGGAACTGGTCATAGCGGGCGCGCAGGCCCTGATTGCCGACCGCCTGGGCAAGCGGGTCCCACAGCGAGAAGATGATCTGCGAGCCGTCCTTCGGCGCTTTCTCGTAGATGTAGTTAAAAGCCAGCACCCCGCCCGCGCCCGGCATGTTCTGGACGATGATGTTGGGGTCGCCCGGAAGATGCTTCTTCAGATGCGGCACGAACAGGCGCACCAGCGTATCAGCCGATCCACCAGCCGCGAGGCCCACCATCACGGTCAGCGTCTTGCCCTTGTAAAAATCGGGCGTCTGCGCCTGCGCGGGCTGCAGCGCCGCAGCGGTGAACGCAGTCGTGGCGACGAGCAGCGCCTTGAAACCTGATGTCATGTCTTCCTCCTGTCGCCAGCCTCTTTGTGGACCGGCATGTGTCTTTGTTACGTCGTTTAGTGTTCGCCGGATGAGGGCGAGAAACGCGCCTCTCGCTCTTGCCAGTCATCCAGGCGCAAAATGTCGAGATATTCGCTCATCTTCGCGGCGCCCGCCCCGGCTTTGGCCACGTCGCCCGTGGTCTTCAGCACGCGCAGGAAGTTCTGCATGGAGGGCAGCGCAGCGAGCATCATGTAGACCGAGCAGCTCAGCAGGCGAAACCCGATCCGCTCCAGCGTCGCGACATCGAGCGGCGGCACGCTGCCAGTTGGCGTGATGTTATAAAGCAGCGGAATGTCGATCTCGCGGGCGATCGCTTCCGCCTCTTCGATCGTCTTCGGACCTTCGACAAAAATCACATCGGCGCCGGCGCGCTGGTAAAGCTGCCCGCGCTTGATCGCTGAAGCCAGACCCTCGACAGCGCGCGCATCGGTGCGGGCGCAAATGACGAAATCGTCGTCGTTGCGCGCGTCCACTGCGGCTTTCACCTTGCCTTCCATCTCTTCGGGAGAAACCACGCGCTTGCCTTCCAGCATGCCGCAGCGTTTCGGGCTCACCTGGTCCTCGATCATGATGGCGGCGACGCCGGCGCGCTCAAATTCCATGATCGTGCGGCGCACATTCAGCGCATTGCCATAGCCGGTGTCGGCGTCCGCAAAAACCGGAAGGCCGCTCGCCTGCGCCATCAATCCGGCGTTCTGGGCGTTCTCGGCCAGCGTCATGATGCCAACGTCTGGCATGCCGAGCTTCATGGCGGAGCTGGCGTTGCCCGAGCTCATCAGCGCCTCATATCCTTCATGCGCGATCAGCCGCGCCGAGAAAGCGTCGCCGACGGAGGGGATCATGGTGATCTGGCGCCGCGCGATCAGCTCGCGGAAACGGGTGGTCGGCTTGGGCGCACGCATCAGACATTTTCTCCCGGTCGGCCCCCGAGTCTGCGCTCGGGAGGAGCGATCATGAGGAACTTGCCTCCCGCGTCAAGCGGGCCGCGTTGGTCCAAAACCTGCTTGGACTTGTCGGCTCCTCTTGCTATCGGAGGACGCCTCCCCCAAGAAGGCCCGCCACGACGCTGATGCCGTGGGCCGCCACAGGAAAGATCCCCCACGTGCTGCGCCGCCTGATCCCAGATCCTTTTCTCATCGCCCTCATCTTCGTGTTGTCGCTGGCCGCCCTTCTCCCCGCTTCGGGCGTCGTGGCCAAGGCTGTCGACATTGCCGCCAATGTGGCGATCGGGATGCTGTTCTTTCTGCAGGGCGCGCGTCTCGCCCGCGAGACGGTGATCACCGGCATCACGCACTGGCGCCTGCACCTGCTCGTCCTCGCCACGACCTTCGTGCTCTTCCCGGTGATCGGGATGGCGCTGCATGCCATCGCGCCGCGTCTTCTCACCGAGACGTTGTGGATCGGCATGATCTTCCTGTGCGCCCTGCCCTCCACGGTGCAGTCGTCCATCGCCCTCATCTCCATCGGCAAGGGAAATGTGCCGGCGGCGATCTGCTCGGCGACGGGGTCGAACATTCTGGGCATCTTCATCACGCCAGTGCTGGTCGGTTTCCTTCTGTCAGCGCGTGGCGAGGGCGGCGTCGATCTCGCGCAGGTCGGCAAGATCGTCCTGCAATTGCTGCTCCCGTTCATCCTCGGCCAGATCCTGCGGCCCCAGATCGGCGCCTGGGTCGCGCGCCAGAAGCCCATCCTCTCGATGACGGATCGCGGCTCGATCCTGCTCGTCGTCTATTCCGCGTTCAGCGCCGCGGTCGTGAATGGCGTCTGGCAGCGTGTCTCGACGGACGATCTCATCATGCTGTTCGTCATCGACGCCATCCTGCTCGCGCTCGTCCTCATCATCACTGCGGCTGCGGCCCGGATGCTCGGCTTCAGCAAGCAGGACGAGGTCACGATCGTTTTCTGCGGCGCGCAGAAGACGCTGGCGACCGGCGTGCCGATGGCGAACGTTCTTTTCCCCGGCGCGCAGGCGGGCGTCGTCATCTTGCCGCTGATGATTTATCACCAGCTGCAGCTTACGGTCTGCGCCTGGCTCGCGCAGCGTTATGCACGCACGATCGGCAAGTCGGAGCCGGCCGCGGCCGAGTAATCGCTGGGGGGCGAGATGGACAAGGTGCTTTATATTGTGGGCGGGCTTACAGCTCTGCTGGCCGCTCTCGTGCTGGGGGATAGTGTCCGCAATCTGCGCGTCAATGATGAAATGCCGATCATCACCGCCTGGGTGGGCGGCTGGATTTTGATCGGCATGGGCGCGCTTGTGCGCGCCACTAAAAACAAGGCCTGACGAATGGACAGGGCCGCGCGATTCTGAAAGATTGCGCCCCCTGTGATCGCGTCACAGCGAAATTCAAGCGTGCGCGCGCCTCCGGGCCAGCAGATACAAAGACAGCCAAGGCCTCCCCAAGGGGACCGGCGCGAAAGGACGAACCCTGATGGACGGCGAAGTCTCCTCATTCATGATCCAGCTTCTCCAGATCATCTGGATCAACATTCTCCTGTCGGGCGACAATGCGGTCGTGATCGCGCTCGCTTGCCGCGGGCTTCCGCCCAAGACGCGCACGATGGGCATTGTAGCTGGCGCCGGCGTCGCCATCGTGTTGCGCATCATCTTCACGCTGCTCGTGGTGTCGCTGCTGGCGATCCCCTATTTGCGCCTCGCTGGCGGCATTTTACTGATCTGGATCGCCGTGAAACTGCTGACCGACGAGACGGACGAGTCGAATGTCGCCGAGGCCGGCTCGGTCTGGCAGGCGGTCCGCATCGTCGCCATCGCCGACATGGTGATGTCGCTCGACAATGTGCTCGCCATCGCCGCCGTCGCCAAGGATTCCAACCTGCTCGTGGT
>JANXTB010000288.1 GCA_025356415.1 Hyphomicrobiales bacterium
CCCTTCGCTTCAGCCCCGCTGGACGCTTCGCTCATCGTGTTCAGCGCTTCACTCATGAATTCGTCCTCGGCTTGCCGTGAATATAGGCCTGAATGGCGGTCGCCGCCTCGCCTTGATTCTCAGCTATGGAAGCATCAACGCTTCCAGGATCAAATGTAGCGCGCGGCCACGAGACAACAATGCGCGCGCCCGTTGAAGGTGGCGTCGCATTGGCCACCGCGACCGAAGCGCCGGAACGCTCCAGCAAGGTCTTGGCGATAAACAGGCCCAAGCCCAGCCCGCCTTCGTCCGACTTGGCGCGACGGTCCGGGCCCTTGGTGGAGATATACGGATCGCCCAGCCGAGCCAGGACTTCGGGGCGGAACCCGGGCCCGTCATCCTCGATGGTGATTCGAACCAGCGCCGAATCCCAGTTCATGTCGATCCGCACGCGCTCCTTGGCGAAATCGATCGCGTTTTCAACGAGATTTCCCAAACCGTACAGGATGCCGGGGTTGCGGCGGCAGACCGGCTCTTCGCCAGCGCCAGATTTCTCGATGCGGAGTTCAACCCCGAAATCGCGTTGCGGCTCGACAACCTCTTCGACAAGGTGACTGATGGTCATGCGATCCAGCATGTCGGCGCTCTCACTTCCGAGAGACGCCAATTTCGCAAGGATCGTTCGGCACCTCTGAACTTCCTGTCCGAGCAGGTCGATGTCTTCGCGCATCAGCCCTTCCGTCGGGAGAAGCTTGGCGAGATCCCTGACCACAAGCGTGATGGTGGCGAGCGGCGTGCCCAGTTCATGCGCCGCCGCCGCCGCCAGGCCATCCAGCTGCGTCAGGTGCTGTTCCCGGGCGAGCACGAGCTCGGTCGCCGCCAACGCCTCAGAGAGCCGCCTTGCTTCATTAGCCACACGGGCCGCGTATATCCCAATGAACGCTGCGCCCAGCACGATCGCGAGCCAGATGCCCGAGACGTACAACATCGGCAGGCTCATCGGCTCGCCGGCGACCCACGGCAAGGGATAGTGGAAGAACGCCAGCAGACTGGCCATGCACATGACCAGTGCGCCCAAGACGAGCGTTGCGCGCCCGGTTAACGACACGGCCGCGATCATGATGGGCGCCAGAAACAACATGGCGAACGGATTTTGCAGTCCGCCCGTGAGGTAGAGCAGGCCGGATAATTGCAGAATGTCATAGCTGAGGAAGAGCAGGGCGGAACGATCGTCCAAGCGGTGACTTGCCGGGAAGCGAATGCGTAAACCGATGTTCAGCCAAGCTGACGCAGCGATCACAAGAAAGCAGAGCGAAAGTGGCAATGGAAAGCCGAGCGCGAAATAGGTGGTCAGCACCGCGGCGGACTGGCCGGCTACGGCCAGCCAGCGCAGCCGAACGATCGTATCGACCCGGAGGCGCCGAGCTCTACCCCCAAGATCAAGATCCGCCAGATCGCGCATTTCATGAACTTAAGTCGGCCTCGGCCCGAGCGCCAGTGCCTCGAATTCAGGGGGCTGCTTCTTTAGACCACTTGCACCTTGGACAAGCTTATGTTGCAGTGCCAAATCTTTAGCCTGAACCGCTATCCGGTCAGAGCGTTGCGCCCCCTCTTATAAAGACTCGGATGGGCTCCCCCATGAACCGCTTTTCGTATCACATGTATGAGATGGCCCACGCGGCCCTCGTCCCGGCGCGTGCCGCGTCGGACGCCGCCAAGCTGATGTTCCAAAGCCCGATGAACCCGTGGACGCACACGTCGATGGGCAAGAACGTCGCCGCATCGGCCGAGCTTTTCGAGCGGCTGACCCGGCGTTACGGCAAGCCGGTTTTCGGATTTGAGACCACCAGCGTGAACGGTGAGCGAGTCGGGGTTTTCGAAGAGGTGGTTTGGGAGCGACCGTTCTGCCGGTTGGTCCATTTCGCACGGGCGACCACGCGACTCACACGGCCACAACCGAAGCTGCTCATCGTCGCGCCCTTGTCCGGCCATTACGCAACATTGCTTCGCGGCACGGTCGAAGCCTTCCTTCCTCATTACGAAGTTTACATCACCGATTGGGCGGATGCCCGCATGGTGCCGTTGACAGCGGGCGGCTTCGATCTCGACGATTACATCGACTACCTGATTTCAATCTATCAGGTCCTCGGTCGCGACATTGAAGGCGCCGGATTGCATACGCTGGGTGTGTGCCAGCCCTCCGTTCCGCTCATCGCCGCCGTCGCGCGTATGGAGGCGGAAGGTCATCCCTATGTTCCTGCTTCCATGACACTGATGGGCGGCCCGATCGACACGCGCCGCAGCCCGACCGCAGTGAACACGCTTGCTCAGGAACGCGGCCC
>JANXTB010000349.1 GCA_025356415.1 Hyphomicrobiales bacterium
ATGCATTGGCGGCGGTGATCGAACCACTGTTGGTCAGCGACAGTGAGGTGCCGCCGAAGCTCATAACACCGTTGACCGTGCCGTTGATCGTCCCGCTGTTGGTGACGATCGCGCCATGATGAAAGGCGCGGAACGGGAACACCGGAATGGCGGTGAATTTCTTGCCGTTCGCCTTGGCGCAAAGATAGGTCGTGATCGCCATTTCGGAAATGTCGAATTCAAGCCCGCGCACCATGCGGCGGAACGCCTGGATGATCTGCGGCACTTCCTCGAATTCAAATTCAAACGTCTGCGGCTTGATGGAGCCGTCTTTCAGCGCCTGCGTATGGCCGAGCGTCTGGAGTGCGGTGTGAAGTTTCATGACCATGGGGCTAACTCCCTATTGCTTGTTTCTTTTGCCTCGTCATTGCGAGCGAAGCGAAGCAATCCAGCTAACGGCAGCCGTTTAGATGGATTGCCGCGTCGCTTCGCTCCTCGCAATGACGATTACTTTAGCGGATCGACCCACGCCTGCTCGAGCGGCACACGCTTGGGGATGAGGCCCTGCTTCCACGCCGTGTCTTCGAGCTTCAGGATGGTCGGCATGTTGTATTCCATGCCGTGCGGCAGCGGATCGGGGCCGACGATCTGCGAGATCTTTTTATACTTCTTCTCGTTGGGACCATCGAGTTCGCCCGAGCGCATGCGCGCCAGCCAATCCTGCTTGGCGGTCTCGAATGCATCATAGAGCGAGCGCGCGACCCACGGGTGTTCAGCCAGCACGCTGTCCTTCACCACGATGGTGGCGTGCATCGGATAGATGCCGGTGCGCTTGTACCATTCGGCTTCCAGCTCATGCGCATTGGGGAAGAGATCGGGCCACATGCTCGTGTCTTCCGTTCGCCAGCCGCCCTGCGGATCGCCGGAACGGCCGATGCCGGCGTTCGCCGCGAAACCTGCTGCGAGCTCACCGTCCTTCATCATCTGGAACAGCGACGCGCCCTTGGGCGCGTGGATGACATTGGGCGGCAGCACCATCTGCTGCACATGCTCCTCGTCATCGACGACCCAGGTGACTTTCGATGTGTCCATGCCGAATTCATCGATGAAAATACCGCGCGCCCAGACGCCCGTCGTCACCGAGTAGGCGCGCACGCCGACCTTTTTGCCCTCAAGATCCTTGGGATGCTTGATGCCGAGTTCCGGGCGCACCAGCAGGCCGCCGTGGTGGAAATGGCGCGTCACGAAAATCGGCAGCGCCACGAACGGCGCGCCATACGCGCGGGCGATCATGTAAGTCGTCGGCGCGATTTCGCAGACGTCGAACTCGACCTGGCGCACCATGCGGCGATAGGCGGCGATCTGCGGGTTGACGGTGATGAACTCGGGCTCGACGCCCTCGATCTCAATTGAGCCGTCGCGGATCTTCGAGGTGTGGGGATATTCAGCAATCGCCAGCTTGAGCGGGATCTTTTTCTTGGCCAAGTTTTGTTTCCTCCTACTAGCAGCAGTCGCAGCCCATCCCGTCGAGGACGATCAGCGCATTCTTCATCCATGACGGCGGCAAATCGTCTTCCACGACTTCGACCACCGGCTTGAACACCTTGTAATGCCGCCGCTGACCGTCTTCTGTCCAGAAGGCGATGACTGTTTCGAGCGGCGGGCAGCCGGGCAGCGCGCATTCCAGTTCGTTGACCATGACGACATCGTCTTCGTTCAGACGGAAACGATCGCGGACCCATTGCTTGACGCGCGCGATCGCGGCGCGATCCTCCGCATTCTTGTTGCGCGCGCCGAGACGAAACGGGCTCGGCCCATCGCCCTTTTGCTGCATCGCAACATCGTCAACCATGGTCTCTCCGACACCCTACGCGACAAACACGCTTGACCGCGCCAAGGCGCGCAAGATACGAAAGCCCCCTCTACAACGAAAGGGGAATATCATGGTGGAAAAAGTTCTTGCCTCGGTGAAGACAGGCGCGAGCAAGCTGGAACTCCGTGAATTCCCCATGCCGGAGATTCCGATCGACGGTGCGTTGATGAAGATGGAAGTCGCGGGCATCTGCGGCACCGACGTGAAGATGTTCAAGGACCCGCTCAAGGGCGGCCCAGTCATCATGGGCCACGAGAACATCGGCTACATCGCCAAGGCGGGCCGCGAATTCACCAACCGCAAGGGTTTTAAAGAAGGCGATCTCGTCTTCGTCGAGCACTACGTTTCCTGCGGCAAGTGCGAATGGTGCCACCTCGGCCAGTACCGTCATTGCGAAGCGACCGACTGGCGCTACAACCCGAACGGCATCCGCTACGGCTACACGACCTGCGATAACCCTCCGCACCTGTGGGGCGGCTTCGCCCAGTACGTCTATCTGCCGTGGAACTCCGTCGTTCACCACGTGCCCAAGGGCGTCACCCCCGAGCTCGCCGGCCTTGTAACCCCGATGGCCAACGGCATCGAATGGGCGCTGATGGATTGCGGCGTCGGCTATAACTCGACCGTGCTGATCCAGGGCCCGGGCCAGCAGGGCCTTTCGCAGACCATCGCCTGCAAGCAGGCCGGCGCATCGCTGATCATCGTCACCGGCACCAACAAGGACAAGGCGCGTCTCGACTGCGCCAAGATCATGGGCGCTGATTACGTCATCAACGTGCAGGAAGAAGATCCTGTCGAGCGCATCAAGGAAATCACCGGCGGCAAGGGCGTGGACGTCGTGCTCGATTGCACGGCCGGCGCCGGCACCGCGCCGATCCTGCTCGGCATCGAAGCCCTGAAGCGCAAGGGCGGCACGATGATCATCCAGGGCGAAATGGCCGATTTCCCGAACTTCCCCGTCGGCAAGATGACGGTGAAATACATCACGCTGAAGTCGGCGCGCGGCCACAGCTACAAGGCGTGCGAACTCGCGCTGGAACAGCTGGCTTCGCAGCGCTTCCCGATCGACATGATGACCACGCACCGCTTCGGCTTGAAGGATGCGGAATGGGCCATCAAGTCAGTCGGCGGCATGGGCGCGCCGGACGTGATCCACGTCTCGCTGATGCCCTGGATGGAATGAGTTTAGTTTCATGCTGAATTGAAAAGGGCGCCTGAGAGGGCGCCCTTTTTGTTAGTGACCTCTACCCTTCTCCCGCGCTGGCGGGAGAAGCAACTATCGTTCGAGGGTCGCCCACGGGGTTCCTCGGGCGAGGACGGCGTTGGCGTAGGTGACGAGTTTTCGGGCGCAGGCGACGACGGCGACGTTGTGGTGCTTGCCCGCCGC
>JANXTB010000351.1 GCA_025356415.1 Hyphomicrobiales bacterium
GCCGTTTGTCAGGTCGGTCCAATTGGTCAGCACCGCGCTGACGATTTCGCCGAAGGCCAGCGTCACGATGGCGAGATAATCACCGCGCAGGCGCAGCACCGGAAAGCCGAGGATCGTGCCCCAGAGCGCTGCGAACAGACCGGCCAGCGGCAGGCAGATCCAGAACGACAGGCCGAAGGTCGTCGACAGAAGCGAATAGGAGTAGGCGCCGACCGCATAGAAAGCGACGTAACCCAGATCCAGCAGCCCCGCGAGACCAACGACAATGTTCAGCCCCCAGCCGAGCATCACGTAGATCAAAATTTGCACGCCGTAATTGTTGATCCATTTCAGCGAGCCGGACGGCCCGAGCCAGAAAAGCATGACCAGCGGAAACGCGAACAGCGCTGCAATGCCGGCGATCGGCAAGGCTTTCGCGAGAAACGCGTTAGGGGCTCGCGGCGCAGGGATTTCCACATGCGCCAGTCCGCGCCGGTCGAGATAGCGCCCGAGCGCGTAACCGGCTGCGATCATCGCCACGCCGAGCACGATCCAGCCCGCCGCGACGCCTGCTTGCGCGGCGCCTTTCACCGCGAGCAGCGCGACGCCGCCGACCAGCGGGCCCGCGCCGGGCACCGCAAGCAATCGCGCGCGCCAGTCGTTCAGCAGGATTGCGTTGAGCCGCCCGACAAACACCAGCGCAGCCGCGACGATAAGCCATGACCAGCGCTGTTCGAGCACGAGACGATTGGAGAGATCGAGCTGCGTGCCGAGCGCAAGAATGGGGAACGACAGGCCCGCCGTGACGAGGCCCGCAAAGCCGGCGTCGCGCAAGGCATGTCGCCACTTGTGTGCGTCGTCCGACATCAGACCTTCTCGACTTCAGGACGGCCGAGAAGCCCGGACGGCATGAAGATCAGCGTAATGGCGAGAATGGAGAAAGCCGCGACATCCTTGTAGTCGGATGAAAAATAGGCCGACCAGAAAACCTCGATCAAGCCGATCAGCAATCCGCCGATCACCGCGCCGGGCAGCGAGCCGATGCCGCCGAGCACTGCCGCCGTGAAGGCTTTCACACCGGGCGTGAAACCATCGGCGAAATTCACGACGCCATAATACATCATGTAGAGAACGCCTGCGACGGCGGCGAGCGCCGCGCCGATGACAAAGGTCAGCGAGATCGTGCGGTCTACATCGACGCCGAGCAGCGCCGCCATGCCGCGATCCTGCTCGCAGGCGCGTTGCGCGCGACCGAGCGCGGTCTTCTGCACGAGATACCAGAAGGCCAGCAGCAGTACGCCGGTCACGACGACGATGAGCACCTGCTTGTAGGACAGCGTGACATCGAAGGCGCCGCCGCTGGTGACATGGATGACATCGGTGAACATGGGCGGCACCGGCTTGTTGCGCGGGCCCTGCGCCACCTGCACGAAATTGGCGAGGAAGATCGACATGCCGATCGCCGAGATCAGCGGCGCCAGCCGGAACGAGCCGCGCAGCGGGCGATAGGCGACGCGCTCGATGGCCCAGTTCCAGAGCGCGGTGAGCGCCATGGCGCCGATCAGCACGATCACGAAGGCGGCGGCGAGCGACGTGATCCCGAGAAGCTGCGTGACCGCGAGAAAGAGAATCAGCGCGATGAAGGCCGACAGCATGAACACGTCGCCATGGGCGAAATTGACCATGCCGATTATGCCGAACACCATCGTGTAGCCGATGGCGATGAGGCCGTAGATAGCGCCCAGCGTCACGCCGTTGATCAATTGCTGAAGGAAATTTTCCATACGCCTCCGCCAGCGGCAAATCAGCCGCGCTTGCGCCGCAGGCTAGCAAGGGGCATGCCGGGGGTCTAGTTGCGGGGCGCGTGCTCTCCCGCGCCAAGCCTCAGGCGGCGCGGCGAATCAGGTAGCGGGCGCCGTCCGAGGAGACGCGGCCCACGCGCACCAGCGTGTTCAGGATGCTGGCGATGGCGGGCTCGACCCGTCCGCCCTGCCGGAACGAGGCGGCTATGCTGCGGGCGTCCGTATAGGACGGGGCCGCCAGCAAGGCGTCGTAGACGGCGGCGGTGCGCGCCACCGGGTCGGCCGGGAAGGCGGGCTTTTGCGCCGCGGGGTCGACGGGGATGAGCAGGCTGACCTGCGCCTCCGCCTCGACCGCGCCCTGCGTATCGACCAAGCCCGCGCGCGCCTTCTGATAGGCGGGGCGCAGCCAGCGCACGAGGCCGCGCTTTTCTTCCTGGGCGCGTTGCGCATTGAGCGCGACCAGCAGACGGATGATTTCTTCGTCGACCAGATCGGCGGGCCAGCCATAGGCGCCCGCCACGAGGCCATCGAGCTCGTCATGCAATTCGCGCAGGATAAGCACGAGGCCGCGGTCCTTGATCGATTCGTACTCGGGCGAAAGCTTTTCGCCCGCCCTTACCTTCTCCAGCACATTGTAGAGCTGCGTCAGCGTGAGGCCGGGATGATCGGTCTGAACCTGCTTACGATGCGCGT
>JANXTB010000370.1 GCA_025356415.1 Hyphomicrobiales bacterium
TCCAAGTTGCGCGGGCCTGTCCCGGATTGAGAGACTCTATTCGGTCCGTGTAGAGAACGGACTGATATGCATTCCTCTGAAGTCATTGACGAGTAGCTGATCAAATCAGCCCTGACGTACAGCGCGCGTTCTGCTGTTGTCAGCGTAGGTTTCGCAGCAACCGTCGTTTGCTGAGCGGCTTTCGTGGTCTGAGCAGCGCTTTCCTTGACGTCTTTTCGGATTATCTCCGGCTCGGTCACCGCGCATTCTCCAGCTTGTCGCTGACCAGTTATTTTCAGGTAACGTCCGGGTTTCGATAAGTTTCTGTCAGGGGCGCCTGTTCTCACCCAATGCTGGCTTGTGAAAAGTTGCGCCAAAACCGTCGCGCAGAACTCGCGACGAGCCGGCGTACGGGCCTTAAATCGGCTGACGCCCCGGAGATTGCTCTCGCGGGGCGTCGATTGTCGTCACTTCTTGTCCTTGTGGACGTAGGGGCCGAGTTCTTTCACAGCCGCTTCGACGAAAGAAGTATCGATCAGCTTGCTTAGGTCGGGCTCGGTCGCGAGCGCGCCGGTCTGTCGGAAGAAGCTGATGTCGCGGCGCAGGGCGTCGACGTTCGGGCGCGCGTCGGGATCGAGCGCCTGAACATAGGCCTCGCGCACGTCCGTCTCCTTCATGTTGAGCCCGGCCGCCAAAATTTTCACGATCTGCTGCGCATTGGCGTCGGAGCCGAAGCGGCCTTCGACGATGGCGTCGTTATAATCGCGCGCAGCGCGCACATAGGCGCGCATGAAGCGCTTGCCGATATCCGACTTGCCGCTCGCAAATTTCTCGCCGAAATAGAGGAGCGCGATCTGCGCATTGGGGAAGAAGTCCTCGGTGGTGGAGAAGCGGACGCCCTCGCCGGCCCGCACGATAGCCGTTGCGAAGGGCTCGATCATGATCGAGCCATCGACCGCTTTCGACGCGAAGGCGCTCACCTGCAAGGGATAGCCTAGATAGACTTTCTCGACATCGTCGAAGGTGAGCCCGCCCTTCTGCGCGGCGGCGTTGAGGATTGTCGACGGCGAGATCGAGGGTGCGGCAAGCGCGATTTTCAGCCCCTTCAGGTCGGCGTAAGACTTGAACTTGCCGGAGTCGACGAGATCCTTGCGGATCATCAGCGTCATGTAGGAATAGCCCGGCGCCATGCGCGAGCGATCGGCGACAATCCGTAGCTCGATCTTGCGCGCCGCCGCGTTGAACAGACCCGCGGAAGTGGCTCCGCCGCCGACATCAAGATCGCCGGTGGCCAGCGGCGCGATCTGCTTCGCAGCCGAATCGAACACAGTCGTCGAGATCGCGATCTTCTCGTCCTTGAAATAGCCCCTCGCATCGGCGATCAGGATGGGCGCGTCGCTGGTGTTGCCAACCAGACCGACATTAACCCGCTCCTGCGCAATAGCGGCGACGGACACGATCAGACCGGCCATTGCGGCGACCGCGCGAAGACAGGACATCATGGTTTCCTCCTGGTGTTTCTTCATTCCCGAACCGGAGCGTCTGTATCAGCATTCACGCGGCCTGGGTTGGCGGCACGTTAAGGCTTGCGACTGAAGAACGAAAGCCAGGCGAGGCTGCGGGCGTGTCAGCAATAGGGCCGCGCGGCGGTGTTGGGCTTGCCGCCTGCACATTGCTTCGGCAGGGCGATCTTGGCCCCGGTCGCGCCAGCTCTCGGCTTGGCTTTCCGTTTGTGCATCCGCCGCATTTCAGGGGATGCGGGCCCGAGCGCGGCTTGCAGGGCCGCCGTAGGCGGTTGCTCCGCCACAAACGCCGGTGGAGGACTGGCCGAGATCCGGGCTGGAGGGAGAGAGGCTGGCGGAATGTTGGCTGCTGCAAATCCGACCACGCCCAATCCGCCCAACAATCCGGCAGCCACCACAATGACCCGCATGCCCACCCCGCTCCAAGCTCTGGCTGGCAGAACGGCCGAGGTTGAAGAAAGTTCGCTTGATCGATCGAGCGTGGCGAGCGACCACCTGGCGGCGCGCTCGCGGACGGCGATTGTCAGTCGTAAATTCTCGAGAGATTGCTGGCGCCGATCCAGTCGGGGCCCGGTTCTGTCGCCACGACTGTCGAGTGCCTAGTTGGCAACAGGAAAGCGTTGTCAACTAACGGCCAGGACGCGAAGTAAGTCGCTAGCATGCAATATCCCAGAATTCTCATTTCCGCCTCCGTTAAATCAGCCTTCTCCGTGAACCGCGATAGCCTTGACGTGCGATCACGCAGATCGAACCTTGTGACGTTGGTCAGTCCTGCGGATTGCCTATGCCAAGCAGGGACGCCTCCCGCGTTGGCTATGTCTTGCTGTGGCGAGCGCGGAGGCGCTCCGCTGCTGCTTGAAGGGTCGCCTCAAAGCATCGCAGCTCCAGGGCGTCTGCGCGCAGCACGGCATGGGTCATCTCACTAGCAAGAAGTTCCTGCAGCGTAAGGCTTTGCTGCATGCCCGACTTATGGGATGCATGCCGAACAAGCGTTCGCCGAAGATGAAGTGACCAAGTCCGGAGGCGCTCATTGAAGTGACCTTGCCTCATCGCAGTCGTCCTTCTTGATCGACCGAAGCAGCCGGCGCGGGCAAGAAACCACACGTGGGAGGCAGGCGAAATCATCCGGACGAACTGCCTGATTCACAGGCGAGCGCACGAACTCTCGCGGATTCAGTGCTCGACGGAATCGACGCGGCCTTTTCAGGATCAGTACTCAAGTACTGGCCTCGCAGCGGCAAGCGCCATCCCGTTTCGATTCTTGGCGCCGTCCACGGTCGCGTGGTACCTTGGCCAAGCAATCGACGCCTCTGACTCACACGTGGAGCGGCTCAGGTGAAGATTCTTCTGGTGGATGACCACGTCCTCATCCGCGAGGCCATGCGCGGCGTGCTGCGGGAGATTGATCCTTCGGCCATGATCGTGGAAGCACAGACCGCACGACAGGCTGATGATCTGGTCAAAGGAGACCACGACATTTCGCTCGTGCTACTTGATCTCAGATTGCCTGACCGCGACGGAATGGAAATGCTCACGGCGCTCCGCAAAAGCCATCCATCTACGGCCGTGGTCATGCTCTCGGCAATCAGCGACCGCGACACGGTGCTCCGGTCTCTTACCGCTGGCGCGCAAGGATTTATAGCAAAGTCCGCAACGCGCGACGTTTTGCTCGGCGCGCTTCGTCTCATCATGGCGGGAGGAATCTACATCCCTCCCGAGATCCTCGGAGAGACTGCTGAAGCGTCTGCTCCGATCGCATCGGAACATGCGAAGCCTACACCGTCCGATCTCGGGTTGACGGGGCGTCAGCTCGACGTTCTTGCGCTTATGATGCAGGGAAAGAGCAACAAATTGATCTGTCGTCACCTGGATCTTGCTGAGCCCACGGTGAAAAATCACGTGTCCTCAATACTGAAGGCGCTCAACGTCAACAACCGCACAGAGGCAGTGCTTGCCGTGACGGCCTTCGGCTGGGACTTTCCGAGCTCAGTTCGCTAAAAGCGCTGCGCCGCTGCGTTTTGTAAGGGCTGCAGCATGGCTGCGATCATCGCTCGCAGCGCCATCGGATTCAACGGCTTGTGAAGGAGCGGATAAGGGGCGCGATCGACGCTTCCGGTTTGTCCAGCAGATATGTCGCCGCTGATCAAGAAGGCGGGCACATCGACGCCAGTGCTGAGCCGCAACTGCGCGATCGCCTCGATGCCGGTTTCGCCACCAGGCAGATGCAGGTCCGAGATGATCAAATCCGGTATCGCCCCGGCCAGCAGCGCGCTCGCGTCGGCGCCCGATTCAGCGACGACGACACGACAGCCCCATGAATTGAGCAATCCCCTGGTTCCTTCGCGAACCAGCGGAGCGTCATCGATCACGACGACCAGTCTGCCGCGCAACACATCGGTTCGTGGAAGCAAGATGTCACTGACGCGCCGCTCGCGAGCGGATGCGATCGGCGCCGACAGGGAGAAACGCGACCCCTTCCCTTCAATCGACGTGAGGTCGATGGCATGACCCAGCAGCGCGCAGAGTCGTTCGACGATGGCAAGACCGAGACCCAGCCCCTCGCCGACCTGCTGGCCTTCAGGCTGGATCCGATAAAACTCCCCGAAGATTGTGCCTTTCTGATCTTCAGGGATTCCCGGACCGGTGTCGCAGACATCGATCCGCAGTCCTGTCCGCGTGCGTCGGCAGCCCACGACAACGCCCCCGATCGACGTGTAGCGCACCGCGTTGGAAACGAGATTGAGGAGGATGCGGCCAAGCAGGATCGGATCGCTCTCGACCCACTCCGAGCTTTTGACGACGCGGAAGCACAATCCTTTTTCATGCGCGGCCA
>JANXTB010000375.1 GCA_025356415.1 Hyphomicrobiales bacterium
CATGCAGCGCCTGAACATCAATGGAAAAGTGCACGAGGTCGACGCCGAGCCGGATACGCCCTTGCTGTGGGCGATCCGCGAGCAGGTCGGCCTGACCGGCACGAAATACGGCTGCGGCGTCGCCGCCTGCGGCGCCTGCACGGTGCATGTCGATGGCGTACCCACCCGCACCTGCACGCTCCCGATCAGCACCGTCACTGAAGCCCAGAAGATCGTGACCATCGAGGGACTGTCGCCCGACGTGACGCATCCGATCCAGAAGGCGTGGCTTGAGCTCGACGTGCCGCAATGCGGCTATTGCCAGTCCGGCCAGATGATGGCCGCCGCCGCGCTCATCGCCAGCAAGCCGAACCCCACCGATGACGACATCAACACCGAGATGACGAACATCTGCCGCTGCGGCACCTACAACCGCATCCGCGCCGCCATCAAGCTCGCCGCTTCCAACGTGAAGCGCGGCTAACCATCTCGGGAGGATCATCCATGACCATTGCGCAAAACCTTTCGCGCCGCGGGTTCCTTGCCGGAACCGCAGCCGCCACCGGCGGACTTTCGCTCGGCTTCCACATTCCCTTCGCCGACGCCCAGGGCGCGGATACGCCGGAAATCAATGCCTGGGTCGTCATCAAGCCCGATGACACGGTCGTCGTGCGCGTCGCGCGCGTTGAAATGGGCCAGGGCACGCTGACCGGCCTCGCCCAGCTCGTCGCCGAAGAGCTCGACGCCGACTGGTCGAAGGTGACCACCGAATATCCGACGCCGGGCCAGAACGTCGCCCGCAAGCGCGTCTGGGGCGACTTCCAGACCGCCGGTTCGCGCGGCATTCGCGGTTCTGAGGATTACGTTCGCAAAGGCGGAGCCGCCGCGCGCCTCATGCTGATGCAGGCCGCTGCGGACGAGTGGAAGGTCCCCGCCAGCGAGCTGAAGACCGACAAGGGCGTCATCACCCACGCCGCGTCCAACCGCTCGACGACCTATGGCAAGGTGGCGCTCGCGGCCGCCAAGATCGAACCGCCGAAGGACATCAAGCTCAAGGACCCGAAGGACTGGAAGATCGCCGGCAAGCCGCTGCCGCGCCTCGACACCAAGCCGAAGCTGAATGGCGCGCAGATCTATTCGATAGACATGAAACTCCCCGGCATGCTCAACGCCGCCATCAAGGAAACGCCGGTCCCGGGCGGCAAGGTGACGAGCATCGATTCCGCCAAGGCCGAGAAGATGCCGGGCGTGAAGAAGGTGCTGGTCATCGACGGCAACGCGGTCGTGGTCGTCGCCGACACCTGGTATCGCGCCAAGACCGCGCTCGAGGCGGTGACGATAAAGTGGGACGAAGGCGCGAACGCCAAGGTCTCCAGCGCGTCCATCGCCGCCATGCTGCGCGAGGGCCTCGACGCCCCGCAGGCCTTTGTCGGCAACAAGGCGGGCGATCCCGATCAGGCCATCGCGGGCGCCGCCAAAAAGGTCGAGGCGATCTACAGCTATCCCTACCAGTCGCACATGACCATGGAGCCGATGAACGCCACGGCCCAATGGACTGCCGACAAGTGCATGGTGTGGACGTCTTCGCAGAATGCCGAAGCCGCGCTCGCCACGGCGGTCACGGCCGCCGGCCTGCCGATCGACAAATGCGACGTGATCCGCCTCAACCTCGGCGGCGGTTTCGGCCGTCGCTCTTCGAGCCACGATTACGTGCGCCACGCCGTGCTGGTCGCCAAGGAAATGCCCGGCACGCCGATCAAGCTCATCTGGTCGCGCGAGCAGGATGTGACGCATGGCACCTATCATCCGATCACGCAGTGCAAGCTTACCGGGGCGCTCGATGACAAGGGCAATGTCACTGGCCTGAAGATGCGTATTTCCGGCCAGTCGATCCTGGCGGGCCTGCGTCCCGACGCGCTCGTCGAGGGCCGCGATCCGGGCACGTTCCAGGGCCTCAACGCGCAGGGTCCGGAAGGCCAGTTCGGGTATGAAATCCCGAACCTGCTGATCGACCATGCGATGCGCAACCCGCCCTTCCGTCCGGGCTTCTGGCGCGGCGTGAACAACAACCAGAACGCCATCTATCTCGAATGTTTCATGGACGAGATGGCGCATGCGGCGGGTCAGGATCCGCTCGAATTCCGCCGCAAGATGATGGCGAAATATCCGAAGCATCTCGCCGTACTCAACACGGTCGCGGAGAAATCCGGCTGGGGCAAGCCGGCAGCGCCGGGTGTCTTCCGCGGCATCGCGCAGCACATGGGCTACGGCTCGTACGTGGCGGCGGTCGCGGAAGTGTCGATCACCGACAAGGGCGCGGTGAAGGTTCACCGCATCGTGGCGGCGACCGATTGCGGCCATGTCGTCAATCCGCAGCAGGTCGCGGCGCAGATCGAAGGCTCCTTCGCCTACGGCCTGTCGGCGGCGCTCTACGGCGAGATGACCGTCAAGGACGGCCGCATGGAGCAGGAGAATTTCGACACGTATCAGGTGATGCAGATGGCCGACATGCCGGCTGTCGAATCATACCCTGTTCCGTCGGGCGGCTTCTGGGGCGGCGTTGGCGAACCGACGATCTTCGTCGCGGCGCCTGCGGTGCTCAACGCCATCTTTGCGGCGACCGGCAAGCGCGTCCGCAGCCTGCCGATCAAAGACACCGATCTGCGCAAGGCGTAACGCCATGCGGAAGATCCGCACTGTCACGACAACAATCGGAGGAGCGCTCACAGCGCTCCTCTTCGTCTCTGCGGGACAGGCGCAAAGTTTGCGAGACGCGCCGCCCGGCGCTTCATCATGCCTCGGCTGCCACGGCGCGCAGCCGACCTCCCTTCCCGCGCTTTCCAACCTGTCGGCGAGCGACATCGAAAACGCGATGGAGCAGTATCGCTCCGGCGCGCGCGAGGCGACCTTGATGAACCGCATCGCCAAGGGCTTCACGCCCGAAGAAAGCAAGGCCATTGCGGCCTGGCTTTCAGCAAAGAAGTGAGGAGATGAACATGCGCGACACGCGTCCCTCACGCCGCCACGTCATCATCGGCGCAGGCGCCGCAGCCGCAGCATTCGCCGCGCCTGCGCTCGCGCAAGCAGCCCCCCAAGTCGTCGTCATCGGCGGCGGCTATGCGGGCGCGACCTGCGCGCGTTTCCTGCAACGCGAGGGCGTCAGCGTCACGCTGGTCGAGCCCAGCGCTAATTATATTTCGTGCCCGTTCAGCAATGCGGTGATCGCGGGCTTGCGCGATATTGCGCAACAGACTTTCACTTACGACGCCATCGCCGCACAGGGCGTGCGCATCGCGCGGCAGGCGGCGACCAAGATCGACCGCGACGCGAAACGCGTGACGCTCGCGGACGCAACCACCCTGCCGTATGACAGGCTCGTGCTGGCGCCCGGCATCGACATGAATTTCACCGCGCTGCCGGGATACGATCAGGCCGCGTCCGAAATCCTGCCGCATGCATGGAAGGCTGGGCCGCAGACACTTCTGCTGCGCCAGCAACTTGAAGCGATGGACGACGGCGGCACGGTCGTCATCTCCGCGCCCGCAAATCCGTTCCGCTGTCCGCCCGGCCCTTATGAGCGCGCGAGCCTCATCGCGTGGTATCTGAAAAACCACAAGCCGAAATCCAAACTCATCATCCTCGATGCGAAAGACGCCTTCTCGAAACAGGGCCTGTTCACCGCCGCTTGGAAAGAGATCTACGGCGACATGATCGAATGGGTCGGCTTGTCGGCTGGCGGCAAGGTCGTCGAGGTGAAGCCGCGTGAGAAAATCTTCGTCACCGAATTCGGCGAGCATCGCGCCGATGTCGGCAACGTCATTCCCCCGCAACGCGCAGGACGCATCGCGATCGATTCCGGCATCGCCGACCAGACCGGCTGGTGCCCGATCGATCCCGTGACGTTCGAAGCGCGCGCGCAGGCTGGCGTGCATGTCATCGGCGACGCGGCGGTGGCGGGCGGCATGCCGAAGTCGGCCTTCGCGGCGAATGCGCAAGCGAAAGCCTGCGCCCAGGCGGTCGCCGTGATGCTGCGCGGCGCGCAGGCGCCGGAGCCCAAGCTCATCAACACCTGCTATTCGCTGGTGACGCCAGACTACGGCATCTCGGTCGCGGGCGTTTACGCACCCGCGAAGGGCCTGCTCACCGACATTCCGAACGCAGGCGGCGTCAGCCCCGCGAAGGCGCCGGCGAGCGTGCGCGCGGCGGAGGCGAGCTATGCCGAGGGCTGGTACAAGACGATCACGACCGAAGTCTTCGGCTGAGCGATGCGTGCGCTGGTGATGTTTCTCGCGTTTCTGCCCGGCGCCGCCAGCGCGCAGGCGCTTGCGCCTTATGTGATAGAACACGGCGAGATCAGAGCCTCGCTGACGGGCAAAGCCGGTGATCCTGCGCGCGGCCGCGCCATTGTCGGCGAGCGGCAAAAAGGACTCTGCCTGCTCTGCCATTCGGGACCGTTTCCCGAGGAGCGGTTTCAGGGCGATCTGGCGCCGACGCTCAATGGCGTGGGCGCGCGGATGAGCGAGGGCGAGATCAGGCTGCGCATGGTGGATGGCGGGAAAGTGAACCCGCAGACGATCATGCCGGCCTATTATCGCGTAGATGGATTGACGCGCGTGGCGCCCGCCTTGCGCGGCAAGCCGGTGCTCAATGCGCAAGAGATTGAAGATGTCGTCGCCTATCTCCTCACGCTCAAGGACGGCGGCGCGCCGGGACGTATGAAATGATTGCAATGCACGCAGATGGTTTGACACGACGCGGCGCTCTGGCGCTGGCTGCGGGCGCGTTTTCCATCACGCTCGTCAACCCTGCGCGCGCGACGCCTGAAAAGATGAAAGCCGTCATCGACGCTTTCACGGGCGGCAAGAAGATCACCGAAGGACGCGTGAAATTCGACATCACGCTGCTCGTCGAGAACGGCAATTCCGTGCCGCTCAGCGTGCAGGTCGACAGTCCGATGAGCGCGCAGGATCACGTGACGCGCATCGGCATTTTCAACGAGAAGAACCCGCTGCCGGAAGTCGCGGTCTTCAACCTGACGCCGCGTTGCGGGCGCGCGCAGGTCGCCTCGCGCATGCGGCTCAACGATTCTCAGATGGTGACGGCCATCGCCGAAATGTCTGACGGAACTTACTGGAGCGCGACGAGCGAAGTCATCGTCACGCTGCCCGCCTGCGTGGAGGAATAGAATGGCCGCCCGCGCACTCATCAACATCCCCAAAGGCGCCAAGCGCGGCGACATCGTCGAGATCAAGACGCTGCTGTCGCATCCGATGGAGACCGGCTTTCGCACCGGCGCCGATGGCCAGCTCGTGCCGCGCGACATCATCGAGAAGTTTGTCTGCACCTATAATGGCGAAGTGGTCTTCTCCGCCGAGCTGCATCCGGCCATCGCCGCCAATCCGTTCATCTCCTTCACGACGATTGCGATGGACAGCGGCACATTCGTGTTTGCATGGACCGACAATCATGGCGAGACGCAGGTCCAGACGGCCCGGATCGATGTGGCGTAGCACGCTGCTCGCGTGTCTCGCGCTGGGCGCCGCCAGCGCCGTGGCGCAGGACGCGCGCAAATCGGGTTTCGCCTATATGGGCCCGGACACGCAGGCCATGCAGAAGGACGATCTCGCCAATCCCGGCATGTTGAGCGCGCTCGATGGCGAGGCGCTCTGGAACGCGCCGGCGGGCGCCAGCGGCAAATCCTGCGCCTCCTGCCATGGCGATGCGACGGCTAGCATGAAAGGCGTCGCCGCGCGTTATCCCGCTTATGAGGCCACGCACAACGCGCCCGTCGATCTTGCGGGCCGCATCAACCTGTGCCGCGAGGGCAACCAGCAGGCGCCTGCCCTGCCGCGCGAGAGCCGGGAGGCGATCGGGCTCGCGACCTACATCGGCCAGCAATCGCGCGGCCTGTCCATCGCGCCGCCGGACGACCCCCGCCTGACGCCGTTCCACGAACAGGGCAAGGCGCTCTATACGCAGCGCATGGGGCAGCTCAATTTCTCCTGCGCGCAATGCCACGACGAAAACGCCGGCGGACATCTGGGCGCAGCGCCCATCCCGCAGGCGCATCCCACGGGCTATCCGCTCTACCGGCTCGAATGGCAGGCGACCGGCTCGCTGCAGCGGCGCTTCCGCAATTGCATGGCGGGCGTGCGGGCCGAGCCCTACAGCTACGGCTCGCCGGAATTCATCGCGCTGGAGCTCTACCTGATGGACCGCGCCAAGGGCATGGCGGTCGAAACGCCGGCCGTGCGGCCCTGACGCCCGCATTAGACTTTTGGGTAAAGCTATGGCACATCAACCACAAGGTCGCCGCCCTGTTTTCAGGGCGAGCAAAGGCCCGCTGGTCAGATGGAAACGCAAGAGTCTCATCATGCATGAATTGAAGGTTGCCGGGCTCGCCGCCCTGCTCGCGCTTTCGGCGCAGGCCGCGTTGGCGCAGGCAAGCGTCGAGAGCTTCTACAAGGGCAAGCAGGTCGACATGGTCATCGGCTATTCGCCCGGCGGCGGATATGACGCCTATGCTCGCCTCGTCGCGCGGCACCTCGGAACGCATGTTCCCGGCAATCCCAACATCGTCGCCCGCAACATGCCCGGTGGCGGCTCGCGCGTGGCTGCGGCTTACGTCTACAAGATCGCCCCGAAGGATGGCTCGGTGCTCGCCACCGCCGACCAGTCGCTGTCGCTCGCGCAGGCGATTGGCGACAAAGGCATCCAGTTCGACACGACGAAGTTTCTCTACATCGGCAACCCGAGCCAGGAGAACAACACGACCGTGACCTGGGCGACATCGGGCATCAAGACCATCGAAGACGCAACAAAGCAGGAAGTGCCCATGGGCGCGACCGGCGGCTCGACGTCTTCGCAATATCCGCGCGCGATGAACGCGCTGCTCGGCACCAAATTCAAGATCATTCTCGGCTATCCGGGCGGCAACGACATCAATCTCGCGATGGAAAAAGGCGAGGTTGCGGGTCGCGGGTCGAACAGCTGGGCCTCGTGGAAATCCACCCGCCCCGATTGGCTGGCGACCAAGAAGATCAACATCCTCGTGCAGATCGGCCTGAACAAGGCGCCGGACCTGCCCGACGTTCCGCTGCTGATGGATCTCGCCAAGAACGATCAGGACCGCGCGGTGCTGAAGCTTCTATCGGCGCCATCGGCCATTGGGCGCCCGATCTTCACCACGCCCGGCGTGCCGGACGAGCGCGTGAAGGCGCTGCGCGCCGCTTTCGACAAGATGGTGAAGGATCAGGCCTTCATCGACGAGGCGAAGAAGAGCAATCTTGAAGTCGATCCCGTCTCGGGCGAAGAGCTGCAGAAGATCGTCACGGAAATTGTCGCGACGCCGAAGGAGACAGCCGACCGGCTCGCCTCTATCATCGGCGAAATCCAGTAATCAACGAAGACCAAGAGGAGACACACAATGCCCCATGATCCCGGCGAGAAGGACGGCGTCCAGCATTGGCACGAGCCGTCAGGCACCCGCAAGGCGGGTTTCGGCGAGTTCAAGAAGCAGCCGACGCCCTATGACGCCTGGATGGAATCGCAGGGCATTCCGGTGTTCCGCGGCATCGGCATCAGCAAGGTGCAGAACCTGCCGCTGTTCGACTGGAAGCGTCGCGGCGGCAAGGGTCATTTCATTCAGCTCTACGGGACTGAAACGAAGTGGGGCTGTTACGTCATCGAAGTGCCGCCGGGCGGCGCCTTGAACCCCGAGAAGCACATGTACGAGGAAATCTTCCTCGTCGTGGAAGGCCGCGGCACGACCGAGGTCTGGCAGGAAGGCGACAAGAAGAAGCTCACCTTCGAATGGCAGAAGGGCTCGATGTTCTCGATCCCGATGAACGCCTGGTATCGCCACGTCAACGCGACCTCGGGCGGCGCGCTCCTGCTCGCCGGCAACACGGCGCCGAACGTGCTCAACCAGCTGAACAATGTCGATGCGGTGTTCGACAATCCGTTCGTCTTCCGCGATCGCTTCTCGGGCGATGAAGACTTCTTCAAGCCGAAGGACGACATCTCGCCCGATCCGGTGCGCGGCCTCGCGCAGCGCAAGACGAACTTCATTCCCGACGTCATCAATTGCGAATTGCCGCTCGATAACCGCCGCTCGGTCGGCTATCGCCGCGTCGAACCCGCGATGACCAACAACCAGTTCTACTTCTGGATCGGTCAGCACGAGAACGGCCGCTATTCCAAGGGCCATGCGCATACATCGGCCGCCGTGCTCGTCTGCCTCAAGGGCAAGGGCTACACCTATTCGTGGCCGGAACGTTGCGGCGAGCGTCCGTGGGAAAACGGCATGGCCGATCAGGTCAACCGTCTCGACTACGAGCCCGTCGGTCTCGTGACGGCGGCGCCGGGCGGCGCGCGCTGGTATCACCAGCACTTCTCGGTGTCGAAGGAAGACTTCCGCCTCACCGCATGGTTCGGCCCGCACAATCCGGGCCGCGATCCCGGCGCGCCTGGCCAGAAGCACACAGACTACACGGCCATCGACGTGAACCAGGGCGGCACCGCTATTCCCTACTGGATGGAAGATCCGTACATCCGCACGGAATACCAGGAAACGCTGCGCGCCAACAGCGTCGAGTGCCGCATGGATGAAAAGTGGTACCAGAAGCCCGCCGATGCGGACACATCCAAGACGGTGGTGTGAAGAATGCAAAAAGGCCCCGGAAACGGGGCCTTTTTTTCCTTCTCCCGCACTGGCGGGAGAAGGTGGCGCGTGAAACGCGACGGATGAGGGCGTTTCGTGTTGCGCAGATTCTTCAGCATGGAATGAGCGGCGCCGCCCTCACCCGTCATGCTTCGCATGCCACCCTCTCCCGCCAGCGCGGGAGAGGGGCGCGCCCCTACAACAACCCACCACCCCGAAACACACTCAGCCGTCCCAACGGCAATTCACTCCACACTTCGTCACGCGTCAGCGGATTGCTGGCGATCACTGCGACGCAATCGTTGGGCGTTGTCTCGTCCGAAAAATTCACGCGCAGGTCCTCGTCCACCAGCGTCGCCACGCCGAACGGCGCCTTGCGGACGATGTAGTAGAGCGTCTTGGTGCAAAACGCGTAGAGCGTGCGGCCATCGCTGATCAGCACGTTGAACACGCCGCGCTCCGCAACCTCGGAACACAATTCCTGCAACGCCCTGTCGAGCGCCGACAAACTCGGCAACGTTGAAAAGCGTGCGCGCAGGCGGTCGGCGATCCAGCAGAAGGCATGCTCGCTGTCGGTCGTGCCGATCGGCTGATAGAGCCCGAGCGGCGTTTTCTTCACGCCCTTGAGCTGGCCGTTATGCGCGAAGGTGATTGCGCGGCCCCAGATTTCGCGCGTGAACGGATGCGTGTTCTCAAGCGCCACGCGGCCCCGGTTGGCGCGGCGCACATGGGCGATGACGATCTCGCTCTTGAGCGGATAATCGCGCAACAGCCGCGCAATTTCCGAATGGGCGCTGGGCTGCGGATCGTGGAACATGCGGGCGCCCCGGCCCTCATAAAAGGCGATGCCCCAGCCGTCGCGATGCGGGCCGGTGGCGCCGCCGCGTCTCGCGAGTGCGGCGAAGCTGAAGCGAATGTCGGTCGGCACGTTCGCGTTCATACCAAGAAGTTCACACATTTCTTTGCCGGACCTTGAACGGTTCGAAATTCAGACAGGCCTTGTATTCGTTATTCTTACACGCGCCCCACACCTTGAGCTCAACAATAGAGCGCCTCAAAAAAACCCGCTCTGTCGTGCCAAGTCACAGCCAAGACATTGATCTGCCTTGAGCCTTAGAAGCGCGTTCCTTAGAAGACGTCCTCAATGCGATACGAATCCTCCTACCGAGCGGACATCGACGGCTGGCGCGCGATCGCCGTCATCGCGGTGATCGTACATCACTTCGACAAGACTTGGCTGCCCGGAGGATATCTCGGGGTCGACGTCTTCTTCGTCATTTCCGGCTTCGTCATCACCATGTCGCTGCTCAACAGGAAGGCCGACGGTTTCGGCTCTTTCCTGTCGGACTTCTACGCGCGGCGCATGCGGCGCCTGATGCCGGCGCTGGTGACTTGCGTCGTGGCGACATCCATTGCGATCTGGTTTGCCGACCCCGCCTCCCGTCAGTCGCTGTCGACGGGCATCGGCGCGCTGTTTGGCGTGTCGAACATACTGCTCGCAAATCAGGACGCCGATTATTTCAGCCCGTCGACAGAGCTGAACGCCTTCACGCACACATGGTCGCTTGGCGTCGAAGAGCAGTTCTACCTCGTCTATCCGCTGCTGCTGTGGGGTTTCGCCAAGGTCGGAGCCAAGCGCGACGCGGCCTCGATGCGGCGCTTCGTCATCATCCTGTCGGCCATGATGGCAGTCTCCGGCGTGGTGTTCGTGGCGACGGCGAAGTCTTATCCGGTTTTCAATTACTACCATCTCCCAGCCCGTTTCTGGGAACTCGCCGCCGGCGCGCTGACGCTTCTGGCGTCGCAACGACAGCCCTTCACACGTGTCGGCCCATTGCCGCTCGGCGCGGCCGCTCTTCTCGGCTTCACGTTTTTCCTGCCCATCGAACAGCGCGTCGCAGCCACGTTGCTGGCGGTCGCGGCGACTACGGTGCTGCTCGCGACAACGCCGTCGAGCCGCGCGTTGAATGCTGCACTGACCTATCCGCCCATGCGGTTTCTCGGCCGCATCTCGTATCCACTGTATCTCTGGCACTGGAGCGTTCTGGCGGTCAGCCGGTTCACGATCGGCGTGTCCATCGCCACCCTGCCCTTCCAGCTCGCGCTGATGCTGGCGCTGGCTTGGGCCACGTATCGCTTCATCGAAGCCCCGGTGCGGCATGGCGCGTTGTTTCCAACCAATCGGCGCATTCTCGTCGCGAGCCTTTGCCTGCTTCTGGCGAGCGCGCTCGTGCCGATCACGCTGCGGCTGCATGAGCAGCTCGGACCGTTCAGATCCGCGGCCTTCGATGTCGTCCCCGCGAGTTTTCTTCCCGTGGTCGGTTCGGGCGCCAGCTTCGAGGACGTCTGCCTCCTCGACGGCAAGAAGCGTGTGCGCAAGCCCGACACGGTGGAGCGCTGCACGGCGCCGCCGTTGACGCCGGGCGGGAACACGATCTGGGCGTTCGGCGACAGCCACATCGGGCATCTGCAGCCCATGCTCTACGCCGTGCGCGAGCAGACCGGCATGGGCGTTCATGTGATCGCCATGGCCAACACGCCATTTCCCTCGGTCGTCGAGAGCGTGACCTCTCCCGAGGGACAAAGGACATTCGCCGCCGTCAGTCCCCGTTTCAAGCCGGGCGATATCGTCTTGCTGGCGCGGTTCTATCTTGAGAGAGGCGGCCCGCAACGCGTGCAGACCGATGTGCCGGCCTGGATTCCGGCGGCAGCCGATCTGGCGCGGCAGCTGGAGTCGCGCGGCGTGCGTGTTGTCGTCGTCGGGCCGCTGCCGGTTTTTCGCTACGCTTCGGTGCTGAGCTGCGCGCGCGGCATGATGGCCGCCGCCTGCACGCCGACGCGCGACTCGATGATGGGCGTTGTGAATGATGTGACGACGCGCCTCGAGGCTGCGGCGCAGGGCGCCCCGAACATGACGCTGTTCGAGCCGTTCAACCTGTTCTGTCCACCTTCAGCTACGATCTGCACGCCATTTCAGGAGGGCCAGCTGGCCTTCCGCGATCAGGACCATATGAACGTGTTTGGATCAACGCGGCTCGTGCGCCCATTCATGGAACGGCTCGGCCTGACCCCGCGCTAAACGTCCCGCGCTTCCCGAGGAAGCGCGGGAGTTTTCAATCGTCAAAGACGGCGATCGTCGAGCGGTCCGGTGGACGTCGTGCGGCGGGACACAATCATGTTCCAGATCGCCAGCACGATGAGCGCGCCGACCACGGCGCCGATCAGCCCGGCGCCGTCATTGGGGCCATACCAGCCGATCTTCTGTCCGAGCCAGGTGGCGACAACCGCGCCAACCACGCCAAGCAACGCCGTCATGATAAAGCCCGAAGGCTCATTCGGAGCTCGGGAAATCAGGCGGGCCAGGAAGCCCGCCACGAGACCGATGATAATGGTCCAGATAATACCCATGCTTTCTTCTCCCATTGCGCACCGTCAGGGGGCGATGAGAGAAGAACGAACAACCTTGGCTGCGGTTCAATCCGCAGGACGTTCCTTGCGGAATTTCGACTTGCTGGCGGAATCGTACTTGGGACGATCCCCCATGGGTTTGTCAAAAGCAGCCTTGGGCTTGTCAAAAGCAGCCTTGGGCTTGCCAAAAGCAGGCTTGGGCTTGTCGTAAGCAGGCTTGTCGCCGCCAGCCGGCTTGCCGAACTTGGGCTTCTTTTCATACGTCGGCTTCTCGAAGCCTGGTTTTTCAAACTTGGGCTTGTCGAAAGACTTCTTGAACGAGGGCTTCTCTGCCGAACCCGGGCCATCGGCATGAGTGATGTTCACTTCCGTCTGGCCGTTCTTGGCGCCGCCGGGCCGCGTCATGGCTTCGGCGAAGGCGGCTGCGTGTTCGGCGGAGACTTCGAACTTGGTTTCCTTGTCGAAGATGCGGATCGCGCCAATCGCCTCGCGCGACACTTGTCCGCGCTTGCAGATCATCGGCAGCAGCCATTTCGGATCGGCATTGTCCTTGCGGCCGATGTCGAGGCGGAACCAGACGCCGTCGCCGCGATGGCGCATTGGCGCGCTCGGGGACCGCGCAGGCGCGTTCGGATCGCGCGGGCCGCGCTCGATGCGCGACGTCGCAGGACGGACGTCGCGGCCAAAGCCCGGATCGGTGACGTCTTCAGGCGCCGGCAAGCGCGAGCGGTAGATGCGCACCAGCGCAGCCGCCACTTCCTCCGGCGAACGCTCGGCGAGAAGCGCACGCGCGAGGACGAGATCCTCCTCGGTCGATTCTTCGTTGAGCAGGTCGTCCTTGACCATGCGTTCCTGATCGAGCTTGCGCACTTCCTCAGCAGACGGCGGGCCGCTCCACTCGGGCTGCACGCCAGCGTCAACCAGCAGGCGCTCGGCCTTGCGGCGGCGCGACACAGGCACCAGCAGCACGGCGATGCCCTTGCGGCCCGCGCGGCCGGTGCGGCCCGAGCGATGCTTCAGGATTTCGGCGTCGTTGGGAAGCTCGGCATGAATGACGAGATTGAGGTTGGGCAAATCGATGCCGCGCGCGGCGACGTCTGTCGCCACGCAGATGCGCGCGCGACCGTCACGAAGCGCCTGCAGCGCATGGTTACGTTCGTTCTGCGAAAGTTCGCCTGACAGCGCGACCGCGCCGAAGCCGCGTTCCAGGAGCGCCGATTGCATGTGACGCACGGATTCGCGCGTGTTGCAGAACACCAGCGCGCCCGGCGATTCATAGAAGCGCAGCAGGTTGACGGTGACGTGCTCGATCTCGTGCGGCATGACGCGCAGCGCGCGATAATCGATGTCGGCATGGACCTGATCGCCGCCGCCCACTTCAATTCGCAGAGCATTCTTCTGATAGTCGCGCGCCAGCTTGACGATGCCCGTCGGCAACGTGGCGGAGAACAGCAGCGTACGACGCTCGGACGGCGTCGCCTTGAGAATGGCTTCGAGATCTTCGCGGAAACCGAGGTCGAGCATCTCGTCGGCTTCGTCTAGGATCAGCGCGCGCAATTGCGACACGTCGAGACCCTTGCGCTCGATGTGATCGCGCAGGCGGCCAGGCGTGCCAACGACGATGTGGCAGCCCTGCTGCAACAGCTGGCGCTCGCGGCGCGCATCCATGCCGCCCACGCAGGCGACGACGCGGCCCTTGGCGCCGGCGTAAAGCCAGGTCAGTTCGCGGTGAACCTGCAGCGCGAGCTCGCGTGTCGGCGCGACGACGAGCGCGAGTGGCGCGCTGGCATAGGGGAGAATTTCGGCTTCGCCGAGCAAGGTCGGGGCGATGGCGAGGCCATAGGCCACCGTCTTGCCGGAGCCGGTCTGGGCGGAGACGAGAAGATCGCGGTCGCTTATGCCCGGCTCGATGACGGCGAGCTGGACGGGCGTGGCTTCATGATAGTCACGTGCGGCGAGAGCGCGCGCGAGACTCGGATTGGTCGCGGGGAATGGCAAGAACTGGAAACCTTCGGTCGCAGCGGCGCGGAACGGGGCCGGATTCGACCATAGCGCACGCGGGCGGGCTGAGCCGCCGAGTGAGGGCTTCATACGCCCCCTTGTCCCGAAAAGCCAGCGCCGCCCTACTCTGCGACGAAAAGCGCTTCAGGCGGTCCGCGCCTTGAGCACCTTGCGGGGCGCCGGCGCCCGGCGCTGGCCGAACATGCGCAGCGGAACCAGCGCCAGCAACATGACCAGCACCCAATGTGCCGGGCGCATCGCCATGTCAGGATCGAAATTGGCCGCCAGAACGCGGGTCCACGGCACGCCGGTCTTGCCGGCATACCAAGCGGCCTCGACCAGCACGGTGGCGATCGACGCCCCGACAGCAATCCCCGCCAGCGCCAGCGGACCCTTCATGTTGCGGGCGCTGAGATATCGCCAGCCCATCAGGCCGAAGAACAGGCCGGTGTCGAGAACCGGCTCGCTTACGTCCACCTTCGACTGCAGGAAGGCGTGGACGACGCAGAAGATCAACAGCCAGTAGATCGTGCGGTGCAGGCGGTTCCAGTTCACGCTGCCCATGCGCTGCACCCAGCCGTCGGTCGAGGTGACGCCCAGCGCGGTTATGCCAACCAGCGCGATGAAGCCGATGGTCAGGTAAAACCGCAGCACGATTTCGGAGGCGACGCGGAAGAGATCGAGCTTCTGATCGTAGATGTAGAGCCCGAAATGGATGACCAGATAAGCGAGCGCGCCGACGCCGACCATGCGGCGGACATCGATCAGGCGCGGCCAATGGACGATCGTGCGCAGCGGCGAGATGGCGAGCGAAAAGAGTAGAATGCGCAGCGCCCAGGCGCCGGTCTGATGCAGGGCCTCCGTCACGGGCTTGGGATCGAGATCGCCCTGCTGCCACTGCCAGGCCGTCCACAAGCCCGGAATGAACAGCCAGATGAAGACGCCAAGCTTCAGCGGCGACAGGCGGCCTTTGCGATCGTTCCAGGGCAGAAGCAGCATGCGAGTCTCCGTAACCGAAGGCCTTGTCTCACAAAAACAACCGTGGGCGAAAGCAAGAATGGTTGATCTCACACACGCCATGCTAGCTTTGCGCCATGGCGACGCTCGACCTCTCATTTCATCGCAAGACCCTGCCCGGCCCCGCGCCAGAGCTGGGCGCGGACGCCGTGCATATCTGGCGCATCGACCTTTCCGGGCCGATGGCGGCTCGCGAAAACGTGCTCAGCCGCGAAGAGCAGTCGCGCGCGCATATGATGAAGCATGAGGGCGCGCGCTCGACCTTTCACCAGGCGCGCACGGCGCTGCGGTTGATCCTCGCCGCTTATACCGGCCTCGACCCCGCAGAGCTGCCCATCGTCATCGACGCGCGGGGCAAGCCGACGCTCGACGTGCCGGGAGCGCCGTTCTTCAATCTCTCGCATACGAACGCTCTCGCGCTGGCAGCCGTATCCCGCGCCGCGCCGGTAGGCGTCGATGTCGAGATCATCCGCCCGGCGCCGCGCCTCGATGACCTCGCGGCGCGCTTTTTCGCCAGCGGAGAGACAGCGGCTTTGCGCGCCCTGCCCGATGCGCAGCGCCTCGACGCCTTTTACGCCTGCTGGACGCGCAAGGAGGCTTTCGTGAAAGCCGAGGGCTCGGGGATCGCCAATGCGCTGTCGGCTTTCGAGGTGAGCGTGTCGCCCGACGAACCAGCGCGCATCCACTCCATCAAGGGCGATGCTGGCGCCGCGCAGACGCGCACGCTCCATGCGTTTCGTCCCGCGCCCGATGCTTGGGGGGCGGTCTGCATAGATGCACCGTTGATCGACGCGACAGGATTCGAGTTCGTCGCCGACTGACACAAAAGCTTCGTGCGTTTGACATAGACGTCTTCAGACAGACATTCCGCCGGGAAAGACCTCACATGATCGATCGCCGCCGCGTTCTCGCACTCATGCTCCTAGCCAGCGCCGCGCCATTCGCGCCGCTCCCTGCCCTGTCAGCCGATGCCCCTGTCGCCAGCAAGGGCCTCGTCGCAGTCGGCCGCATGCCGGCGGCGTTGCGCGACAAGTTCGGGGAGACCTTCGGTTCCGGTTCGGGCATGACGATCAATGGCGCGACATGGAAGCGCGTTGGCGACGCCTATGAGGGCGAAATCTATCTGCTGCCGGATCGCGGTTATAATGTCGAAGGCACGACGGATTATTCTGCGCGCCTGAACCGTCTCTCGCTGAAGATCACGCCAGTGGCGCCCGGCGCACGGCCCGCTTCGGGCATGGAACAGAAAGGCGTGCAGGCGACCATCGCCGACACGATCATGCTGACCGAGACGAACGGCAAACCGCTCACCGGCCTCGACCCCACGCAAGTGCGCGCCGCGAATTCCGGCTTCCCCGCACTGCCGCAGACCGACGAAGGCAAGATCAGTCTCGACCCCGAGGCTGTGGTGCGCATGCCCGACGGCTCGTTCTTCATCAGCGATGAATATACGCCCGGCATTTTCCGTTTCAGCGCCGAGGGCAAGCTGCTCGGCGTCACGCGCCCGCCCGAGGCTTTCGCGCCGATGCGCAAGGGCGAGGTGAATTTTTCGTCCAACAATCCGGGCCCGACTGCGCAGGCTCCCAAACCCGGCAACCCCGAGCATGGCCGCCAGAACAATCAGGGTCTGGAAGGCATGTCGCTGTCTATCGACGGGAAGACGCTGACCACCGTGTTGCAAAGCGCGACGCGACAGGATGGCGGCGATGCGCCCGCCACGCGCCGCCACACGCGCGCGCTGGTGTATGACATCGCCGATCCGGCCAATCTGAAACTGCTGCGCGAACATGTCGTGCCGCTACCGATTTTCCAGGATGGCGAAGGCAAGACGCTCGTCGGCGCGCAGAGTGAATTGCTCGCGATTGACGCCGACCAGTTCCTGATGCTCAGCCGCGACAGCAACAACGGACAGGGCGTGAAGGGCTCGACGTCGCGCTATCGCAAGATCGATATTCTCGACTTGCGCAACGCGACCAACATTGCGGGCACGGAGTTTGATGGCGCAAAAGCCGTGGCGCCCAAGGGCGTGCTCGATGCGTCCGTCACGCCCGCAACTTTGCGCCCATTTATCGACATCAACGATAATGCCGAGCTCAACCGCTTCGGCGTGCACAATGGCGAACCCAACGACAGCAACAACCTGTCGGAGAAGTGGGAAGCGATGGGCCTTGTCAGCGTCATGGATGCATCGGCGCCCGACGATTACTTGCTGATCGTCGCCAACGACAATGACTTCCTGACGAAGAACGGCTTCCAGGTCGGCGCGCCGTATGATGGCGGCGCCGAGGTCGATACGATGATCCTCGTCTATCGCGTCACGCTGCCGGGCGTTCGCTCACGCAGCTAGCCTCGTCATTGCGAGCGCAGCGAAGCAATCCATCTGACGTTTGCCGTTTAGATGGATTGCTTCGTCGCTTCGCTCCTCGCAATGACCGACGCCAGCCAATCCGCAGCGACCGTTGCAATCTCCGCGTTGTTCTTCTCGATCATCAGCAGGTGGCCGTTGCCGGCAATGCCGCGATCGGCGAGGCGGATGAATGTCGTCTCGACGCCCGCCTGCCGCAGATAGGCGACGGTGTTGTGATCGTAGGGAGCGTGATAGGACGCCTCGCCCTGCACGACGAGCACCGGAATATGCCGCAAGTTTTTCAACTTGCGTGCGGGCGCCGTTTGCAGCCAGCCGCACATGAGGCCAGGGCCGTCGGGCGTCTCCTGCCGCACGAATTGCAATTCGCCCGGCGGATCGTAGGTGAGCGGTTCGGCGGTGAGTCCGTAGGGTTTCGTGAAGGCGCCATCCTCGAACCAGTCGGGCGCGCCGCGCGCGATCATGTCGCGCACAGGCGGACCGGAGGGCTCCATGGCGACGATGGCCTTCACCAGATCGGGCCGCGCATCGGCGATGAGCCAACCAAATGTTCCCGATTGCGAATGCGTCAGCACGATCGCGGGCCCGATGCGGTCGAGCAGCGCCGCGCCAGCGTCGCGATTGAGCGCCTGCTGTTGCGGGAAGCTCGCCAGCGAGGGAAAGCTCTGCGCGTAATATTGATCGAACACGGAATCGCCCGCGACTCCCTCGCCGGGCCATTGCGTGTGAAGCTCGGCCTGCGGCCAGAGTTTCGAGCGCTCCGGCGCGGTGAATTGTTGCGCGACGCGGTCGGTGGAATGGCGCGTCAACGCGCCGGTTTCCGGCTGATGCGGTGAGCGTGCGCGCGACGGCTGATCGCAGACGTAAACGGCATAACCGCGCCGCAGGAAAAACTGCATCCAGCCTTCGCGGCCATCGGGCGTGCCGGTATAGTTCAGCCCGCTCTGGCCCCCGCCGGAAAACATCACGATCGGCAGCGCCTGAGTGCGGCGGTGCGGGATCTGAAATTCGACAAACATCTGCCCGGCCATGAAACGCCCGTCGGGCGCATCGAAGTAAGAGCCTCCGACGAAGAAGTATCCCTGTTCCGCAATCTCGAGCGGCGCACGCGGGCCGGTCACGGCGCTTCACCCGACATGCTGACACCTTCCCCAACGTCTCTTTTTCGGCGAACATTAGCGACGCCGCCGCCCTGCCCTGTCAAGCAAGGCGACCTCGCATTCATGCCCCATTCACGATACAAGCTTAAGGATCAGGGAGGACCGAATTGGAGCATCCCTCATGAGCAGCCCGGATCAGGCGCTGGTCGCCCTGCATCGGTTCGGCCTTGGAGCCAGCGCCGGCGCGTTGGCGCGCATCGCAGCCAATCCGCGAGCCAGCGTCCTCGATCAATTGGGCCAGAACACGGGGTTGCCCGGCAGCAACTTACCCACAAGCGACGCGGCGATCCGCACCGCGCGGATGGACGAACTCGAGCGTCAGGACGAGCGCAAGCGGCTTGCAGTACAGCCAGCCGCGATGGATGAGCCTGATGCGAAGGCGAAGCCACAAAGCCGGCCGGTCGCGCAAACGATTTATCTCGACGAGGCGACCGCGCGTTTCTCGGCCTTCGCGACCACGCAGACGCCGCTCATCGAGCGCCTCGCCCTGTTCTGGTCGAACCATTTCGCTGTCGCGATCAACAAGGCGCCGGTGGTGCGCGCATCGGCTGGCGCGTTCGAGCGCGAGGCGATCCGCCCTTTCATCTTCGGCCGTTTCGCCGACATGCTGCGCGCCGCCAGCCAGCATCCCGCGATGCTGGTCTATCTCGACAACTACCAGTCGATCGGACCGGACTCGCGCGCTGGCGAACGCAATCAGCGCGGCCTGAACGAAAATCTCGCGCGTGAGATCCTTGAGTTACACACGCTCGGGGTCGATGGCGGCTATGCACAGGAGGATGTCACGTCCTTCGCCCGCATCCTGACCGGCTGGACGATGGTCGCGCCGGGGGACGATGGCTTCTTCGGCGGGCGTTTCACATTTTCGCCGACGCGCCATGAGCCCGGCCCGCAGATGCTTCTGGGCAAGCGCTACGAGCAAACGGGTGTCGAGCAAGGCGTCGCGGCGCTCGACGATCTCGCGCGTCATCCCTCCACCGCGCGGCATATCGCGCGCAAGCTCGCCCGTCATTTCATCAGCGACGACCCGCCGCAACGCCTCGTGCAAGAGCTTCAGGACACGTTCGCATCGACAGGCGGCGACCTGCTTGCAGTGACGGGCGCCTTGTTGAAGGCGCCGGAATCCTGGTCCGCGCCATTGGCAAAGATCCGCTCGCCGCAGCTGTTTCTTGCAGCTTTGGCGCGCGCGGCCCAGCGTCGGCCTGAAACTCCGGCGCTCCTCAATCAGCTCAATCTTCTGGGCCAGCCGCTCTGGCAGCCGGCCGGACCGAATGGCCACCCCGATGTCGAAGACGCCTGGGCGTCGCCGGAAGGCATGGTGGTGCGCATGGACATCGCCATGCAATGGGCGCGCTTCAACGCCACTCTCGATCCGAACGCGCTCACCGAACAGATATTGGGAAAGGCCGCGACACGGGAAACGCGCGAGGCTGTGGCGCGCGCCGGAAGCCGCGCACAAGGTTTAGCGATCCTTTTCATGTCGCCCGAATTTCAGCGCTGCTAGGAAGATTGGTCATGATCGACTGCGAAGCAACTTTATCCCGCCGCTCGCTGCTCGGCGCCAGCGCCACGCTCGCCGCATGGGCCTATGCGCCGCGCTTCGCCTTCGCCGCGCAGGGCCGCGATGCGCGGCTCGTCACGATCATCTTGCGCGGCGCGCTCGATGGGCTCTCCGCCGTTCCGCCGCTGGGCGATCCTGATTACGCTGCCTTGCGCGCCAACATCGCGCTGTCGCGTGACGGCGCCTCACCCGCGCTGCCGCTCGACAATTTCTTCGGGCTGCATCCGGCCATGCCGAATTTCGCGCGGCTCTACGCGTCGCGACAGGCGCTCGTCGTGCATGCGACCGCAACATCCTATCGCCAGCGGTCGCATTTCGACGGTCAGGATGTGCTTGAAAGCGGCATGGCGGGACCGGGCGCGACCGACAGCGGCTGGATGAACCGCATGTTGCAGACGCTTGCCCCAGGCGAGCGCATTGGCCAGCACGGAGGGTTGAGCATCGGCGCGACGACGCCACTGATCATGCGCGGGAAAGCGCCTGTGCTCGGCTGGGCGCCGCAGAGCCTGCAGAGGACCGATGAAGACACGCTCTCGCGCGTGCTCGGGCTCTATCAAAACCGCGATCCGAGGCTTGCTTCCGCCCTTTCCGCCGGCATGGCGACCGAGGGGATCGCCTCGCGCTCGGGCATGCGCGGCAAGGGCCCCCAACGCGGCGTCGATTACATGAAGCAGATTTCGGCGGGCGCCGCCCACCTCATGGCGAGCCACGACGGCCCGCGCGTGGCCGCGCTGGCCTTCGATGGCTGGGACACGCATTTCAATGAAGGCGGCGCAACCGGCGCGCTCGCCCGCGTTCTCGGCGGACTGGACGACAGCATCGCAACTTTTGAGACCGTGCTCGGCCCAGTTTGGAAAGACACGGTCATTCTCGTCGCAACGGAATTCGGGCGCACGGCGCGCGTCAACGGGACGGTGGGCACGGACCACGGCACCGGCACAGTCGCGCTTCTCGCCGGGGGCGCGGTGCGTGGCGGGCGCGTGCTGGCCGACTGGCCGGGGCTGAAGCCAGCGCAGCTTTATGAGGGACGCGACCTCGCGCCGACGACGGACCTGCGCGCCGTCATCAAGGGCGTGCTCGCCGATCATCTGGGCCTGTCGCCGGAGACGATGCGCAGAAACGTGTTCCCGGGCTCCGATATGGCGGCGCCGATGAGGGGCCTCATCGTGTAGCGCGGATCGTCCAAGCCGTTTACAAAGGCAGCCTCGCGCAACACGGGAGCATGCGATGAAGATCGGCAAGGAGCGTTTCGAGGATCATTGCTGGAAGGACGTCGTTCCGCCCGAGGACATCAAGCTCTACGAGACCTACGTCCGCGAAACTTACATCGGCGCGAACGCGGCCGTGCTCGCCATCGATCTCTACAACATCGTCTATCGCGGCGGACCGCATTCGCCTTACGAGCTCGATGCGACCTATCCGAATTCCTGCGGCATCTATGCCCATCAGGCGATTGCGCCGACGCAGGCCGTGCTCGCTGCTGCGCGCGCCGCCGGTGTGCCGATCATCTTCTGCACGAAGGATGTCGCGCCCAACAATCGTCCCGCCGACGCCATCTCGACGAAGCGCCGCCAGTTCACACCGGGTCCTGACGATTACGGGATCTACGAGGCGTTCGAGGTGCGCAAGGAAGACATTGTCATCCGCAAGCAACGCGCCAGCATTTTTGAGGGCACGCCGCTGAAGTCGCATCTCGCGCTCCTTGGCGTGCAGAGCCTCATCGTGATGGGCGAGGCGACATCAGGCTGCGTGCGCGCCAGCGTCGTGGAAGGCTTTTCAGCCGGCTATCATGTCAGCGTCGTCGAGGAATGCGTGTTCGATCGCGCGCCCCTGACCCACAAGATGAACCTGTTCGACATGCACCACAAATACGCTGACGTGCTGCATGTCGAAGACGTGCTGACGCATTTGCGCGCGTTGGCGCCCGCGGGTTGATCACAGAAAACCCATGTCCACCATGGCTTGGCGCAGTGTCGCCAAGCTCAATGGTTTCTGCACGAAGCCGCTGCCCTTCAACATGCGTGGCGGCTCATGGCTGAAGCCGCTCATGTAGATGACCGGCAAATCGGGAATGACCTCGCGGGCCTTTTCAGCAAGCGTCCAGCCGTCGATGCCGCCAGGCATCCTGATGTCGGTCAGCAGGATGTCGATCGCGCCGTCGCGGAGAATATCCAGGGCCTGATCCCCACTGCTTACGCCCACGACATCGAACCCCATGTCCTCCAGCGTCCAGATGACGACCTCGCGCACCATCTCTTCGTCTTCGACAAGAAGAACGCGCCGATTCACGGACCCGGCCATCATTTGTCCCCCATCAGCGGAAAGCGCATCACCACGCGCGTGCCGTTCCCCGGCGCGCTTTCGATGAAGATTTCGCCCTGGGATTGCTGCACGAAACCGAACACCTGACTGAGGCCGAGGCCCGAGCCTTTGCCGACGCCCTTCGTTGTGAAGAACGGCTCGAAGGCGCGCGCGCGCACTTCGTCGCTCATGCCCTCGCCATTGTCGGAAACCTCGACACGCGCCGACGCGCCCTCACGCGCAACGCGGATGCGCACT
>JANXTB010000059.1 GCA_025356415.1 Hyphomicrobiales bacterium
CCCACGAACTATCACGGAGAAGTGCTGACCAAGGTCGGCGGCGATCCGGATTCGATCGTACCGGGCCTTATGGCGCTGGGTGAAGCGGCCTGCGTGTCGATCCATGGCGCCAATCGCCTCGGCTCGAACTCGCTGATCGACCTCGTGGTGTTCGGCCGCGCCGCCGGCCTGCGCGCTGCGGAAATCGTCGACGCCGGCGCCAAGCAGCCGGAACTGCCGAAGAATTCGGCGGACATGTCGCTGTCGCGTCTCGATCATTATCGCAACGCCAAGGGCGGCACGCCGACCGCGGCGCTGCGCGACAGGATGCAGCGCACGATGCAGAGCAATTGCGCCGTGTTCCGCACGGGCGAAATTCTCGAGGAAGGCTCGAAGCTCATTCACGAAGTCTGGAGCGGCCTGCCGGATATCGGCATCACCGACCGTTCGCTCGTGTGGAACTCGGATCTCATCGAGACGCTCGAATTCGACAATCTTCTGGTCCAGGCCGTCGTCACGATGGACTCGGCGCTCAACCGTCAGGAAAGCCGCGGCGCCCATGCGCGCGAGGATTTCCCGAACCGCGACGACAAGACCTGGATGAAGCACACGCTGTCTTTCCTCGACAACGACAAGAAGACCGTGTCCATCGACTACCGCCCCGTGCACACCTACACGATGAGCAACGAGGTCCAGTACATCGAGCCCAAGGCGCGCGTTTACTAAGACGCGCCCTGTAAGCTCACCATGAAACGACATGCGGGAGGGGCACCCCTCTTCCCGCCGCAGGTTCGAGAGAGAATCAATGGTTGAACTGGCTCTTCCGAAGAATTCGCGTCCGACGGCCGGCAAGACGTGGCCGAAGCCGCAGGGCGCGACCAATCTCCGCGAATTCCGCATCTATCGCTGGAATCCGGACGATGGCGCCAATCCGCGCATCGACGCCTATTACGTCGACATGGATGATTGCGGCCCGATGGTTCTGGACGCGATCCTCTACATCAAGAACAAGATAGATCCGACCCTGACCTTCCGCCGCTCGTGCCGTGAAGGCATCTGCGGTTCGTGCGCGATGAACATCGACGGTACGAACACGCTGGCCTGCACGAAGGACATGAAGGACATCAAGGGGACGGTGAAGATCTACCCGCTGCCGCATATGCCGGTGGTGAAGGATCTCGTGCCCGACCTGACGCGCTTCTATGCGCAGCATGCCTCGATCGAGCCTTGGCTGCAGACCGACACGCCGCGTCCCGAGAAGGAATGGAAGCAGTCTCCCGAAGACCGCTACAAGCTCGATGGCCTCTATGAGTGCATCCTGTGCGCCTGCTGCTCGACGTCTTGCCCGAGCTATTGGTGGAACGGCGACCGCTATCTCGGTCCGGCCGCGCTGCTGCAGGCCTATCGCTGGCTGATCGACTCGCGCGATGAAGCGACCGGCGCGCGTCTCGACAATCTCGAAGACCCGTTCCGTCTCTATCGCTGCCACACGATCATGAATTGCGCCAAGGCGTGTCCGAAGGGCCTGAACCCCGCGAAGGCGATCGCCGAGATCAAGAACATGATGGTCGAGCGCCAGAGCTGATCCGACCTGACGCGAGATGATTTCAAAGGGCCGGCGCTTTTCGCAAAGCGCCGGCCCTTTTCGTTGCAGGCTTGCGCTGCCGCCATCCGCCCGCTAGTGCAGCCAAGTCCCACCGGAACAAGTCCCACCGGAAACAGCTCTTGTCCGCCACCTCCGTTCTCGACCTCTATTACGACCTTGTCGCGTCAGGCGATCTGGAGTGCGATTCCGCGCAGGAGGCGGCGCTGGAGGAGCTCGATGCGCTCGCCCGCCGTCTGCATGATTACAAGCTGCCCGGCAAACCCAATCCGCTGAGACGGCTGTTCAGCCGCAAGGCGCATCACCCGCCGGTGCGCGGGCTCTACATCTGGGGCGCGGTCGGGCGTGGCAAGACCATGATCATGGACCTCTTCTTCGAGGCCGCCCCGGTCGCCCGCAAAAGACGCGTGCATTTCCACGCCTTCATGGCCGACGTTCACGCGCGCATTCACGCATACCGACAAAAGCTGAAAGCCGGCGAGGTGAAGGGCGAAGACCCCCTCGCGCCCATCGCGCACGATCTCGCGCGGAAGGCGGCGCTGCTTTGTTTCGATGAATTCGCGGTGACCGACATCGCCGACGCGATGATCCTCGGTCGGTTGTTCACGGCGCTCTTCGCGCATGGCGTCGTCGTCGTCGCCACGTCGAACGTCGTGCCTGAAAAGCTCTATGAGAACGGGCTGAACCGCGCGTTGTTCGTGCCATTCATTCATCTGCTGCAGGAGCGGATGGAGGTGATCGAACTTGTGTCGCGCACCGATTTCCGGCTGGAAAAGCTCTCCAATGAGCCGGTCTATCACGTGCCCGCCGATGCGGCTGCGAAACGCAAGATCGACCGCATGTTCAAGAAGCTGACGGGCCTCGATCATGGCCGGCCCAGCGTGGTCGAAGTTCTCGGCCGCAAGGTGAAAGTGCCCGAGCGGGCCGGCGGCGTCGCGCGCTTTCGATTTGCCGACCTCTGCGAAGTCCCGCTGGGCGCTACCGATTATCTGGAGCTCGCGCGGGAATTTCACACGCTGATCATCGACGATATTCCGGTGATGGACGAGGCGAAGCGCAACGAGGCGAAGCGCTTCATCAACCTGATCGACGCGCTCTATGACCGTCACGTCAAGCTGATCGCATCCGCCGCCGCCGAGCCGACGGAGCTCTACATTGCGAAAAATGGCCACGAGGCGTTCCAGTTCGACCGCACCGCGTCGCGGCTGATCGAAATGCGGTCCACCGAATATCTGGCCTTGCCTCATGGGGCCGCGACGTCGGAAGGTTCTGGCGACACGAGCGGCCTCGTCGAAACCTGAGGCGAAAAATGCCTGCGCCTTCCACCGCCCATGAAACCGACCTGCGCATTCTCGACCTCGCGGCCGAGCATGTCCGGCGATTCGGCGCGTCGCGCCTGACGATTGTTTCGGTCGCCAAGGAAGCCGGCATGTCGCACGGCAACGTCTACCGCTACTTTCCCTCTAAGGAAGCCTTGTTCGACGCCGTGACCGAGCAATGGCTGAAGCCGGTCGAAGCGGCTTGCCGGACCGTCGCCGACGCCCCCGACCCGGCTTTCGACAAGCTCGAGCGCATCATTATTTCGGTTCACCGCTCCTATCGCGACAAGCTCGAGGGCGACCCTGAAATTTTCGACCTGTTCTGCAAGTCGTTCGACGAGGGACGGGCGATCGCCCGCAAGCACCGCACCAAGCTCCAGTCCGAAATCCAGAGGGTGCTGGATGAGGGAACCAGCGGCGGCATGTTCGACGTCGCCGACCAGCGCCGGGCGCTCGCGCTCGTGTTTGATGCGGTCTATCGGTTCATGAG
>JANXTB010000095.1 GCA_025356415.1 Hyphomicrobiales bacterium
TGGAGAAACTCGACTGGGTGGTTGCCGGCGTACATTCATTCTTCAATCTGTCGCGCGAGGCGCAAACGGATCGGATCGTTCGCGCCATCGAAAACCCCTACGTATCGGCCCTCGCTCACCCGACCAGACGGCTGATCGGCGAACGCGAGCCCTGTGACCTCGACATGGACCGGATCATGTCGGCTGCCCGGACATTCGGTTGCTGCCTGGAGATCAACAGCCAACCGGATCGACTGGATTTGAACGACATCCACGCTCGCGCAGCAAAAGCGGCCGGTGTGAAACTGGTCATTTCAACGGATGCGCATTCGGTGACCGCACTGCGATTCATGCGGTTCGGGATCGACCAGGCGCGGCGAGGCTGGATCGCCGCCGACGATGTGGTCAATGCGCGATCGCTCGCCGATCTTCGGGAGATAACGCGGCAGCGCCTCGAAGGACGTGCTCCAAAACCGTCGGCATGACGGGGCCAGACAGTCATATATTCATGAGGGCGGGTTCAAAACGTATAGACCTTTGACAAGGTGGTCGTGCAGGTCGGGGTCTTCGACGAGCGAGGCTGTCACAGTGTCATCTTCGAGTCTCGTAGCTTCATCTATCCCGTCAGGCCATTGTCCTGCCGCGAGATCACCTCTGCCGATGCACGCCAAGGTATATAATTCCGCGCGTCCATCCCATGACAACGCGCCGATGGCATCACGCAGAGCGGCGATCTCTGGCGCATCGGGAGAAAGGGGTGCGAAGCCGAGCGATGCGGTGGGATTGTGCACGCCGCGCGCAGGCTTCATCTCCACCAGGTCGCTCTCGGCGATGTTGCCCAGCAACTTGTCGCGCTGCATGCGTGCCGTCTTCGCAAGCAGCGCGATGAAGTTGACTTGTCTCGCGCTCAACGCCTGAAGCATAGTGGCTTTCCCCTGCGCCTGACTTGCCATCGAGCTATAACTTCAGGGAGCACTCGAATGGCGCGGAGCACGTCTTGGCGGTCATTCAGCGATGGTGCGCTGAGACCGCACGCAACACTTCGCCGGACAATTCCTTGCCGAGATTATGCGAGATGTCGCCCAGACTCAGCATGCCGACGATCGCCTTTTGCCCATCAATGACTGGCAATCGACGGACCTTCTTGGTTTCCATAGTTTTAATAGCGGAGGCCAAGTCATCTTCGGGATCGCAATGCGCCACGGTCTTAGTCATGACGTCCTGTGCCGTCATCTTACCGACGTCGCCATCCGCCGTCATCGCGCGGCAGGTGATATCCCGGTCGGTCACGATGCCGACCAGTTTGCCGTCCGCACGGATCGGAATTGCGCCGATGTCGCTGTCGCGCATACGCTTTGCGATCTCTCTTACGGCCGTGCCCGGCTCAAGACACATAATTCCTTTGTGCATCGCGTCTTTGACTTTCATGACAGTCTCCTGACGACAAGATGTTATTGCAATCCAGCAAGGAATCGGTCTGCTGTCGTTGACATGCGTCAATCACAGCGGTCACGATCTGCCATAGCTAACACCAAATGTTCGTGCGCGAGGCGCTGTGCATCGGGCTATCTCAACGTAAAAATCAAGACAGTTTTTAGCCACACGTGGACGTCCGCGCATGTACGGAGCGGAGCGAATGGGCGAGCTCAGCATTCGCGATCAGAATCGCGCAGGCGCTGTCATACGGCTGTTCCTCTGCGGCGACGTCATGATCGGTCGCGGTATCGACCAGATCCTTCCCGCACCTTGTCGGCCCCAACTTCACGAAGCTTATCTGCGCTCCGCGCTCGAATACAAGTGGCTCGCAGAGAGCGTTAATGGCAAGATCCCAGCGCCTGTTGCGATAAATTATGTCTGGGGCGCAGCACTCGATGAGTTTTCCATTCGGGCTCCCGATGTCAAGCTGATCAATCTGGAAACCAGCATCACGCGCTCGGAAGACTATGAGGTGAAAGGCATCAATTACAGGGTGAGCCCCGAGAATGCCGAATGTCTCCGCGCTGCGGGTATAGATTGCTGCTCGCTCGCCAATAATCACGTCATGGACTGGGGGCGGCAGGGGCTGGAGGACACCCTGTTGGCGTTGCGTCGCTTACACATCGCTTGCGCGGGCGCCGGCCGTACGTTGGAAAAGGCGGCTGCGCCTGCTATTTTATGCATTCCAGGCAAAGGCCGCGTGGTCTTCGCCGCGCTCGCGCTTCCAACGAGCGGTGTGCCGGATGCGTGGGCCGCTAGCGCGAACGCGCCGGGCGTGCATTTCGCACCAGACCTTTCAGACGAAAGTGCTTCCGGCATTGCAAGGGTTCTCAACGCCGTCCGGTTGCCTGGGGATGTCGGGGTTGCGTCGATCCATTGGGGAGGAAACTGGGGCTATGAAGTGTCTGATCAGCAGCGCGACTTCGCGCATCGGCTGATCGATGATGCGAAGGTCAGCGTTGTGCACGGGCACTCCTCGCATCATCCCAAGCCCATCGAAATTTACAAGAACCGCCTTATTCTCCATGGGTGTGGAGACTTCCTGAATGATTACGAAGGCATTCCGGGGATGGGCGCCTATCGTGGCGATCTCGTGCTTATGTACTTCATAGATGTTGATGCCCACAGTGGCGATGTACAGGCATTGAGCCTCGTGCCTTTGCGGATCGTCCGCTTTCGTCTCGAACATACGGCGACCGCGGATACCGCATGGTTGCTGACCCGCCTTCAGGATTTATGCCGACCATTCGGTCTTCATCTGAAACTCGAAGACTCGACCATCATAGTGAATTGGCGGAATCAAGGGAAACCGTGAAGGCCTCGTCTTCGTGCTTACAGTCCTGGCTTCACCAGATCCCCGAGGTCCGGTTCGCCACAGCGTGACAATATGTTTTGGCGGACCTCGTCCCGCAGCCGTATCAAGGATTCGAAATCCGTGCCCGATGGCATCAGGGGCTTTCCAATTTCCACACTGATGTGCGCATGCCGGGGCAGCCATTGTTCGCCGCGCAGCATCGACCGCGTTCCGCGAATGACGCCCGGCAGGATCGGAAGTTCTGCCTCCGCTGCGACCTTGAACGCTCCCAGGTAGAATCCGGACAGGCCCGTCCGCCGCGTGAAAGTACCTTCCGGAAAGAAGACCCGAACGCGGGCCTGAGGCTTGAGGGCAATCAAGGCTTCGGTGTCCGCGAGGCTGGCGGACACGTCGTAGCGATCCACGAAGGGGATGCCGAGGCGACGCAAGACGGGACCCGCGAATAGCTGCCTCGACAATTCACGTTTGGCGACGATCGCGGGCTCACCCGGGAGAATAGTCGCCAGAACGAGCGCGTCCGCATAACTTGAGTGATTGAACACGAGCACGGCTCCACTGCTTGGGATATTCTCGACGCCGGTCGTCGAGACCCTCACCCCCAAGGCAGCGAATGTTCCATGGCCGATACACCGGAGCGCCGACCAGCGCCAGGCCCGGCGGGGAAGCATCATCACAGCGAGGAATCCCGACAAGAACGCTGCGGAAAGGACGAGCCACCACCATGCAGCGTACATGGCTTCGCTCAATACGCGCATCAGGCGTTTTGTCTGCGGGCCGACGCCCGATAGCGTCAGGCGCAAAAGCTGTAACCGCAAGGCATGGCTGTGGGCGCCGACGCGGCCCCTGGCGTAAAGCTCTTTGGCTGCGCTGCGGCGTATCTTGCCGCTCGATGTCTTGGGCACGGCGCCGGGCGGCGCGAGTACGATCTCATCTGGTGGAGCGCCGGTGATGTCGGTCGTGATTTCTTGTGCGCGCGCTTGCAACGCTGCCCGCACCGCAGGGTCGGTTTCGCGGGTCTCCGCCAGGACAATGACGCGTTCGGTGCCCGAGGTGCGATCCGTGACGCCAAACACCGCGACGCCGCCTTTGCGAATACCGGCTATGCCGGACACGGCCTCTTCGATCTCCTGGGGGTAGATGTGGCGGCCCGCGCGGATGATGATATCTTTGATGCGGCCGGTGATGAAGACGTCGCCCCCAGCCATGTAGGCTCGATCGGCGCTGTCGAGCCAGCCATGATAAATGAGTTCGCGAGTCTTGATCTCATTGCGGAAGTAGCCGCGTGTCGTCGAAGGTCCCCGGAATTCGAGCCTTCCTTCTCGCCTTTCGCCAAGTTCGTAGCCGGCGTCGTCGACAATGCGGATCTCGTGGCCGGGAAGGGGCTGGCCGCAAGCAACGACTTCCAGCGGCCTCGCGTCCTCAGGCTGGGCGGGCTCCGCCCGGCCATAAACGCTCAGCTGATCGCGGTCGATGCGATCTATGATCGGTGAGCGGCCGAGAGGCGGAAAGGCAAGCCCGACCGAACTCTCCGCGAGACCATAGACCGGCGCCATCGCCCGTTCGGGGAAGCCATAGCGGCCGAAGCGTTCGATGAACCTGCGTAAAGTCTGCGCGCTGACCGGCTCTGCGCCATTGGCGACCATGCGCAATGAACTCAGGTCCAGTCCCTCTACCTCCCTATCGGCAACCTTGTTGAGGCACAGCTCGAAACCGAAATTCGGCGATGCGGAAAATGTGGCGCGGAAACGGTGAATCGCCCAGAGCCAGCTCTCCGGCCGCACGAGAAAGCTCAAGGGCGGCATGGCGTAAAGCGGCGCGCCAAAGTGCATGCATCCCAGCCACGCGCCGATCAGACCCATGTCATGGTAGAGCGGCAGCCAACTTACGAAGACATCGGATGAGCTAGCCTCCATGACCTCACCCATCGCGCGGATGTTGGCAAGCAAGTTCGCGTGGCTGAGCACGACGCCTTTGGGATCGCCGGTGCTGCCGGATGTGTATTGGATAAGCGCCGTCGCATCCGGATCGGTGACGAGCGGCAGGCTCACGGGTGCAGCCGACGTTTCCAGGTTTGCGACATTTTCGATCGTGTCCAATGTTTCAGTCGGCGCGCGGAGAAGGCCGGCGAGACGGCCACCTTCTGGCATCGTGATCAAAAGGTGCGCGCCCGCGTTGCGCAGGATGCCGGTCTGGCGCCGCAGATGATCTTCGAGCTGCGAGAGCCGCATGGGAGGGTAGATGGGAACCGGAATCGCCCCGGCATAAAGGACGCCGAAGAAGGCGATGAAAAAGTCCGTGCCGGTGGGAAGCATCAAGGCGATGCGATCGCCGGGGGCTACATCGCGCGCGATCAATCCGCAGGCTACCTTGCGTGCCCTGGTGGCGAGTTCGCCATAGGTCAGGGTGCCGATGATTGTCGCTTCATCCTGCAGTACGGTCAGATGCAGACGGTCGGAGTGATGGGCGGCATGCCAGTCGAGTACATCGAGCAGCGTTCGCGCTTCGCGCGCGGCCGGCACATGGGGAAGCGCGGGAGCCTGACCTGTTTGCGGCGACAGGCGTTCCCGAAGCGGTCCTGCCTTTACCAGCGCCCGCATCAGATCGTCGACGGTTTCGGCCTCACCGACGGCCTCGACAGGAAGCCGCACATGGAACGCGCGCTCGATGCGCATGATCAGTTCGGTTCGTCCCAGGCTATCGATCCCCAGATCGCGCTCGATCCGGCTCGCGCCGGTGACGTCGATGAACCTGAAGCGCTGAGGATGAAGTTCGCGCACCAGCGCCGCCACGACCGCGATCAGGTCGTCCTCGTGGATATCCCGATCGGGAATTGCGGCAGGTAACACCGGTCGATTGAGTTGCTCCATTTGCGCTCCAATACGACCATGCTTCTCACGGATCTCGAGCCATCGGCAGGTCGTCCATATTCACTGAGGGAGCGGATGCCCGTTATTCGCGGCGGAGCCCAGCTTGTTGTCCACATATGCAACAGCGCCATCGACGGTCGCCAGCTTGGGATAATCGAGTTCCGGTATGTCCACACCGAAACTCCGGTGCAGGGCAATCACGAAATTAAGGAAATCCATCGAGTCGATGGCGAATGCTTCTCGGATGTCCGCGTGCGGGTCCACATTGTCGAAGTCCACGTCGGGCGCGATGCGCATCAGTTCCCTTTGAACGACAGCGCGGATTTCGAGAGGCGTCATAGTGACCCCGGTTGTTTCAGGGAGCGTTCGATTTCAGTGAGGAAAAGTGCGCCCCGGTGCCCGTCGCTCACCCGATGATCGGCCGCGAGTGTCACCGTCACCGTAGCGCGCGGCAGCACGGCGCCGCTGCTGATCCAGGGCCGTTCGACGACCTTGCCAAACCCGACGATCGCGACCTGCGGGGGGTAGATGATGCCGTAGAGCGTTTCGACGCCTCGATCACCGAGGCTCGACACCGTGATGGTCGGGTCGGCTATTTCCGAGCTGCGAAATCTGCCCGCGCGTACGCGGCTGGTCAAATCCTGCAGCCTCGTCATCAGGGTCTCTAGGTCGAGATCCGCCGCGTCGTGAAGTGCCGGCGCAACAAGGCCGCCGCCCCGGATCGCGATGGCGACGCCCACATGGATCGAAGGGCTTTTCCAGAACTGACGCTCCTCATAGAAGCCGTTGAATTCAGGGTAGGCCCGTGCGGCAAGGGCCGTTGCCTTGACGAAGAGCGCTCCCATGAGCAGCCGGCGCTCCGGGGGGCGGGTTGAATTGATCGCCTCCACCCAGTCCCGAGCGTCCATGACGTCGATCGTGTGGGCCAGATAGTAATGGGGGATCTCTCGTTTCGAGCGGCTCATCGCAGTCGCAATGGCGGCCCGCATTTGTGAAAGGCCGAGGGCCTCGACCCGTCGCGTCTCGACAGGGGCTGCCCGCAGGGCAGCTTCCACGTCGGCGAGCACCACGGCTCCTTCGGGACCGCTTCCCCGCATAATTGAAATATCGAGATGCGCCTGCTCTGCGAGACGCCGCGCGGCAGGTGAGGCGCGACCGTGTCCTCGAGCTGGGCGCTCAGCAACCGGCCTCGGTTGCATGTGCGGCGGCTCCGGCGGGGGCCAAGGCGCAGCAGCAGTCGCAGGGGCTCCTGCCGGTTTGCCTGGTTGCTCCTTCGGTTGCCCGGCGCTTGCGATGGAAGCCAGCGGTGTCCCGACAGGCACGCGTGTCCCTACATCGACCAGAAAACGGTCAAGGATCCCGTCCTCAAAGGCTTCGATCTCGATGGCGCCTTTCTGGGTTTCAACCACGGCGATGATGTCGCCGCGCTTGATCGCGGATCCGGGCTGAACGAGCCACTCGACCAGTGTTCCAGCTTCCATGTCGGCCCCCAAGGAGGGCATGCGGAATTCGCTCATGGCGACGCCTCACGCGATCCCTATAGCCATCTTGGCGGCTATGACGATCTTTTCAATTTGCGGAATGGCCGCCTCCTCGAGATGACGCGGATAGGGGATCGGCACCTCCTCGCTACAGACACGGGCAAGCGGCGCATCCAGGTTCCAGAAGACGTTCTCGACAAGGCGCATGCCGATCTCCGCTGCGAGGCTGCCGCTGCGCCAGCCCTCATCGACGATGACCGACCGGCGGGTTTTCGCCACCGAAGCCGTGATGGTCGCCGTGTCCAGTGGACGGAGGGAGCGCAGGTCGACGACTTCCGCTTCTATGCCCGCATTGGCAAGTTCGTCAGCCGCTTTGAGGGTCTTCCACAACGATCCCCCGTAAGTGATCAGCGTGATATCCTTGCCGGGCCGCCGGACGACCGCATGATCGATGTCGACGGCGCCCGCGTCCGGGGCTAGCGGGCCGCTGCGGTTGTAGAGCATGACGTTCTCGAAAATCAGCACGGGGTCCGGCTCTTGCAGCGCAGTCCACAGCATGCCCCGTGCGTCTTCGAGGGTCGCCGGCGCCAGCACGCGTAATCCCGGAATGTGTGCGTACCAGCCTTCGAGACTGTGCGAATGCTGGGCAGCCAGTTGGCGCCCGGCGCCCGTCGCCATGCGGATAACCACCGGCACGCCGAACTGGTTTCCTGACATATGCCGGAGTGTGGCGGCCGTGTTCAGGATCTGGTCCAAGGCGAGCAAACTGAAATTCACGGTCATGAGTTCGACGATGGGGCGCATGCCCGCTATCGCCGCGCCGATGCCCGCGCCGGTGAAGCCTGACTCAGACAGGGGCGTGTCGCGGATGCGATCGGGCCCGAACTCGGCGAGAAGGCCCTTGCTGACGGCATAGCAGCCACCATAGCGGCCCACGTCTTCGCCCATGAGAAACACACGGGGGTCGCGGTGTAGCGCCTCGCAAAGGGCCGCTGCTACGGCTTCCCGATACGTGGTCTCCACGCCTCCCGATGAAGGGACGGAGGGCATTGCAGGGGGTGCGGGGCGTTCGGGACTATAGACGAAGCGCGTGAGATCATCGACCGGCTCCCATGTGCCTGACTCCGCAAAAGCGACGGCATTCTCGATCTCGGCTTCGACGTCGCGCCCCATGCTGGCGATCTCATCGGAGTGGATGATATTGTTCTCCACCAGCCAATGCTCGAAGCGATGGATCGGATCTCGCTTGCGCCACGTTTCGACCTCCTCCTTCGTCCGGTAGAGTTGGGCATCGAACATCGAGTGAGCCCGGAAACGATAGGTCCGGCATTCCAGGAACTGCGGCTTGCCTGTGGTCCGGATGGCATGGATAGCCTGGCGTGCGGCCGCTTCCACCGCCACCACGTCCATGCCATCGACGATTTCGGAGTCAATCTTGTAGCTCTTGGCCTTCAGGTGCAGATCCGTTTCAGCCTCCGAAATCTCGAGCGCGGTTCCCATCGCATAGAGGTTGTTTTCGCAGACGAACATGACCGGCAGCGACCACAGCGAGGCGAGGTTCAGACCCTCGTGAAATTCGCCTTCCGCTACGGCCCCATCGCCGAAGAAACATGCGGTGACCACATCCTGCCCGCGCATGTGATCTGCGAGCGCGAGGCCGACGGCGAGTGGAATGCCGCCACCCACTATGGCATTTCCGCCGTAGAAATTCGTGCGCTGATCGAAGAGATGCATGGAGCCGCCGCGTCCGCCGCTGCAGCCTTCGCGCTTGCCATACATTTCGGCCATCACTTCCGCCATTGGCACGCCCCGGACGAGAGCATGTCCGTGCTCGCGATAGGTCGTTACAACGCGGTCCCGCGATTCCAGGGCCGAGATGACGCCGACGGCAACCGCCTCTTCACCATCGTAGAGGTGCATGAACCCACGGATCTTTTCCTGCGTGTAGAGTTCAGCACACTTGTCCTCGAAGCGTCGAATGCGGACCATCTGCTTGAGAACTTCGAGCGAATGAGCGCGCGAGAGGTGAGGCTTGTCCATCCTGTCGATGATCATCGCTCGTCACTTTCGAGAGTTGACAGGTCGCCTTCCGGAAGACCCAACTCGCGTGCCTTGAGCAGCCGGCG
>JANXTB010000097.1 GCA_025356415.1 Hyphomicrobiales bacterium
GTCGTTGCGGTCCTGGCGGACAGCCAGAATGCGACCGAGCCCCGAGGCCTGGCTGTATGCGAGATACGGGACCGGCTTCGCCGGGGTTCCCGGCAACGACCATTTCGATCCGCCATCGGCGTCTGGCGCGCAGAGGGGAACAAGGACATCGCTGCCGACCTGAAGGCTCGGAAAACGGTCTGCCTCGAAGCGCGTGCCTGCGTCTATGTGAAAGTGGCAGAGCAAAAAGTGGACTTCTCCAGCAAGCATGACGGCTTCGCAGCCGCCCATACTGTCCGATATCAAATTGATAGTTCCGAGCGTCTGAACCTGCATAAGTTCACGTATCCAGCTCGGGAAAAAAGTGACTGACAACGCGTGCGTCGCCGCCACGGAAAGCGTCACCGTGTCCCGATCACCAATGCCCCGCGTTGAGCGGCGAATGCGCTCCAGGTCACGCGCCAAATCCTCCGCCGCTTGCTGAAAGTGAAGGCCGGCCTCCGTGAGCGTGGCGCCTTGCGGTCCGCGCACGAAGAGGGGCGTGCCGATCCAGTCTTCGAGAGCCCGGATGCGTCGGCTGAACGCCGGCTGCGTCACGTTTCGGGAGTCGGCGGCGCGAGAGAACGTCTTCAGCTTCGCCAAGGCCAGGAAATCTTTGAGCCAGTCAAGTTCCATGCCGATGCCGTCCACGCATAACGTGAACCGAACATGGCATTGGCCGATCACCGCTGTCCAGACTTATGAGTCAGTCAACCCGCGCAGGAGCGGCGCCTGCCGCCGTGCAGGGCAACAAGAACGAGGAGGAAATGGCCGATGAGAGGAACGATGCGCCAGAGGCCCTGAAGCCCTCATCGATGAGCGCCTATTCAAGTTCAGCGGCAGTGCGAGTTTCTTCAAATGGCGGACTGCCGCGCCAAGACAAAAACAAACGCCCAAACCCAAGGAGTAAACCATGTCTGCTATCGACTATCACGGCATCATCCCCGCGATCGCTGTTCCCTTTAATCGCGATTACAGCATCGACGAAGCTGACTTGACGCGCTTTGTGCAATGGCTCGGCAAGCAGCCTGGCATCACAGCGCTGATGACCAATGGCCACACGGGTGAAGTCTTCTCGCTGACTCCGCGTGAGCGTGCTGAGGTCACCCGGCTGACAGCCAAGGCCGCGCAAGGTATTTGCCCCGTGATCTCCTCGATTGTCTGCGAGGGCATCGAAGACGCAGTCGAGCAAGCCAAATGGGCCAAGGATGCGGGCGCCAGCGCTCTCGACATCATGCCGCCCCATCACTGGCTGCGCTTTGGTTTCAAGCCCGAACATTGCATCGACTATTTCAACGCGATTGGCGATGCGGTTCGGTTGCCCCTGATCGTTCACATTTACCCCGCTTGGACGCGCGGTTCCTATTCAACGGATCTCCTCGCACAGCTCGCGCGCCTGCCACACGTCGCGGCATTCAAGATGGGCGAGCGTGAGATGAACAAATACGCCCGAGACATCGAGGCTATCCGCGCGGCGGACCCGAGCAAGGCGTTGCTGACGTGTCACGACGAATATCTGCTCGCGTCGATGGTGCAAGGCATCGATGGCGCGCTGGTTGGTTTTGCTTCGCTCGTTCCGGGCCTGATCCATCAACTGCTGACGGCCGTGCGAAACGGCGATCTCAAGGAGGCCATGCGCGTCCAGGCGCTCATCACTCCGCTGAAGGACGCCGTGTACGGAGCTGGTGAACCGACCGGAGAAGCGCACGGGCGCATGAAAGCGGCCATGGCGCTCGCGGGCATCATCCGGGAAGGCACCGTCCGCCCGCCGACCCATGCGCCGACCGCGGACGAGCTGGAGGCTATCCGGCGCGCATTGAGGCTCGCTGGGCTCACTGACCGCGCAGCCGCCTGAACGCGACCAAATCGCTTTGCACAATCGTATCGAGGGATCGGCGATGATGAGTGATGAAAAACATCGTGGCCACGCGCTCGTCACCGGCGTGGCCTCCGGGATCGGCAAGGCGATCGCCAGCCGGTTACTGGCTGAAGGCTGGCGTATCACCGGCCTGGACAGAACAGCGGTTGATCAGACCTCCGATGAGTTCCGCTCAATCGCAGTCGATCTCAGCGATGCAAAACACTTGGGCATCGAGCTTGCCGGTGTCGAGGGCGTAACCGCCATCGTTCACGCAGCTGGCTTCATGCGAACCGCGCCACTCGGGGCTCTTGATCCCGCCGATGGCGAGGCGATGTGGCGCGTGCATGTCGAGGCCGCCATCGTCATCGCAAACACGCTGCTCCCGGCCATGCCTTCCGGGGGACGCGTGGTTCTAGTTGGAAGCAGAACTGCATCGGGCGCCGCGGGGCGAAGCCAGTATGCGGCCAGCAAGGCTGCGCTCTACGGTCTTGCGCGCTCCTGGGCGGCGGAGCTCGCCCCGCGAGGCATCACCGTCAACGTGGTCGCGCCCGGCGCAACTGAAACGCCCATGTTGAACGACCCCGCGCGAGAGGGCGTCAAGCCGCGATTGCCGCCCATCGGTCGGTTCATCCGTCCTGAGGAGATCGCCGCCCTGACTGCGTTTCTGCTCACCCCGGATGCAGCCGCCATCACGGGACAACAAATCATCGTCTGCGGCGGCGGATCGCTCTGAACGAAAACGCAAGTTTTCCGGCGCGGCACGCGCCAGCCAAAAACTGACAGGAAAAATCAAATGTCTATTCGCATCCTTGAAGTACGAGAGGTCACGAAACCTATCTCGTCGCCTATTCGAAACGCCTACATCGATTTCACGAAGATGACATCGAGCCTGGTCGCCGTGGTGACGGACGTTGTGCGTAACGGTCAACGTGTTGTTGGATACGGCTTCAACTCGAATGGTCGCTACGGCCAGGGCGGCCTCATCCGCGAACGTTTTGCAAACCGCATCGTGGAAGCCGACCCAAAGAGCCTCCTCGACGCCTCGGGCGACAATCTCGACCCCCACAGGGTTTGGGCGGCGATGATGACGAACGAGAAGCCCGGAGGGCACGGCGAGCGGTCTGTCGCAGTTGGAACCATAGATATGGCGATCTGGGATGCGACCGCGAAGATCGCTGGCAAGCCGCTGTTTCGTCTCTTGGCCGAGCGCCATGGCGTAAAGCCGAACCCGAACGTGTTCGTGTATGCGGCCGGCGGTTACTACTACCCGGGCAAAGAAAACTCCGCGCTGTGCGCCGAAATGCGCGGCTATCTCGATCGCGGTTACAACGTGGTGAAGATGAAAATCGGCGGTGCGCCGATCGAAGTCGACCGCCAGCGAATTGAAGCGGTTCTCAATGAGATTGGATCGAAAGCGCGCCTTGCGGTTGACGCTAACGGGCGCTTCGATCTCGACACCGCGATCGCTTACGCCAAGATGCTGCGCGAATATCCGCTGTTCTGGTACGAAGAGGCCGGTGATCCTCTCGACTATCACCTGCAGGCCACTCTCACGGATTATTATCCGGGCTCGATGGCGACAGGCGAAAACCTGTTCAGCCACCAGGATGCGCGCAACTTGATCCGCTATGGCGGCATGCGATCGGATCGCGACTATCTCCAGTTCGACTGTGCACTTTCCTACGGCCTCGTTGAATATGAGCGCACTCTGGAAGTGCTGTCGACTTATGGCTGGTCGCCAAGCCGCTGCATCCCTCACGGCGGACACCAGATGTCGCTCAATATTGCTGCGGGTCTGGGACTCGGTGGCAATGAAAGTTACCCGGACCTCTTCCAGCCATACGGTGGTTTTCCTGATGGCGTGAAAGTCGTGGATGGCCACATCACCATGCCTGATCTGCCGGGCATTGGATTCGAAGGCAAGTCAGACCTCTACGCAGAGATGAGTAAACTCGCTGTTTAACTAACTAAAACCCGCGCCCTCTTCGGCAACGTCCGGAGAGGCTCCCGAGGAGGAAACGACCATGCAGTCTTTCAACTTGAATGAGACAGGCATCATTATCGCGTCTATCGTCATCTATATCGCGTTCACGTCCTGGCTTACGTATAAGCTGCGAAGCAAGACATCTTCGGAGTTCATGGTTGGCGGCCGCACGGTGCCTGCGCTCGTCGTCGGCGTCTTGCTGATGAGCGAGTTCATCGGCGCGAAGTCGACCATAGGCGTCGCGCAAGCAGCCTTCGAGCAGGGCATGGCCGCATCCTGGGCCGTCCTTTCCGCAGCGGTTGCGTTCGCGCTGTTCGGCATATTACTTGCCAAGCGGCTTTACAGCTCCGGCGAGTTCACGATCTCTGGCGCTATCTCGCAGCGGTTTGGGAGGTCCACCCAGCTCGTGGTCTCCCTGATCATGATCTATGCCTTGCTGCTCGTGAACCTGGGCAATTACGTCAGCGGCGCGGCGTCGTTGGCGACCGTGCTCAAGGTCGATTTGACCTCCGCTGCGTTCATTATTGCCGTGGTGAGCACGTTCTATTTCGCCATGGGCGGGTTCAAAAGCATTGCCTATGTCTCCATGATCCACTGCCTCGTCAAGTATGTCGGCGTCTTCGTTATTCTGGCGACGGCGTTAGCGCTGACCAAGGGCGTCACCCCAATCGTTCAGAGCCTGCCGGCAGATTACTTCACGTGGGATGGAAAAGTCGGCGCATCAACTATCGTCGCGTTTTTCATCGGCAATATCGGTGCGATTTTCTCGACGCAGTACATCATTCAGGCGCTTGCTTCGACGAAGAGCCCGGTCGCCGCACGTAACTCCACCATCATCGCGGCCGTGCTTTGTATTCCGATTTCGATTGCACTTGGCTTGATTGGTGTGGCGGCGAAGTCGCTTTATCCGACCATGAACAGCCTTTTTGCACTTCCAAATTTCATCCAGAGCATGGATGTGTGGTGGGCTGCTTTCGTGTCCGTTTCGCTCGTCGCATCTATCTTCGTCGGCGTAAGCACGGTCGCCCTCGCGATCGCCTCACTGGTCGTGAAGGACTTCTACAAGCCATACTTCAACCCGTCTCCCGAGCAGGAGCTGCGGACAACAAGATGGCTGTCGGTCGCCATCGGATTTCTGCCGCTGCTCTTCGTCTTCTTCGCGCCCGGGCTTCTGAAGCTGTCGTTCTTTACACGCGCTCTCCGACTCTCGATCGCAATCATCGCTGTCATCGGCTTCTATCTGCCCTTCTTCAGCTCAAATCGCGGGGCGACACTTGGTCTGCTTGGCGCAGCCATCACGACGACGGCGTGGTATCTGGCGGGCGACCCATATGGCATCGACAATATGTATGTCGCCCTTGTTACGCCGCCTGTCATCATTGTTCTGGAGCGGCTGTTTCGCTGGCGCGGTCCTGCGATACCAGCCCAGAGCGTAGGCCCGGCGTCGCCAGCCTGATGGCCTAGTAATGCATAGTCGAAGCCGCTCTCATGCGGCTTCTTTTCGCAATACCGGCTCTTCCGAAACATCTTGCCGACCGGGGGGAGTTTCCCAATCTTACTTATAGGAGAATCGATCTGCAGAGCGGTTTCATGGCGCAACGAAGAATTACCCTTCTGAAATCCGCTTCGGTCAGAAGCGATTAAAGGGCGTGTGCCGGTGGCCACCAGATCGACAGCGGCTTGGCCAAAGCCATGTGCCTTCGGTTCGCCAAGCCTGCGGCCGCCACCGATCGCTTCCTCGGAAGTCGTCTTTCCATATTCGTCTGCGAAAGCTGGTCGCAAGGAGCGAAGCGACACAGCAAATCGATTCGGGCGCCCTGCAGGATGGATTGCTGCGTCATGCAATAAGCAATCCGAGGATCAAGATCCCCATAGCCGCTGCGACTGAACACACTGCTGCAGCCTTTCTCATGTGACGCCTCCTTTTGGCTGGATGCTTCGGGCTAATGCGGCATCGGCGCGACGCGCAGGCCGGGGCCGATCTTCTGCAAGTTTCCGGTGATGACTTTCTCGCTGCCGCTCAGGCCGCTTTTCACCGCGACATGGTCGCCTTCCGCCTGTTCGACCACGATGAGCTTCTGGCCGACCACGCCGCCGTCATCGACCGTGTAAACGAACTTGCCGAGCTGGCTCGATCCCACAGCCGTTTGCGGCACCAGTTTGGCGTCATCGATGCGTCCGAGCGCGACACGGACCCGAACGTATTGACCCGGAAGCAGCGAGCTGTCGGCGTTCTCGATCACCGCGCGCGCACTGATCGTTCCAGTCGTGCGATCGAGCGCATTGTCCAGAAAGGTGAGCTTGCCGGTTTGCGGCTGGCTGCCTTCAACTGGCGATGACACTTCGACCTCGACGTCGCCGGCGCGGAGCGCCGTCTGGATGCGGGCAAGGTCGTGTTCGTTCGGATTGAAGGTCACGTAAATCGGGCTCAACTGGACGAGCGTATTCAGCGCCGTCGTCCCACCGTTGACATAGGCGCCGGTCGCGGCCTTGTTGCGCCCGAGCCGTCCGCTGAACGGAGCGCGGATTGCTGTGTCATTGAGATTCAATTCGGCGTTGCGGATTGCCGCCTGGTCGATGGCGAGCGCAGCTTCCGCCTGTTTCACAAGGCTGGAACGCTGGTCGAACGTATCCTTGGCAAGCGCACCGATCTTTGCGAGCTGCGAACCGCGGTCGTAATTCGACCGGAGATAATCGAGAGACGCCGTATCGCGCTCGAGCTGCGCACGCGCTTGGTCGAGGCGCGCTTGCGTATCGCGCGCATCGATGCGGTAGAGCAGGTCGCCCTGCTGCACATCGCTGCCGTCGTTGACGGTCTGCTCGATGAGGAAGCCGGTCGCTTTCGCCTGGATCGTCAGCTCCTGAATAGCATCGACGCGCGCCGGGTAGGCAAGCCGGATCGGCACCGACCTGATCTGCACGTTCGTCACAGGCACAGGCATGAGCTGTGTGGCGGCGGTCGGAGCCGGAGCGGCGTCAGCGGCGCCCGGCTTGATGAATGTCTGCAAGCCCAGCACGCCGAGCGCGCCAGTCGCGAGAGCCGTGAAGCCGAGAAGGAGTTGGTTGCGGAACTTCATGTGGTTTGCTCCAGGTTCATTCGGCCGGCGCGGCGTCATGCGCGGCCGCGTCCGGCGCGCCGCGGGCGCCGAAACGCTCGCGGGCGGATTCGATGAGGGCGTAGAAGACGGGCACGAAAAGCAACGCGAGAACGGTCGCGGCCAACATGCCGCCGAACACCGTGGTGCCGATTGAGCGGCGGCTTGCCGCGCCGGCGCCTTCCGCGAAGGTGAGCGGAAGCACGCCGAGGATGAAGGCGAAGGCTGTCATGAGGATTGGACGCAGGCGCAGGCGGCCGGCCTCCATGGCGGCATCGACGATGCTCGCGCCTTCTTCGCGCAGGCGACGCGCGAATTCCACGATCAGGATCGCATTCTTCGCCGCCAGTCCGATCAGCATGACAAAGCCGATCTGCGAATAGACGTCGATCTGCATGTTGCGCACCGACAGCGCCGCAAGCGCGCCGAACAGCGCGAGCGGCACCGACAGCAGCACCATGAACGGCATCGCCCAGCTCTCATATTGCGCGGCGAGGATCAGGAAAACGAAGACGATCGCGAGGCCGAAGACGATGTTGGCGATCGATCCCGCTTTCAGTTCCTGGAAGGTGATGCCGGTCCACTCGAAGGAGAAATCCTTCGGCAGGCTTTGCTGCGCCACCCGCTCCATCGC
>JANXTB010000134.1 GCA_025356415.1 Hyphomicrobiales bacterium
CGTTTTGCGGCAAGAGCCAACACGAGGTGCGCAAGCTTATCGCGGGACCGACCGTCTTCATCTGCGATGAATGCGTCGAGCTCTGCATGGACATCATTCGCGAGGAGAACAAATCCTCGCTGGTGAAAGGCAAGGAAGGCATTCCGACGCCGCGCGAAATCTGCAAGGTGCTCGATGATTACGTCATCGGCCAGCCGCAGGCCAAGCGCGTGCTCTCGGTCGCCGTGCACAATCATTACAAGCGCCTCAACCACGCGACGAAGCACAATGATGTCGAGCTGGCGAAGTCCAACATCCTGCTGATCGGCCCCACGGGCTCCGGCAAGACGCTGCTCGCGCAGACGCTCGCCCGCATCCTCGACGTGCCGTTCACGATGGCTGACGCGACGACGCTAACCGAAGCCGGCTACGTCGGCGAGGACGTCGAGAACATCATCCTGAAGCTGCTGCAGGCGTCCGACTATAATGTCGAGCGTGCGCAGCGCGGCATCGTCTACATCGACGAAATCGACAAGATTTCGCGCAAGTCCGACAATCCGTCGATCACGCGCGATGTGTCGGGCGAGGGTGTGCAGCAGGCGCTTCTGAAAATTATGGAAGGCACGGTCGCGTCCGTTCCTCCGCAGGGCGGCCGCAAGCATCCGCAGCAGGAATTCCTGCAGGTCGACACGACGAACATCCTGTTCATCTGCGGCGGCGCGTTTGCCGGACTCGAGAAGATCATCTCGCAGCGCGGCAAGGGCACGTCGATCGGCTTTGCGGCGAATGTCGCCACGCCGGACGAACGCCGCACCGGCGAAATCTTCCGCAAGGTGGAGCCTGAAGATCTGCTGAAGTTCGGTCTCATTCCGGAATTCGTCGGCCGCTTGCCGGTCATCGCGACTCTGGAAGATCTCGACGAGGCAGCTCTGAAGACGATTCTCACCGAGCCGAAGAATGCGCTTGTGAAGCAGTACGCGCGTCTCTTCGAAATGGAGAACACCGAGCTGACGTTCCAGGACGAAGCGCTCACGGTCGTCGCCAAGAAAGCCATCGAACGCCGCACCGGCGCGCGCGGGCTGCGCTCGATCATGGAGAGCATCCTGCTCGACACGATGTTCGACCTGCCGGGCCTTGAGGGCGTGGAGCAGGTGGTCATCGGACCCGAGGTCGTGGAAGGCAAGGCGCGCCCGCTGTACATCTACGCGGAACGCCAGGAGAAGAGCGGCACGAGCGCCTGAGGGTTCTCCCTGCCGTCATCCGAAACTGAAAAAGCCCGGACCTGCGTCCGGGCTTTTTCTGTTGAGCCGCGGTCATGCCAAGAAAAGCGAAGCAACCCAGAATCTGGCGGTAGCCTTGATTCGCCAAGGCTTGGCGCCCGGACTCCTGAAATATCTCGCGATTTCGGGCTGCTTCGGAGGCCCGCGCGCTTCGCAGTGAGGCTCCCTTGTGCATGGCTGGTGTGCGCCGAGGACGCAGGTGTTGAAAATCGATCAGATGCTGCCCATTTCCCTGAGTGAAGAGACGGGAGGCGCCTTTGAGGCCTCACCGTGGGGACGTAACATCAAGGGGTGGCGCGAATCGTGCTTTCTCGGAGTGGGACGTCTCGCCCTCCAACCGGCCTCATCGGCGGCTGGCGGGCAGAGAGGATAGGAAAAAGCGAATGACAAACCAGAAGCGTGTGCTTGCCTCGCCCGGCGCGATCGAGAGCTACCCGGTCCTGCCGCTGCGTGACATTGTCGTTTTCCCGCACATGATCGTTCCCCTGTTCGTGGGCCGCGAAAAGTCCATTCGCGCGCTCGAAGAGGTGATGAAGGCCGACAAGCACATTCTGCTTGCCACGCAGATGAATGCGGCCGATGACGATCCGGCGACGGATGCGATCTTCACCACCGGTACGCTCGCCTCCGTGCTGCAGCTCCTGAAGCTGCCCGACGGGACCGTGAAGGTTCTGGTCGAAGGCGCGGCGCGTGCGCATGTGCGCAAGTACACCCGCACCGAAGACTATTATGAAGCCGACGCCGAAGTGACCGCGGAAGAAATTCCCGATCGCGTCGAAGTCGAAGCCCTGTCGCGTTCGGTCGTTTCCGAGTTCGAAGGCTATGTGAAGTTGAACAAGAAAGTTTCGCCCGAAGTCGTCACCGCGGTCACGCAGATCGACGATTTCGCGAAGCTCGCCGACACGGTCGCCTCGCATCTGGCGATCAAGATCGCCGACAAGCAGGAGTTGCTGGAAACGGCTTCTGTTGCGAAGCGTCTTGAAAAGTGCCTCGCGCTCATGGAAAGCGAAATCTCGGTCCTTCAGGTCGAGAAGCGCATCCGCACGCGCGTGAAGCGCCAGATGGAGAAGACGCAGCGCGAGTACTATTTGAATGAGCAGATGAAGGCCATTCAGAAGGAACTCGGCGACGAGGACGGCAAGGACGATCTGGCTGAAATCGAAGAGCGCATCAAGAACACGAAGCTCTCGAAGGAAGCGCGCGACAAGGCGAATGCGGAGCTGAAGAAGCTGCGTCAGATGTCGCCGATGTCGGCGGAAGCCACGGTCGTTCGCAACTACCTCGATTGGCTGTTGTCGATTCCGTGGGGCAAGCGCTCCAAGGTGAAGAAGGACCTCAAGGCTGCCGAGGACGTTCTCGATCTCGATCACTTCGGGCTCGACAAGGTCAAGGAACGCATCCTTGAATATCTTGCCGTGCAGCAGCGCGCGAACAAGTTGACCGGACCGATCCTCTGCCTCGTCGGACCTCCCGGCGTCGGCAAGACGTCGCTCGGTCGCTCGATCGCGAAGGCCACTGGCCGCGAGTTCGTTCGCATGTCGCTTGGCGGCGTGCGTGACGAGGCGGAGATCCGCGGACATCGTCGTACCTACATCGGTTCGATGCCCGGCAAGATCATCCAGTCGATGCGTAAGGCGAAGACCGCGAACCCGCTCTTCCTGCTCGACGAGATCGACAAGATGGGCATGGACTTCCGCGGCGATCCGTCGTCGGCGCTTCTCGAAGTGCTCGACCCGGAGCAGAACTCGTCGTTCTCGGATCACTACCTCGAGGTCGATTACGATCTTTCGAACGTCATGTTCGTGACGACGGCGAATACGTTGAATATCCCTGCGCCCCTGATGGATCGCATGGAGATCATCCGCATCGCCGGCTACACGGAAGATGAAAAGGCTGAGATTGCGAAGAAGCATCTCATCCCGAGCGCGACAGAGAAGCACGGTCTCAACATCAAGGAATGGGCCATCGAAAACGATGCGCTCTACATGTTGATCCGTCGCTACACGCGCGAAGCCGGCGTTCGTAATCTCGAGCGTGAAATTTCCAACCTCGCCCGCAAGGCGGTGAAGGAGATCCTCACGACGAAGAAGAAGAAGGTCGTCGTCACGGCGGAAAACCTGCCCGATTATCTCGGCGTGCCGAAGTTCCGCTTCGGCGAGGCGGAGACGGAGGATCAGGTTGGCGCAGTGACGGGTCTCGCCTGGACGGAAGTCGGCGGCGAGTTGCTCACGATTGAAGGCGTCATGATGCCCGGCAAGGGCAAGATGACGGTCACGGGCAATCTGCGTGACGTGATGAAGGAATCGATTTCGGCGGCTGCGTCCTATGTGCGCTCGCGCTGCGTCGATTTCGGCATCGAGCCGCCGCTGTTCGATCGTCGCGACATCCACGTGCATGTGCCGGAAGGCGCGACGCCCAAGGATGGTCCGTCGGCCGGCATCGCGATGGCGACCACGATCGTGTCCGTCATGACGGGCATTCCGGTGCGCCGCGACATCGCCATGACAGGCGAAGTCACGCTGCGTGGCCGGGTGCTTCCGATCGGCGGATTGAAAGAGAAACTTCTCGCGGCGCTTCGCGGCGGCCTGAAGAAGGTGCTGATCCCGGCGGATAACGCCAAGGACATCGCCGAACTTCCGGACAATGTGAAGAATGCTCTCGAGATCGTGCCGGTGTCGCGGATGGACGAAGTCCTGATGCACGCGCTGGTGCGTCAGCCGACGCCGATCACCTGGGAAGAAGAGCACCCCGCCAAGGCTGCTCCGGCCGCCACGGGCGATGAGTCAGGCGTCGTCGCGCACTAAGCGACAGCCTACAAAAAAAGGGCCGCGGTCAGTGATGACCGCGGCCTTTTTTGTTGCTTCGTCATTGCGAGGAGCGAAGCGACGAAGCAATCCATCTGGCTGATGCCATGGATTGCTTCGCTCCGCTCGCAATGACGGTTAGAGCTTACGGTTCACTGCATCCGCGGCCTTGTTGGCGGCGTCCTTGATGCCTTCCTTGGCGTCGCCAAGAGCCTGCTGGCCCTTGCCCTTCAACTCCTGGCCGGCGCCTTCAGCGCGCAGCTTGTCGTTGTCGGTTACGGCGCCGACGCCCTGCTTGATCTTGCCCATGGCTTCGTTGCCGAGGCCGGCCGCTTTATCGCTTGCGCTACCCATGTTCAGTCCTCCGAGGTGTGATACGGCTGACAACCACTTGGGGCAGGGGCGGTTCCGAACATCGCAAGCCCGTGATGGGCGAGCTTGGCAAGCGAACACTCCAAGCCAGGCCGCGACAGATTGTTGACCTCACCGGCGCGGCGTGCGATGCGGGACCTTTGATTTGGGGCGGTTAGCTCAGTTGGTAGAGCGTCTCCTTTACACGGAGAGGGTCGGCGGTTCGAGCCCGTCACCGCCCACCATTCCACATAGCTCGCGCGGCTAAGCCAGCCCGCGATAGGCCTTGAACCAGCTGACAAACGCGGCCACGCCCGTTTCGATCGGCGTGTACGGTGTGAAGCCCGTCGCCGCCGCCAGCCGCGAAATATCCGCAAAGGTTGCCGGCACGTCGCCCGGCTGCATCGGCAGCAGGTTGCGCTGCGCCTTGCGCCCGAGATTCTGCTCAAGCAACTCGACGACCTTGAGCACCTGTTCGGGCCGCCCGTTGCCGATGTTGTAGATGCGATAGGGCGTGGAGCTCGTTGCGCCTTCCGGCGCATCTCCCGACCAGTTCGGATTTGGCGTCGCGGTGATCCAGCAGCTGCGCACGACGCCTTCGACGATATCGTCGATGTAGGTGAAGTCGCGTTCCATGAGCCCCGCGTTGAACAACGGAATAGGGCGCCCCTGCAGAATGGCTTCCGCGAAAAGATACATCATCATGTCAGGCCGGCCCCACGGGCCGTAGACCGTGAAGAAGCGCAGCCCCGTTGTCGGCAGTCCAAAGATGTTGCTGTAGCTGTGGGCGATCAGCTCGTTGGCTTTTTTGGACGCCGCATAAAGCGTCAGCGGATGATCAGTGCGCTGGTCTTCGGAAAACGGCATGCGCGTGTTCGCGCCATAGACCGAACTCGTAGACGCATAGACCAGATGCTGCACATCATGCAGGCGGCAGAGATCGATGATGTTGGTGAAGCCGACGAGATTGGCCTGCGCATAGGTGTGCGGGTTGGTGATCGAGTAGCGCACGCCCGCTTGGGCTGCGAGGTGGATCACATGCGTCGGGCGAAACGATTTGAAAATATCCGCGAGCTTCGCAAGATCGCAAATGTCGGTCTGTTGAAACTCGTAATTGTTGCGAGGGCTGAGGCGTGCGAGGCGGTCGTGCTTCAGGCGCACGTCATAATAATCGGTGATGCTGTCGACGCCCGCGACGGCGCAGCCTTGATCGAGCAGCTTGAGGGCGACGGCGTTTCCGATGAACCCCGCAACCCCGGTGACGAGCACACGCCGGGGAGTTTCGTCCAAGGGATCGGGATCGACGTCACTCTGGCCCATGCTCGATTCTGCCCAAAAGAGTTCAGGGTGCGAGCGAGAAATCCCCACCGCACCCCGAACCGATAGCAGAATGCCGCAGCCGTGACAGTGCGCCAGCCATGATTATCAAAGGATTTTCAGAGCTGAGGCGCGCTGCGACGTTAGCGCTGGATGCTCTTCTGCTCAGTGATCACGCCACCGTCTTTCAGCAGCTCCTGCACGCGTTCCTGATGCTGCGCTTCCATCGGCGTCACACCGGACGCGCCTTGGGTTTTCCCGTCATTGCTGACGGTCGTTCCTGCCTCGTCGGAGCGCACGGTGAAATTCTGGCCATCCGGCTTGACCACCTTCGTCTCCTCTTCGGCCCGGAGCGGGGACGCGAGGGCAAGGAGAGCGGCGAAGCCGCAGGCGAAGGTGGCGCGCATTGTCACGGACATGGATGTTTCCTCCTGGAAGCATCCGCCAATCGCTTCACGGGGATGATCGTTCCGAATTCCTCGCCGCCACCGCTTGCCATGGCGCGCATGTCTGGCAAACATAGGGGCATGCGGATCATCAAGCTCTTGCTGCGAAGCCTCGCCCTGTCAGCCCTCGTCGCCGCGCCGCTGTCGGCCAGCGCGGCGGAAATGTCGTTCCGGCTGGTTGATTTCGGCAACCCAGCCAAATGCAGGCAAGCCTGCCCGCAGGTTATCGCCGCCGAGGGCGAGATCACGTCGCGCACGCCGCAGGCTTTTCTCGATTTCGTCGGCGCCAATGTCGGCTCCGGACGGCTGCATTCGATCGTGCTGCTGCATTCGCAGGGCGGGCGGGTGGTGGCCTCCATGGAGCTCGGCCGGGCCTTCCGCACCATAGGCGCCGCCGTCATCGTGGCGCGAGCGCCTGCGGGCCGTGCAGTGGTGGATGGCGCGGTTCTGTCAGGCCGCTGCTATTCGGCCTGCGTCTACGCGCTGATGGGCGCCACGACGCGCGTGGCGCCGGTGCAGAGCCGCGTCGGCATCCATCGCATGTTCATGTTCGAGGCCAATCGCAGCCCCGAAAGCACGTCGAACCTGGCTCGGGTCTACGCAGCCCGGCCGCTGGTCTCGCGCCTCAGCGAATATGCGCAGGTGATGGGCGTCAGCCCGGAACTCGTCTGGACCGCCGAAATGATCGATCCCGACAAGATCCGCATACTCTCTGGACCAGAAATGAAACGCTGGAAGCTCGCGGCGCCCAAGCTCTGAAGGATGCCTGAAAGCACATCTTTTCCCGCCAAGGCCCGGTTTTCGTGTTGACTTGAGCGGGCGTGCGCCGTATTCGGACATCCTCTGCAAACGGGGCGCGCAAAGAGCGCTTCGGACCGCGGGGGAGTAGCTCAGTTGGTTAGAGCGCCGGCCTGTCACGCCGGAGGTCGCGGGTTCGAGTCCCGTCTCTCTCGCCATTTTCCCTGATCATTTCTGGTAGAGAATGGACGTCGCGACCTTTCGCGCGAAGTCTGTCGATCGGCGCCCAATCCTATTTGGGCAAAAGCTCGATCTTCGCCGCCATGTCAGGCGTGAGGCGGACCCGATATTTGGCGCCGTCGCATGTCAGCTCCCACACCGCCTCATTCGGGCGGGACAATGCAACATCTCGCTGCGCCGATGTGGCGTTGACGCAGGCGACACCTTGGGCCCGAACCTGATCGCTGATAAGCGCAATGGCTTCGAGGTCTCCCCCTTGCGGGGGGCGCTGAGCAGAGACAATGGCCGGGTTAGCCAGTAGCGCCGTAAAGAAAACGATTGCGCTTTTCATTTCGAACCCTCCCACGCTTCACCGATAATGACGTCGAACCGTAGAGCTGATGACCGAAACACTTCAGCCGGTCTGACGTCGAGATGCAAGCAGTGACAAGTTAAAATTGGGTCAGTAGTTGACCCATATCGCGATAATCTTGAATAGCTAAACTATTCTAAATTCTTGTTTCTGCTTGCTTATTTTTAAGCTTGGCAATGTTGCAGCTTCGCACAAGCGTCATCAGAATCGTACCAATACGGCCTGACTTATCTCAATGCCATAAGGCCCCTCACCTAGTTTCATAAATTAGTAGACCCGTGAAGCTTATACCGCGGCGTAACAGTTTGTGCTCCCTGCGCTGTGCCGTCGCTGCCTTCGAAGGTTCATCCTGCAAACAGGTAAATCGGTCAGAGCTCCCCGATCGTATTGGGCCGCAGGACTGTGCCTGTTTGCGTGAAAAAATGGAGCCGAACATGAGTAAGCCCAGGAATATGGCATTCGCATTTTGCGCATCGCTTCTGGCAGCTACGGCGCTCAGCGCACCGGCGACCGCGCAGCAACCGCAGAAACCAAATATCCTCGTGATCATGGGCGATGATATCGGCATGTGGAACATCGGCGCCTATCACCGCGGCTTGATGGCCGGGAGAACGCCCAACCTCGACCAGATCGCCAAGGAAGGCATGCTCTTCACCGATTATTATGCGGAGGCGAGTTGCACCGCGGGTCGCGCCAACTTCATCACCGGGCAATTGCCGATCCGTACTGGCATGACCACGGTGGGCCAGGCTGGCGCTTCGGTCGGCCTGCCGGCGGAAGCGGTGACCACCGCCTCGATCCTGAAATCCATGGGCTACGCCACGGGGCAGTTCGGCAAGAACCATCTTGGCGACAAGAATGAGTTCCTCCCGACGGTCCATGGCTTCGATGAATTCTTCGGATACCTCTATCACCTCGACGCGATGGAAGACCCTGCGCATCCCAACTATCCGCAGAACTTGTTGAATGTCGTGGGCCCGCGCAACATGGTTCATAGTTGGGCGACCGACAGGGATGACGCTACTGAGCAGCCTCGTTGGGGCAAAATCGGCAAGCAGAGAATCGAAGACGCCGGCCCGCTCTATCCCAAGCGTATGGAAACGGTGGACGACGAAATTCGCGACCTGGCCATCAACTTCATGGACAAGGCGCAAAAGGACGGCAAGCCGTTCTTCGTCTGGCTCAACCCCACGCGCATGCACATCGTCACGCATCTCTCGCCTAAATATGAAGCGACGCGCAATTCTGAAAATGGCTGGTCGGAACATGAAGCCGGCATGGCCCAACTCGACGATGACGTCGGACTGGTGATGAAAAAGATCAAGGATATGGGCGTGGACGACAACACTATCGTTGTCTTCACCACCGACAACGGCACCGAACTCTTCACCTGGCCTGATGGCGGTCAAACGCCATTCGCGCAGTCCAAGGGAACGGTTCTCGAAGGCGGTTTCCGCGTGCCGGCCATCTTGCGCTGGCCTGGCCATGTTCCGAAGGATACGGTTCAGAACGGACTTTTCTCGGGTTTGGACTGGTTGCCGACCTTCGTTGCCGCCGCCGGCAATGCAAACATCACCAATGAATTGCTGACCGGCAAGCAGATCGGCGATCGGACCTACAAGAACCATCTCGATGGATACAACCAGCTGGATGTCATCACCGGCAAGGGGCCGTCCAAGCGTCACGAGATTTTCTACCTCGGCGAAAGCACGCTCGGTGCGGTTCGAATTGACGACTACAAGTTCCGCTTCATCGACCAGCCCGCTGGTTGGCTCGGTGAAAAGACGCGCCCGGATGTGCCTTACATCACGAACCTTCGTCTCGATCCGTTCGAACGCACGGGTTGGCCGAACAACGGGACGAAAGAAGGCGGACAGCAATATTTCGACTGGTTCAAGTTCCAGTTCTGGCGTTTCGTTTTCGTCCAGGAAGTGATCGCCAAGGAACTTCAGACGTTCCTCGAATTCCCGCCGATGCAGCGAGGCGCGAGCTTCAATCTTGATGCGGTGAAAGCCGAGATGGCGTCAAAGATGGCTGCTGCGCAGGCGGCAGCCAAAGGACCAGGAAACTAAATCCTGATCTTGTGTTGAGGGCGGCTTGCACGCGCTGGCCGCCCCGGACGAATATCCGCCACTCGCGCATCGCGAGAGTGGCGGAGTTCATTACCCTGGTGGCGCATGCGTTACAGCATCGCCAGTTCCGGCGTCCTCGGCAGGGCGCCTGCGTGGAACCGGTAGGTCCACCCCTCCAATTCCACCATTGCGCCGTCGATCTCTGCACGCGCGGGTTCACTTGAAAAATTGAACAGGCACTGCGTTCGCCGTCCTTCGTGCTCGCGCATGAAGCCGATGATGGGCGCCTGCGTGTCGAGCGGAATCAGCGCGCCGTGACGGATCTCGGGTGTGCGCTGGCGCCACGCGAGCAGATCGCGCCAATGGGCGAGAAGGCTGCCGGGATCGCTCTCCTGCAGATCGACCGCTAGCGCGTGATGCGCGGCCTGAGAGGGCAGCCAGGGCGCGCCGCCGGTGAAGCCGTGGTTGGCGCTCGTCGCGGTCCACGGCATCGGCGTGCGCGCGCCGTCGCGGCCCTTGAACTCGGGATAATAGGCGAGGCCGAAAGGGTCGCGCATGTCCTGCGGCGCGAGGTCTGCTTCCCCCAGTCCGAGTTCCTCGCCCTGATACACGCAGAGCTCGCCGCGCAGAGCGACGTGAAACGCCGTCATCACTTCGAGCCTGCGCTGCTGGATGATTCCATCCACCGCGCACCAGCGCGAGGCGACGCGCATCGTGTCGTGATTGCTGAACGCCCAGCACACCGAGCCCGCATCCCGCGCCGCTGCGGCGACGATGCCAGATGCTGCAGCGTGATCGAACGCGCCTCGCATCGGCGCCAGCGTGTAGGCGGAATGCAGCGGTCCTTTCAGGCCGGTGTAGGCGGCGACGCGATCGAAGGCGCCGGGCTGGCTTGAAACTTCGCCCAGCAACATCGCGTCATGCGCGTCGCCCAGCTTGCGCAAGTCGCGCAACAGTGTGAGCCCGTCCTCATGCAGCATGTCGTGCTTGTGCGTCTGCATGCCGAAGAGTTTCGCCGGCGCCTGCCGCGCCGAAGCGCCCGACGAAGGATTGCTGCGCAGCGCCGGATCATGCGCGAGAAAGTCGATCGCATCGAGCCGCAGGCCGCTCACGCCGCGCGCCAGCCAGAAGGCCGCGACATCGACAAGCGCGGCGCGTACCCGCGGGTTTCGCACGTTCAACGCGGGCTGCTCGGGCAGGAAATGATGCAGGAAATATTGGCGCCGGCGCGGCTCCCATTTCCATGCGGGACCTGAGAACACCGAGAGCCAATTGTTGGGCGGAGATCCATCGGCGCTGGCGTCCGCCCATACATACCAGTCCGCTTTGTCCGAGCTCTGAGAACTGCGGCTCTGCGTGAACCATGCGTGAGACTCGGACGTGTGTCCGGCAACGAGATCGACGATCACGCGCAAGCCGAGTTGCGTCGCGCGCGCAACCAGCGCATCGAAATCGCGGAGCGCGCCGAACACCGGATCCACCGCCTTGTGATCGGCGACGTCGTAACCGAAATCCGCCATCGGCGAGACATAAAACGGCGACAGCCAGAGCGCATCGACGCCGAGCGCGGCGATGTAACTTAGCTTGGCGGTGACACCGGCCAAGTCGCCGCGTCCGTCGCCATCGGAATCGAAGAAGCTGAGCGGATAAACCTGGTAGATGGAGACGCCGCGGCTCCATGCAGCGCTGGCGTGCGGGCTTTTGATGGGAAGCGGCATGAGGCGGTTCCGGGCCTGAGCGCAGCTGCGCGCGTGGCCCAGATTGAGCATGCGAGTTGCGATTTCGCAAGCCCAGTTTCCGCTTTACCCCCCAATGACTAACGGAATGGTTAGCTTTCAGAAGGCGTCGCATCCGCGGGCAGGGCGAGGCCGATCTTGCGGGCGAGTTCGCTCTCGTTGAAAGGCTTGCGGATGATGCGCTCGCCGCCGACATGGCGCAGCGCCGTGAGATCCGCGTAACCAGTCATGAAGATCAGCGGCACGCCGGGGCGCAGATGTTCGGCGGCGCGTTCGACCTCGGCGCCGTTCATGCCCGGCATGGCGTAATCGGACAGGATGAGGCTGATCGGCTCGCCGCTCGCCAGAAGATCGAGCGCGGCGCCGCCGCTGCCGACGCCGA
>JANXTB010000165.1 GCA_025356415.1 Hyphomicrobiales bacterium
GCGCCTTGCAGGACCACAAGCGTGCGACGATCGTCGGCACGCGCTCGTTCGGCAAGGGCTCGGTGCAGACCATCATCCCGCTCGGCCAGAACAACGGCGCGCTGCGGCTTACCACCGCGCGTTACTACACGCCGTCAGGCCGTTCGATTCAGGCGAAGGGCATCGAGCCCGACATCCAGATTCTGCAGGATGTGCCCGATGAGTTGAAGGGCAAGGATGACACCAAGGGCGAGGCTTCGCTCAAGGGCCACCTGAAGAACGGCGACGAAGAAAAGAGCGGTTCGCAGGCCTACGTGCCGCCGGATCCGAAGAACGACAAGCAGCTGAAGGCGGCGCTTGAAATGCTGCGCGGCACCTACACGAAGGCGCAAGCCGTCGAAGTGGGCAAGCAAACCGAGAAGGCGGCGAACTGACGTTTCGTCGTCACAATAAAAATCTGTTTGCTTTCGAGACACTTGCTTTTCGTTAGGCCCGGTCGGCGTCATCATGACGTTGCGCCGGGCCTTTTGATTCGTTTTGAGCCATGGCGACCGGCATCGCCGGTTTCAGCCGAGTGAGACCTTCATGGCCGGGAAGCATCTCCACGTTCCGCTCGGTGACGAAAAAGAGTCGGATGCGCTTGGCGCCGGTCCGATGCGGGACATTCCATGGAGCGGCCTCGCCCTGTCGGGCATGGGCCTGATCGCCATCAGCCTCTTCGCTTTCGTGATTGTGACGGACGAGCGCGCGCCGCCGCCGCACGGGCTCACCACGCTTGAACCGATTTTTTCACAACGCATCAGCGTTCCCGACATGGCGCCGCAATCGGTGGCGATCCGTACCGATCTGGCGCGCAACGACAGTGCGCGAAACGACGATGCGACATCGACAATCGGCCGCACGATCCGCACCGCTCCGGCGCAGATGTTTGTGAGCGGTGGCGTCAAGGTTGCGCGCGGCCCGTTCGACGTGAGTCTGGCGCCGGCGCCCGATCCGCGTCTGGTCGCGCAAGGCCCGCACGGCGCGCTGCCGCGCATCGGCGGCGACGGTGCGCGCCCGGCGGATGTTTATGCGCGACCTGTGACTCCGGCCCCCGCGAGCGCGCCGCGCATCGCGATCGTGGTTACGGGACTCGGGATCGACGCCGCAACCAGCGCGCGCGCGGTTGAGGCGCTGCCGCCCGCGATCACGCTCGCCTTCGCGGCTTATGGCGACAACATCGAGGATCGGGCCGAGCAGGCGCGTGCGGCGGGTCACGAATTGCTGCTGCAGGCGCCGATGGAGGGTTTCGGCGAAAGCCATGCATCGGCTCCGCGCACGCTCGCCGCCAATGCGCCGCGCGAGCGCACGCTCGATGCGCTGCATTGGCACATGAGCCGGTTTCCCGGCTACATCGGCCTGACGAATTTTTCCGGCGCCCGCTTCATGTCGACGCCGCAAGCGTTCGCGCCGGTGATGCAAGACATCGCCGATCGCGGGCTCGTGTTTCTGGATGACGGCGCCTCGCCGAAGTCGCTCGCCACCGCGCTCGCCGCAGCGACGGGCGCCGAGGCTGCGCGCGCCGACTTGGTGCTCGACGCCTCGCAAAAGCCCGAGGCGATCGACGTCGCGCTTCGCCAGCTCGAAGCCCTTGCGCGCGAGCGCGGGTCCGCGATTGGCGTCGCCACCGCAGGCGCGCAAAGCATTGACCGCATAGGCCGCTTCACGCAGGGTCTCGCGGTGCGCGGCGTCGCGCTCGTGCCGGTTTCCGCGCTGATCGCGGCGCCGGCGCGCACGTCCGCGCGATAGTTTTGCAGCGCGATAGGTATCCAGCGAGTCAGAGATGCAAGAAAAGAAGTATCGTCCCTGCGTGGGCGTGATGTTGATCAACCACGAGGGCCTCGTGTTTGTCGGGCGGCGCCGCAACAAGAAGCTCCGCGAGCATGTCGCGCCCGGCCATGAGTGGCAGATGCCCCAAGGCGGCGTTGACGAGGGCGAGGACGCCTATGCGGCGGCGCTGCGCGAGCTGGCCGAGGAAACCAATGTGACCAGCGTCACGCTTCTCGCAGAAGCTTCGGACTGGTTCGCCTACGATCTCCCTGACGACATCGCCAACGAAGCCTGGAAGGGCCGCTATTGCGGGCAGACGCAGAAATGGTTCGCGCTGCGTTTCACCGGCGACGAGCGCGAGATCGACATCGAGCATCCGGCAGGCGGCCACAAGCCCGAGTTCGACGCCTGGCGCTGGGTTCCGATGGCCGATCTGCCCGAACTGATCATACCGTTCAAGCGCCCGGTCTATGAGCGCGTCGTGGCGGAGTTTGCGAACCTCGTCTAACCCGCGACGGCGCGCAGGGCGCGAGGGGCGGCCTTCTTCTTTCCCGCCTTCCCGGACTTCGGCAGCTTTTCCGCAATGCCGTAGAGCGCTTCGCGCCGGTCGATTTCCTGCGCGACCTCGCCGGGCGTGACGCCGCTGGCGGCCCAAAGGACGGAGAGATTGTAGAGAAGGTCGGCGCTCTCGAGGATGACCCGCTGGCGGCGCATCAGCACGGCGTCGATGCCGACTTCGACGGCCTCTTCGGCGAGCTTCTTGGCCATTTTCTCGATGCCGCCCTGAAACAGCTTCGACGTGCGCGAGGTGGCCGGGTCCCTTGTGCGGGCGGCCATGACGGCGAGGTAAAGGCGGCTGAGCGAATCATCCATCGCTCAAGGCTAGCGCAAAGTCTTAACAGAACCCTGACAGTGCGCCGGGCTTGCGAAAAGCAGGGCACGAAGGCGGATCTGGCCCCTCCGCCTGAACCGGTCGCGGGTGATCAAGCCGGCCGGTACGATCCGCCTTCGTGGTAGGCCTCGCTCGCGAACAAGCTCGACCATGAACAGATCTTGCATTGATTCGTGGCCGAACCTAGACGTTTGTGGTGCGAATTCGCGCTGGGATCCCCGACAAAAATCGCTGCGCCGCAGCGATCTTTTGCTGCAGCGCGGTGTAAACGGCGAGCGCTGGGTCAGGGGTTCATCGCGTCGAGCGAGAGATCCTCGCGCGACGAGGCGCCCTCGGGTCCGGTAGAAATGGCTGGCGTCGCTCTGCGCGCTGGCTGGCTTCCGAAGAACTCGTCGCGATCGGCCACATAGCGGGCGCCCAGTCCCCGCGATCCCGGCGCGCGCTGGCGCATTGTCGTGCGGGGCGTCTTCATGCCGGACACGAGCCAAGCCGCAAACAGCCCGATGGCGCCGGCCAGCAACGCAGGCCGCAGGTCCGAGGCGTCGATGGAGGGCAGCATGGACTGGGCCCGCGCCGGGCGCATGCCGCCGCTCGGCCAATTGTCCCGCGCGAAATGCTCCTGATCCATCCCCGCGCTAAGGTGTTCCTCGAGCGGATCGTGGCTGATCGAGACCTGGTGGGAGGCCGACATCGACTGGTTGCTCATGAGTGGGGCCCTTTCCGTGCTGCGTTAAGGAGAACGGGGCGGGGCTTGCTGCGTTCCGTCGCGCAAGACGGCTTCCTGATCTTGCGCGGCGGATCATTATTCCGTAACAAAGGCGCGCGTTGCCCCTATGGCGGAACTGGTAGACGCGTCCGACTCAAAATCGGATTCCGCAAGGAGTGCTGGTTCGATTCCGGCTAGGGGCACCAACAACTTTGCGCAGACGTGTGGCCAGCTGGATGGTGGTGTCCATTTAGCGCGATGGGGACTCCGCCGCGTCGAACCCCTTCGACCTGAACACCGAGACAGCTTGCGGCGAGGCGAGAAATGCGATCAGGGCGTTTGCCGCTGCCGGCTGTCTGGCGCTTGTGGGCAGCGCCGCTCTGAATGTCGTGAAGTTCTGGATGTCGGCCGGGAGTGGTCCGACGAGGTCCACGTCGGGCGACGACATGATGAGGGTCATCTGGTCGATGCCGATTTCGGCGCCTCTCACCACCGCCTCAGCGACGACATTTCCGGAGCCAGGGGGAACGAGCTGCAGCTTCGATTTGATCTCGCCGCCAATCCCTAGTCTGTCGAGCAGCGCAATTGTGTAAACGCCCGCGGGAGAACCCTGGTTCGGATCGCCGATGGCGATTGAGCTGGCGTTCAGGAGCGCGCGCTTGAAGGCTTCGACCGAGCCGATGTCTGGTCGAACCGCGCCTTTCCTGACGGAAATGCCGATGCCGACCTTGCCGATCACGTCGCGGGTGTCCCCGCTGACCTTGCCGTCCTTTTGCAGGCTGTTCCATTGCGGGGGGCCGACAATCGCGAGGTCGGCTTCATCGCCGTTCTGAAGGCGCTGCGTAATGACGCCGATGTTGGCGTAGGAAACTTTGACGGTATGACCGCTCGCCTTCTGGAATTCGGGAAGAAGCTCCTGCATCGCCGACTGCATGGCGATCGCGCACAGGAAGCTGATATCGGCGGCGCGCGCATAGCTTTGAGCACCGATGAGGCTGAGACTGGCAAATCCCACGAGCCTCATGACTTTGAGAATCTTGTGTCGCTTCACGCTTCCCTCCCGTCGGCGTGCAAGCAAGGCTGGAGACGGCTTTGCACCGGCCCAAGCTAGACTGCGCAAGGGTTCGGGCGCAACAGGAGGGGCTTCCCGACGGCGATGGCCGCTGTCACCAGCGGTGATGAACCCGATACACGCGGCGGAAACGCCAGAAGCGGGGGTCCGCGAAACCCTCGGGCGCATAGCCGAAGATTGGAGACGCGAAACTGCCGTCGCCGTAAATCTCGCGCATCGTGAAGTAATAGCAGTCTCGATCAGATTGGATCAGCGCGCTGTCGCAGCGAAACGGGTAGGGCGTTGGACGAACTGAAGCCGCATTGGCGGCTCCCGCCAGACTGACGAGAAGGGGCGAGGCGAGCAAGGCGATAGAGGCAAGCTTCATGGGCGCGCTCCTTTGAAAACGCGACAATGCTCGTGATGTGAAAAAGCTGCGCTGAAAATGTACAAGCTTTGCTGAAAGGTATCAGACGGTCACGGACCTTCCCTGAACCAGCGAATGGCTCCTTTGGCGGCCAGCACCGCATCCTGCTCGGAGGAGAATACCGTTCCTGAGAAGTAGGACACCGGCGTCCACCGACCTTCGTCTTCGACGTCCCGTCTGAACTCTTCGAAACCAAATGTGCAATCGGGTCGCATGAACAGGTCTACACAACGATCATGCTCCTGGTTCTCGATGCTTTTGAACACCACCCACGTTTTATCCAAGCGCCTGCTCGCCATGGCGTCTTCCCCTCAACGTGTCGGGCCGCTCGTTGCGGCGCGATAAAGCTTCTCGAACGTTTCCAGATCATCCGGCGCCACGTCCGAGACGGCCACATAGGTGAGATCGCCCGCGCGCCAATACCTGATGTGGTAGCCATCCAGAGAGTCTCGCAGCCCGCTTGGCGCCGACAGTAGCGCCGTGACGCTGATCAGGTGCTTGGCGCGCCGATAGACCATCGACCCGACCGGCATGCGGTCGACGACGTCGATCCTGCCGCCGACGAGATCGAAGCCCTCCGCCGCGAGATCGACCACCTCGGGCGATTGCGCCACGTGGGTGGCGAGCCATGGTTTGACCGTGTGGCGGTCAGACGAGGCGATGTCGATCGGTTGCGGCGCGAGCTGCGCGCGTATGTGGTCGGAGACCAGTTCGCGCGCGAGGTCCTCGCGGCCGAGATACATCCATCCGCCAGCGCCGGTCAGCGCTGCGCCGAGAATGAAAGACGCCGCCAGCGCCCGCCAACCCGCAGCCGCGCGCGATGGCGCAGCGGGCATGCGCAGAACGAGATTGCGCGGCGGTTCGCACACAAGCGCCTCCCGCAGGCATCCGCGCAAGGCGAGGACGGCGTCATGCCGGCGCGCAAGGTCTGGCTCGCCGGAGAGCCGCCGCTCGAACGCGAAGGCGCGCATCGCGTCGAGTTCGCCATCGACATAGGCGGTGAGTTCGAGTTCGTCGTTGGGGCCGAGGCTCATCGGACCTCCCCCAGCGCATGCATCAGCAGCCGGCGCGCGCGCGCAAGGCGCGACATGACCGTGCCGATCGGCGCGTCCACGATGCGGGCGATCTCGCGGTAGTCGAGTTCATCGATCTCTCTCAGCACGATCACCTCCCGATACTGGGCGGGCAGGGCGGCGACGGCTCGCCGGACGCTCTCCACATCGGCCTTTCGCAGAAGATCGCTTTCCGGCGTCTCGGTGGCGTCGATCTTGTCCGCCAGTTCCTCCGCATCGCCGGACGGAACTTCGCGGCGATGTTTTCGCAGCCAGCTGTTGGCGGTGTTGCGCACGATGGCGAGCGTCCACGCGGCGGGGCTGACGCCTGCAAAGGTGCCGATGCTGCGGAAGGCGCGGGCAGCGGCTTCCTGGACGACGTCCTGCGCATCAGTGGGATTGCCGGTGATCCAGCGCGCAAGCCGATACGCCTGCGCCATATGCGGCAGGACGATTGTGGCGAAGCGCGCCTGATCGTCTTCAATGGTCACCGGTTTCGGCTCCACGGCCCGCCTCGGCCGTCACCGTCACGACGCCTTGCATGTGTGGGTGCAGGGCGCAGAAATAATCGTAGCTCCCGGGCTCGCGAAAGACGAACTGAAATGTGTCGCCGGTGTCGAGCGCGCTCGACCGGAACGCGCCCTTCGACGCCACGACCAGATGTGGAGCATCGTCCTCGTTGGTCCAGATCACGCGCGCGCCTGCCGGAATTTGCGTGCGCGCCGGCGCGAAGGCGAAGTTCTGGATGGATACACTCACCTCCCTCGGTGCCCCGCGAGCCGCTCGCATCGGCCATGCCGCGAAGCCGAGCCAGCCAAGCAATGTGCGTCGCGACAAGGCCCGCATGGCTCAGGCCTTGCCGGCAAGCGTCGCGTCCACGATCGCGACCGGAGAGTCGACACGCGCCACGTCCACGCGGGTGAGGCCTAGATAGTCCCGCAGCTTGTCGGACGCGACGACCATCGGACCCGGCGAAGGCGCAGCGCCCGGCGCAGGCTGCGGAAACGCCGTCGATCGGGCCGTGTGGAATGTCATATGGCCTTCGGTCTTCTGCACGATCTGGTGGATGTGTCCGTTCAGCACGGTCACCGAGCCGAACCGGTTGAGAAGCGACAGGGCGCGCAGGCCATCGTCCGTGCCCCAGCCCCACGGCTCGTAGATGGTCCAGAGCGGGATGTGGGCGAAGACCACGATGGGCGTGGATGCGCTTTGCCCGCGCAGATCGTTCTCTATCCACGCAAGTTGCTCTGGCCCGAGCTTGCCGAGGCCGCCGGCTTCGAGATCGACCACGTTGACGAGCCCGACAAAATGCGCGCCGCCGGCATCGAAACTATACCAGCCCGCGCCTTTGGCGTTCTTGCCGTAACGGTCGAGATAGCTGCGGCCGCGGCCCTCATCGATGACGTCGTGCTCGCCAGGCACATAGAAAGTTTCAAGACCGGCTTCTCGAATGGCAGCGTCGGCTTGGTCGAACTCCGAAGCGCGCGAGAGATGCGTGATGTCGCCGGTGTGAATCATGAACGCGGGACGCGCCGGCATGGCGCGCACCTTTGCAATGGTCTCGCGCAAGGTTGCGAGCGCGTCCGGATTCGCGGCCTTGTCGAAGCCGATGTGGCTGTCGCTAATTTGCAGAAAGGTGAACGGCGCCGCTGTCTCGGCGCGCGCTTGCCCGAGAAGACCGAGCGCATGGGGCGTTCCGCCGCTGATCGTCCAGAGCGCGCCCGTTCCCGCCCAGGCCATGCATTCCAGAACTTGCCGGCGACCGACGTGAGCATCTTTCGAGGCCATAGCGCCCTCCTCTTAACTTGTGTTTGAGGAGAGACTACGGATCGCGCCGATTTATTCCCGAACCGAGCGTTTCTTTTTTGCGGCCGAGCGGATTGAGTGACCGGTGATCCAGCCCATGTAAGCTGCGATCCTCCGCCGGACCGCCAAGCCAGCAACTGAGCCTATGGGAGCGCGAGAATGACCAAGCACAAGATGGCGACATGCCTTTGGTTCGATCGTGGGCAGGCGCGCGAGGCGGCCGAATTCTACGCCGCCACCTTTGCAGACAGCCACGTCGATTCAACGCACGCCGCGCCGTCCGATTATCCCGCCGGCA
>JANXTB010000220.1 GCA_025356415.1 Hyphomicrobiales bacterium
CCGACGAGCAGAAGAAGATCCTCGAGCTGATTTATTCGCAGACGACGTTCGCAAAATCGCGCGCCAGCGGCACGCCCATCTTGTCGAGCGCCGGATAGCCGGTGTTGGATTCCTGCACGAGCGGCTTGACCAGGTTCTCCTTGAACCACGTCGGATAGGTCGCAGCCACGCTCGACCACGTCTCGCCGCAGGCGCCCTGCACTTCGCCCTTTTCCAGCGCGAGGTTGATCTCGCGCGTGCCGGGATAACCGGCGACGACCTTGAATTTCGCACCGAGCAGATTGCGCAGCAGCACCGGGAAGTCGCGCGTCGAGGCCCCCTCCGCGGATGCGCCCATCACGAGTTCCTTGTCGAACGCATCAGCCATCGTTTTCACGGGCGCATCAGTGCGCACCAGGCACACATAGGCGTCGCTGTTGGCGTTGCCGATGTAGTTGAATTTCGACATGTCATGCGTGGGACGCTTGGTGTCGCCAAACAACGGCTCGACCACCGCGCCCATGAACAAGGCGCCGATCACCGTGCCGTCCTTCGGCGCGACGTTATAGACATAGGACGCTGCAATGTTGGACGCGGCGCCCGGCATGTTCTGCACGACGATGGTCGGGCTGCCTGGCACATGGCGCGCGATGAAACGCGAGATCAGGCGGCCATAGAGGTCATAGCCGCCGCCGGGCGACGAACCGATGATGATCGTGAGATTGCGGCCCTTGTAAAAACTCGCCAGCGAATCCTGCGCCTGCGCCGCGCCCGTCAGCGCCAAAGCCGCCGCACATCCAAGCCATGCCCGCGATAGCATATAAACCTCCCTCGACCGGCCCCTCTTCAAGGGGGTGTGTGGGGAGTTTAGGGGATTGCAGCCGTCATTGCGAGCGCGTCAGGCCGCGCTCGCCCTCTTCCGCTTCGCCGCCGCCAGTTTCACCGCATCCATGATCTCGGGATACGCCGAACACCGGCACAAATTCCCCGTCAGGTAATGCCGCACCTCGTCCTCGTCGGGATCGGGATGCGCATCGAGCAATTGACGCACCATCATGATGAAGCCCGGCGTGCAGAAGCCGCATTGGAACGCACCCGCCTCGATGAAGGCTTCCTGCACAGGGTCGAGCACGCCGCCCTTCGACAGCGCCTCCACCGTCTCGACACTTTTGCCATCGAGAAACCACGCGAGCGACAGGCAGCCCGACACGGCCATGCCGTCCACCGTCACCGTGCAGCAGCCGCACAGGCCCTGCCCGCAGCTTTCGCGCGCGCCGCGCAGCTCGAAGCGGTTGGTCAGCATGTCGACAATGGTTTCGTTCGCGGCGATGTCGGCGGTTGCCGGCCGGCCATTGAGCGTGAATTGAATCGTGCGGGACGTGCTCACGCGTCCTCCTCCAGAGGGGCGCCCTTGGCTTCCTGCATGGCGCGGAAAATGGCTTCGGGAGTGATCGGCAAATCGTAGATGCGGATGCCGAGCGCATCCGCCACCGCGTTGCCGATCGCCGGCGACAGCGCGATGGTCGTGCTCTCGCCGCCGCCCTTGGCGCCGAACGGGCCATGCGCGTCATAAGCGTTGGGCACGTGCTCGTTGATGAAGCTCTTGGGCATGTCGAGCAGCGTCGGAATCTTGTAATCCGCCAGCGAGCCGTTGGTGAGCTGGCCGTCGCGGAACACCATATTTTCCGTCAGCGTGAAACCAAGCTGCATGATGCCCGCGCCAGACAATTGCTGCTGCACGGCTTTGGGATTCAGCGCGACGCCGACATCGGCCACATTGACGAGCTTCGTCACCTTGATGGCGCCAGTCTCGATATCGATCTCGACTTCGGCGCCCGCCGCGCCGACGCCCCAGAACGGCGTGCCCTTTGTCGTTTGTCCCTGCGCATCAGGCTTTTCGTAATCGGCGAGATAGGTGCCCGTGCCGATGATGTTGCCGGCCTGCATGCCGTATTTCTGTTTCATCATGTCGACAAGCGGCAGGTTGGCGCCTTGCGGCAGGCCAAGCTCGCGCGCCAGCACCTCGATCTTCTGCTTGGCGTCTTCCGCGGCGATGCGCACCGCATTGCCCATGTGGAAAGTCGAACGCGAGCCGAGCGTGCCCATGTCGTAGGGCGTTACATCCGTGTCGGGATGAATGACCTTGATCGACGCGGGATCGAGGTTGAGCACTTGCGCCGCGATCTGCGCCATCACCGTGTCGGACCCCTGCCCCATGTCCACCGTGCCGATGTACAGCGCGCACGATCCATCAGCGTTCAGATTGACGATAGCAACTGAAGTGGTGGGCGATGTAATGCCCTTGAAGCCGATGCCGATGCCGCGACCGCGCTTGATATTGCCCGAGCCGCGATCGAACGGCGCAGACCAGTTCATGCGGTCGAGCACATGATCCATCGCGCGTTCGATTTCGGCGTCGCGCAGCGGCGTGCCGGACGCTTGCGGACGTCCCTCGCGCAGCATGTTCTTGCGGCGAAATTCGACGCGATCCATCTTCAGCGCGTCGGCGATCATGTCCGTGTGGCACTCATAGGCCCACGCCGTCTGCGGCGCGCCGAAACCGCGCAAGGCGCCGCATGGCGGACGGTTGGTGTAGACCGCGTAGGAATTGATCGTGACATTGTCGATGTCATATGGCCCGGCGGAGGTGAACCCCGCCTTCTGCGTCACGCGCGGCCCGATGTCGGCATAGGCGCCGCCATTCCAGATGACCTCGCAATGACGCGCGATGATCTTGCCGCTCGCATCGAGCCCGCTCTTGATGGTGAAGTGACACGGATGGCGCGTCACCATGAAGAATTGCTCGTCCATGGTGAGCGAGATTTTCACAGGGCGCTCGGCGACCATCGACAGCGCGGTGACCAGGGCTTCGAGCTTGATGTAAAGCTTGCCGCCAAAGCCCCCGCCGAGATACGGCACTTTCACGCGCACCTTGTTTTCAGGCAGGCCCAGCAGGCGCGCGATTTCGATGCGCACGAAGGACGGACCCTGCGAGGCCGTGTGCAGGGTCAGATGGCCGTCCTGCCAGTCGGCGACGGAGACGAACGGCTCCATCGGCACATGCATGACCTGTTGCGAACGGAACGTGTGTTCGAAAACATGCTCCGCGCGCGCGAACGCCGCTTCCGTATCGCCGCGCCGCAACTGGTAATCCAGCGCGATATTCGTGCCCTTCTTGCCCTTCAGATACTTCAGATCAGCGAAGGTCGCGGCCGGCTTCAGCTCGTCATGGACGAGCACCTTGGCCGTCATCGCCTCGATCTCGTCGAACACCGCCGGCAGTTCTTCATATTCAGCGGTGATAAGCCCCGCGGCCTCTTCGGCGATCTTCTTGTCGAACGCGAGCACGACGGCGACAGGCTCGCCCGCGAACCGCACCTTGCCGTCGGCCAGGATCGGCTGATCGTGAAACGCCGGGCCGTAATAGGGATTGGGAATGACCTTGCGAATATCGTCGATCGTGACGACCTGATACACGCCCGGCAGCGCGGCGGCGGCGGTCGTATCGATGCTCTTGATCTTCGCGTGCGGCATGGTCGAGCGGAAGATCTTTCCGTGCAGCATGCCCGGAAGTTTCAGGTGATGGGTGTATTCGATCCGCCCCGTCACTTTCTCGCGCGCCTCAAGGCGCGGGAGCGAACGACTGGCGAAAGGCGGCGGCGTGATCGCGCTCATGCGCTGGCGCTCCCCTGCATGACATGCTTGATGGCGCGGCCCAGATGCACGCGCAACAATTGCTGTTTGTAAGCGGCGGAGCCACGTCCATCGCCCTCGATGTGGACTTCCGCAAGCGCGGCGTCCGCAGCCATGGCGAGCGCCGCATCGGACAACGCGACGCCGCGCAGCGCGGCCTCCGCGCTCTTGAGCCGCGTGGGCTTGTCCACAGCAGCGCTCAGCACGAGGCTCACATCGGCGATGACCTCGCCCTCCGCGCGCACGCCGACGCACAGGCCGAGCGCCGGCCAGTCATGCTCGGCGCGCGTCGTCACCTTTGCGTAGAAGAACCGCCAGCCGGGGCGCACCGGCACGGAAATATCGGCGATGAGTTCGCCCTGCGCGAGCACAGTCTCGTAATAGCCCAGGAACAGCTCTTCAGCAGGGACCACACGCTCGCCATCCACGCCGACAATGCGCACGCTCGCGCCAAGCGCGCTCCAAACGGGCGGCAGATCGAGATGCGGATCGCCATGGGCCAGATTGCCACCGACAGTCGCGACATTGCGCACGCGCACATTGGCGAGCGTCTTCATGGTCTGCGTCACGACCGGCAGATGCTGCGCGATCATCGGCGATTGTTCGAGTTCGGAGAAGGTCGTCATCGCGCCGATGCGGATGTGCGAAGCGTCGACGCTCAGCGAAAAGCCCGTCAGCGCCTCGATCTTGCGCAAGCTCACCAGCTTTGATGGCTTGAACAGCTGCGCTTTCATCATCAGCATCAGGGCCGTTCCGCCGCCCATCGGCCTGATGGACCCCTCCTCGGTCCCCAGCATCGTGTAAGCGTCATCAAGCTTTTCAGGCTCGGCGATTTCAAGTGCGGCCATGCGTCAACAATCCGAATTGGGGCGCGATCGAAGCAAAACATCCTCGCGGAAAAAGAGCTTTACAGAGCTCAATGGGCGTGTCAACTTTTTGGAACAAACCCGCCGCCCCTGCAACGCAATGAACAAGAAGTGATTGAAAACAGAAGCTGTTCAAGAGCTTCCGAGGTGAACGAATAAACGCACACTGGTAGATTTATGGTCATTTTGCGCGCCGTTGAGGCAAAGGAGCAGCGACCCGGATGGGTGGGGATGAACACGGGGGCAAAGGGTGGATCGGCGCGAGTCTCTTGCGCAAGGAAGATGCACGCCACCTTGCCGGAAAGGCGATGTTCGTCGCCGACGTTCGCCTGCCCTTCATGCAGGACATTGCCTTCGTTCGCAGCCAGATCGCCATGGCCGCCTGACCGCCGTCACCAAACCATCAGGCGCCGAGGCCGACGTCTACACAATCGCCGATTTCGATTCGCTCAACGTGCTCGAAGCCGGCCCGGAACTTGACGCGTTCCGCCAATCCCCCTATCCCGCGCTCGCCAACGGCAAGGTGCGCTACGTCGGGCAGGCGATCGCCGCCTGCGTCGCGCCAACCCGTGCGCAGGCGGAAGATCTTGCCGAGCAGGTCGGCGTCGATTGCAGCGAATTGCCGGCGGTCGTTGATGCGGTTCAGGCCATGGCGCCCGACAGCGCGCGCCTGTTCGACACCTGGCCGGACAACGCCTTCATCATCCGCACGATTGGCGCTGGCGATCAGGAGGCCATGAAACAGGCGCCCGTGCGGCTGCGGCGGCAATTCCGCATGAACCGGCAGGCGACGGTGTCGCTCGAAACGCGCGGTTGCGTCGCTTACTGGGACCAGCGGCTGGATGAGCTGCTCGTCTATCTGTCCACGCAGGGCGGCCACGTCATGCGGCTGGGGCTGGCGCAGGCGCTCGGCCTGCCGGAGAATCAGATTCGCGTCATCGCGCCGGATGTCGGCGGCGGCTTTGGCGGCAAGAACCGTTTGCTGCCGGAAGAAATCGCCGTCTGCGCCATCGCGCTCAAACGAAATCACCCGGTGCGCTGGATCGAGGATCGCCGCGAACATCTGCTCGCCTCCGTCCATTGCCGCGACCATCATTACGATCTCACCATCAGCGCCGAGCGCGACGGGACGATCATCGGCATTGAAGGCGACGTGCATATCGACGCCGGCGCCTATGCGCTCTGGCCGACCGGCTCCTTCATGGAAGCCAGCATGGCGGCGGGCAACCTCCCCGGCCCTTATCGCGTGCGCGGCCTCAACGTGAACACATGGACGGTCGCGACCAACAAGGCGCCAATGGGCCCCTATCGCGGCGTCGCCCGGCCCGGCGCCTGTTTTGCGATCGAGCGTCTCGTCGATGAACTGGCCCTGCATCTGGGCATGGAGCCCTACGATCTGCGCAAGCTCAATCTCGTGTCGCGCGCGGAAATGCCATACACGACCGTCTCCGGCATGAAACTCGACACTGGCGATTACCACGATGCGCTCGATACAGCGGCGCGGATGATAGACAGGCCTGCGATCCGCAAGCAGCAGCGCGAACGCCGCCCCGGCGAGTTGCGTATCGGCGTCGGCTTCGCAATTTACACCGAGCAGAGCGGACACGGAGTCGTTGAATGGTCGAAGCGCAAGTCGCGCGTCGTGCCCGGCTATGAGGCCGCCAATGTGCGCATGCTCCCGGACGGTTCGGTCAACGTGCATGTCGGCACGCAAAATCACGGTCAGGGCCACGAGACGAGCTTCGCACAGATCGCCGCGCATGAGCTCGGCATCGACCCCGCATTGGTGAAGATCCGTTACGGCGACACAGCGACGACGCCCTTCGGCTTCGGCACCTTCGCCTCGCGCTCGATCGTCTTCGCTGGCGGCGCCGTTGCGACGACGTCGCGTAAGCTCGCGCAAAAGATAAAGGCCATCGGCGCGCACCTTTTGCAGGCTGATCCATCGAGCGTCGAAATCCGCGACGGTCATGTCGTCGCGGGCTCAGCCTCAGTCCCGTTCCGCGACATCGCGCGGGCGGCGAACATCCGCCAGGAACTGTTGCCTGTCGGCATGGAGCCGACGCTGGAAGCGAGCGGAACCTACGAGCCCGGCGATTCCGCAGGCGTCTTCTCCTATGGGACGCATGCCGTCGTCGTCTCCGTGGATGAAGATTCCGGCGTCGTAAAAATCCTCGATTACGCAGTCGCGGAAGATTGCGGGACGATGATCAATCCAATGATTGTCGATGGTCAGGTGCAGGGCGGAATCGCGCAAGGCATCGGTACTGGCCTGTTCGAGGAAATCCCGTTCAATGCCGACGGCCAGCCGCTCGCAACCACGTTCGCCGATTACATCATGCCCTGCGCGACCGAAGTACCGACCGTGCGCATCGCCCATTCGGTGACGCCGGCATTGGTGACGGAATATGGCGTGAAGGGCGTCGGCGAAGGCGGCGCCATTGCGCCGCCCGCAGCACTGGCCAACGCGGTGGCCGACGCCTTCCGCGATTGCAAGGCGAGTTTCAACGAGACTCCATTGACGCCCCGCCGTGTCTGGGAAGCAGCCCAGCGCGCGCGTCGCGAGGCGGGAGCGCTCACATGAAGCCCTCACCCTTCACCTACCGTCGCGCGACGTCTGTCGCGGACGCGATCGTGCTGCTAGCGGTGGCGCCCGACGAGACCGCCGCGATCGCCGGCGGCCAGTCGCTTGGCCCCTTGCTAAATCTGCGCATGACGACGGCCGGAACGCTGATCGACCTCGCTGCGATTTCAGAATTGCGCGAGAGCCGCGACCTTGGCGACGCCGTGTTCATCGGCGCTGGCGTCACGCATGCGGAGATCGAGGACGGCAAGGTTCCCGATCCGTCGCATGGCTTCATGCGCCGCGCGGCTGCGAAGATCGCCTATCGCGCGATCCGTTGCCACGGCACGATTGGCGGCTCGGTCGCCATGGCCGACCCCGCCGCGGACTGGCCTTGCATCCTCCTCGCACTCAACGCGACAGCGCGCATCGCGGGCCCGCAGGGCGAGCGGCGCCTCGCGATGGACGATCTTCTCGTCGCGGCCTACGAGACAAATCTTGCGGCGGGCGAAATCATTCTCGGCTTCGAAATTCCAAAGCTCGACGACACCGCGCGCGCGGCTTCCTCGAAAATCAATCGCAAGACGGGCGCCTTTGCGGACTCGCTTGCCGTCGCCGTGAGGCAAGGCGCGCGCTCGCGCGTCACGCTCGGCGCGGCCAGCATACGTGCACGCATCTTGCCGCAAACAAGCGCGGCGCTGGCGCAGGGTGAAAGCCTGGAGGCGCTTCGACCCTTGGTCGCGAGCGATGTCGCCGCGCTCCTCGCAGCGCCCGACCCATATTTACAGAACCTGCACGCGACGAACGTCATGCGAACGCTGGCGGAGGTCCTCGGCGCATGACCAAGATCCGAATGACGCTGAACGGCGCGCCTGTCGTGCGCGAGGTCGAGGACCGCACGAGCCTCGCCGATTTCCTGCGCGAAGAATGCGGATTGACCGCGACGCATCTGGGCTGCGAGCACGGCGCCTGTGGCGCGTGCAGCGTTGACGTGGACGGCCTGCTGACGCGCGCCTGCCTGAAATTCGCCGTGCAATGCGATGGCCGCACGGTCACGACGCTCGAAGGTCTGAATCAAGATCGCGTGACAGAGGCTTTGCGAGACGCCTTTCACCGCGCCCACGCCTTGCAATGCGGCTTCTGCACGCCTGGAATGCTGGTCACGGCGCGCGACCTGCTGCTGCGCAACCCTCAGCCGAGCGAGGCCGAGATCCGCGACGCGCTCGCCGGAAATATTTGCCGATGCACAGGCTATGCTGGCATCGTTCATGCAATCGCATTGGCGGCTGACGAACTTATCCGACACCCGAGGAGCCTGTGATGGAAAAGCGCTTGTCCGACACCACACGACGCCAGACGCTTCTCGGCGGAGCCGCAGCAGCAACCGGAATCTTCGCGCCATCGCTGGTGCGCGCGCAAACGGCGGACGCCGTCAAGCTCGCGCTGGAGTTTCGCATCTACGGCGGCAATGCGCCGACCTTCTACGCCATCGAGAGCGGCATATTCAAGGGTCTGAACCTCGCCGTCACGGCGGACGGCTCGTCAGGTTCTGGCGAAGCGATCACGCGCGTCGCGTCGGGCGCTTATGAATTCGGCCTCGCGGACGCCTCCGCGGTCGTGGAATTTGCCGGGCGCAATCCGGATGCTGCGCCGAAAATTCTCATGCCGATTTTCGACGTGTTCCCGGCCGTCGTGCTCAGCCTGAAACGCAAGCCGATCAAGTCGCTGCAGGATCTCGTCGGCGCCAAGCTCGGCGTCGGCACGGCTGACGCCGGCTCGAAAATCCTGCCCGCACTGTTCGCCCGCAACAAGATCGATCCCAAGAGCGTCAACCGCATCACGGTCGACGTACGCCTGCGCGACACGATGCTTCTGAAAGGTGACGTCGATGCGGTGATCGCCTTCGACTACACGGCGATCTTCAACCTTCTCGACAATGGCCTCGCGCTCGACGACATCAATCTCCTTTATTACCACACGTTCGGCTTCAACTTTTTCGGCAATTCGCTGATCACCAGTCCGCAGATGATCAAGGACAAGCCGGACGTGGTGAAGCGCATGGCCACCGGCATTGCGCGCTCATGGGTTGGCGCCTCGAAGAACCGCGACGCAGCGATCGACGCCGTGATGAAGCGCGACAAGCTGCTCAATCCGAAGATAGAACGCGCCCGCATGGACTGGGTCATCGACCGCCTGATCCGCACGGAAAATGTGCGCAAGAACGGGCTCGGCGCCTTCGACATGAAGCGCGTCGAGGAGTCGATCGCCGTGTTGAAGGACGGGCTCGAACTGCCGCATACGCCGACGCCGCAATCGCTGCTCAACCTCGACTTCATGCCACCCGCCTCTGAACGCAACATCGGTTGAGGCGGTAAGTGGACATGTCAAACACAGTGCAACCCGGACCCTCAAAGGCCTTCGTCGATTTCGCCGGAGTCGGGCTGCGCTATGGCGACGAGAATGGAACGCTGGCGCTGTCGGGCGTCGATCTCGCCATCGAGAAAGGCCAGTTCGCCGCCATTGTCGGGCCGTCGGGCTGCGGGAAATCCTCTTTCATGAAACTGGCGACAGGCCTGTGTCCGCCGTCAGAAGGAAGCATCCGCGTCGCCGGCGCGCCTGTCACCGGGCCGCTGAAAATCACTGGCATGGCGTTCCAGAACCCAACCCTGCTGCCATGGCGCGACACGCTGGGCAACGTGATGCTGCCGCTCGAAATCGTGCAGCCGCACCGCAGCCGCCTCTCCTCCGAGCGCGCCAAATACGAAGCGAAGGCCCGCGCCTTGCTGGCGACGGTGGGATTGGCCGGTTTTGAAAACAAGCAGCCCTGGATGCTGTCTGGCGGCATGCAGCAGCGCACCAGCCTTTGCCGCGCGCTGATCCACGATCCGCAATTGCTGATGCTGGACGAGCCTTTCGCCGCGCTTGACGCCTTCACGCGCGAAGAACTCTGGGCCGTGTTGCAGGATCTCTGGATGCTGCAGCGCTTCACCTGCGTTCTCGTCACGCACGATCTGCGCGAAGCCGCCTATCTCGCCGATGTCATCTTCGTCATGTCGACCCGCCCCGGCCGCGTGATCTCCACGCATCGCGTCGATATTCCGCGTCCGCGCACGGTGCAGAGCACGTTTGATCCGCACTTCAACGAAATCGTCCAGCAAATCCGCGCCGAGATCGCGCAGGTGCGTAAGGAAAACACCGCCGGCATTGTCGCGCCGCAAGGAGCTGCGCCATGAGCCCGAAGACCGAACGGCGGCTGGAAAAAGCCGCGCCCTGGATCGTGATCATCGGCCTGCTCATCATCTGGGAACTCGTCGTCCTCATCTTCAATCCGAAGCCCTTCATCCTGCCGGCGCCGTCGCTCGTCTGGAAATCCTTCATGGATTACCGCGAGCCGATCATGGCGCATGCCATGTTCACCTTGACCAACACAATGATCGGCTTCGCCATCGGCATTTTGGTGGGGTCGCTGATGGGAATCTTCATCGGTTCGTCGCGGCTTGTTTACGCGGGCTTCTATCCGCTGCTGATCGGCATCAATTCGGTTCCGAAGGCGGCCGTGGTGCCAATCCTCGTGATCTGGCTTGGCATCGGCCAACCGCCCGCAATTGCGACCGCGTTCCTTTTGTCCTTCTTCCCCATTGCGGTGAATGTCGCCGCGGGGCTGGCCACAGTCGAACCGGAACTCGAGGACGTGCTGCGTTCGCTTGGCGCTTCAAAGCTCGACATCCTTCGCAAGATCAGCCTGCCGCGCAGTCTGCCGTATTTCTTCGCCTCGCTGAAAGTCGCTGTGACGCTGGCCTTTGTCGGCGCGGTGATCTCGGAGACGCTCGCGTCCAATGACGGCATTGGCTACATGATGCTGCAGGCCGCATCGCAATTCCGCACGTCACTGATGTTCGCCGGGTTGATCGTAATCGCCGCCATGGGCATCGGCGCCTATCTCGTCTGCGCCTATGTCGAGGCGCGGATGACCGGTTGGGCGACACGAAAACAAGCCGTCATGACCGGCGGCGGCTAGTCTTTGAACACCATAACGCGCGACAAGCGCCAATGAATTGAAAAAGGAGAACAAGGATGGCGAACAAGGATCTTCGCGACTGGCTCGCAGAAGTCGAGGCGATCGGAGAGCTCAAGATCATCAAGGGCGCCGAACCGAAAGAAGAGATCGGCGGAATCGTCGATCTTTACATGCGCAAGATGGGCAACCCCGCCGTACTCTTCGATGAAGTGCCCGGCTACCCGAAGGGCATGCGCGTTCTCGCCAACATTCTCACCTCCGTGCCGCGCATCAACGTAGCGCTCGGCCTGCCCGTCAAAGGCACCGAACTCGATCTCGTTCAGTGGTGGCGTGGCTACATGCGCGACTCGCCGATGATCAAGCCGGTGCAGGTCAATGGCGGCCCGCTCTGCGAGAACATCATGGAAGGCAAGGACGTCGATCTCCTGAAGATCCCGACGCCGGTCTGGCATGAGCATGATGGCGGCCCGTTCATCGGCACGGCCTGCCTGGTCATCGTGAAAGACCCCGATTCCGACTGGATCAATTACGGCGCCTACCGCGTGCAGGTGCAGGGCCCGAATGTCGCCACCGTGATGATCTCACCCGGCAAGC
>JANXTB010000236.1 GCA_025356415.1 Hyphomicrobiales bacterium
GCGCTCCACCAGCACGCCGTCGGAGAGCACATAGCCCGCCTCCTTCAGCAGAGCGAGCGCGCTGCGCGCGGTGGCGCGGTCGCGGCCTGAGCCGTCGGTCTGCGGCGGGCGCCACGTTCCTTCCAGAATATCGGCGCGCACGGCGCCCGGGTAAGGCGCAAGCAGCGCGCGTTCCTGCGGGCTTGCGGGACGTCCGCTGGAGGAGAGGTCGCTCTCGTCGAAGAAACTCGCGGTCCGACGGTAGAGCCCGCCGTAGAGTTTCGCGTTGATCCATTCGAAATCGAACATCAACCCGAAGGCCTCGCGCACACGCGCATCCTTGAACAGCGGACGGCGCGTGTTGAACGCGAAACCCGTCATGCCCTTGGGCACGCCGAGGGGCAGGCTCGCTTTCGCAAGCTTGCCTGATTTCATCGCCGGAAAATCATAGCCGGTCAGCCAGCGCGTCGGGTTGGTCTCTTCGCGATAGTCGATCAGCCCGCCCTTGAACGCTTCATAGAGCGAGGCGGCGTCGCGGAAATATTCGATGCGAATCTCATCGAAATTATAAAGCCCGCGATGAATGGGCAGATCCTTCGCCCAGTAATCGGGGTTGCGCTTGAGGAGAAGGCTTTCGCCCGGCCGCACAGCCTCGATGCGGTAGGGGCCGGAGCCTATCGGAATGTCGAGACTCGTCTCGTTGAAGCGCTCCGCATCGGTGCGCGCTTTCGAGAGCACGGGCATGAGCGCGATGGTGAGCGGCAGTTCGCGATCGTTGCTGCCGGTGAGGTCGAAGGAGATCGTCGCGGCGTCGGGCGTCTCGACTTTGATCACCTGTCCGTAAGCGGCGCGCTGCTGCGGGCGGCCCTTGGTCTTCAGGAGCTCGAAGGTGAAGAGAATGTCCGCGCTGGTGATGGCTGAGCCGTCGGAAAAGCGGGCGCGCGGATCGAGGCGAAACGTCACATGCTCGCGCGCCTCATCGGTCTGGATCGTCTGCGCGACGAGCCCGTAGAGCGTGAAGGGCTCATCAAGCGAGCGGGTCATGAGCGTCTGGAAGACGTTTCCGTTCAGCCCCTGCGCCGCCGACCCGGCTTTCAGGTTGAACGGGTTCAGGCTGTCGAACGTCCCCTGAAACCCGATCGACAGGCGTCCGCCCTTCGGCGCGTCGGGATTCGCATAGGGAAGATTGGTGAAATCCGCGGGCAGGGCCGGTTCGCCGTGCATGGCGATGCCGTGCATGGAGATACCTGGACTTGCCGGCGGCAGCTCAGCCGCGCGGGCGCCAGCCCAGCCGGGGAGGCAGGCCAGCAGGCACGCAAACAGGGGGCGAATCAGTCGCAATTTCATGGCCTGCAGCCTAGGGGGCCACGGCCCGTTCCGGAAGCTCACACCCATACGTTCGGATTATACGAAATCCCGGCTTTTTGAGGATTACGGCGCGAGCGCTCTTTAAAGCGGGACGGGAAGAGGCTAAAGAGGCGGCGGTCAATCTCTCGCCGCAATCAAACGCGATGAGCGGCGCCTCTCCGGAATTTTCCGATGCGGCAGGCATGAAAGGATCATTGATGCCCATTTCCACCAAACGCCTCGGCGCCGCCGCGCTCGCAGCAGGCCTGATGCTGACGGGCGTCGATGCCTTTGCGCAGGCGCAGAAGCAGACGCCGCCGGCCCAGCCGCCCGCGCAGCAGCAGCCCGCCGCCGGCCAGCCGGGCGGCCCTCTCCGCGTCGAACTCCAGCCGACGCAGGGCGAGTGGACCAAGATCTGCGGCAAGGATCAGGCCGCCAACAAGGAAATCTGCTACACGACGCGCGATTTCGGCACTGCGGCGGACCAGCCGCCGGTGCTCGCGCTCGCGGTCTATGACGTCAAGGGCGACGACCAGCGCATCGTGCGCCTGCTCCTCCCCGTCGCGCTCATGCTGCGTCCGGGCTTCCGCTTCTCGGTCGACAAGGGCGCCACGCAGGAAGGCAATTTCGAAATCTGCTTCCCGAACGGTTGCTTCGCCGAATCGAAGGTGAAGGGCCCGACCATCGACCAGATGAAAAAAGGCACGACGCTCAACATCTCGGTGAAGAACCAGGCCAACAACGAAGTCACCTTCACCATCCCGATGGCGGGCTTCGGCAAGTCCTTCGATGGTGCGGCGATGGACCCCAAGGTCCTCGAAGAGCAGCAGAAGCGCCTCGAGCAGGAACTGCAGAAGCGCGCCGAAGAGCAGCGCAAGACGCTTGAAGCCCAGCCGGGCGCCGCAGCGGGTGGCGCGTCAGCGCCGTCGGCAGCCCCCAAGTAAGCTTACGAAAGCTGACGAGATAAAAAAGCGGCGGCCGAAAGGCCGCCGTTTTTGTTGTGTCAGTGTTTGGGGCCGGTGCTTCGCAGCTTGTACTGGCCGTCGGGCTGGCGCTCGAACATGTCGCGCAATTGCGGGTGACGCAGCGGCGCGCCGCTCTCGTCGGGCAGCAGGTTCTGCTCGGAGACGTAGGCGATGTATTCCGTCTCGGCGTTCTCGGCCAGCAGATGATAAAACGGCTGGTCCTTGGAGGGCCGCGTGTCCGACGGGATCGCCTCCCACCATTCCTCGGTGTTGGCGAAAACCGGGTCGACGTCGAAAATCACGCCCCGGAACGGAAACTTCCGGTGCTTGACGACCTGACCGATATGAAACTTTGCGACCCGGGGTTGCATGGCGTCCTCTTGGCGGGGCGTTTGCGTAGACGGGTCAGGGCGGGCTGTCAAATGTCGCTCGTCATTGCGAGGACCGAAGCGGCTCTCGAAGCATGACGGGATGAGGGGATCGCAGCTCACCCGTGAGAGCGTAGCCCCTCACGAGTCCGCCCTCTCCCTTTGTTCAGACCGGAGAGATAGGTAACACCCGTTCGGAGACATGGGTAACACATGGAGCCTGGCCTTGGAGGGTTAGAGCCCCGCCTTAGCGGCAAATTCCTTGTCCTGCGCCGCGACCTGCCGCGCTAAGTCGACGATGACCTTCGCCTGCTTCCAAGTTGCGTCGTCCTGCATCTTGCCGTCGATCATCACCGCGCCTGTTCCGTTGGGCATCGCTTCCAAAATCTTCAGCGCGAACGCCACTTCCGCCGGGTCGGGCGAGAAGACTCGCTTGGCGATGGCGATCTGGCTCGGGTGGAGCGTCCAGGCGCCGGCGCAGCCCATCAGGAAGGCGTTGCGCAATTGCGCCTCGCAGGCGGCGGAATCGGAGAAATCGCCGAACGGTCCGTAGAACGGCTTGATGCCGGCGGCCGCGCAGGCGTCCACCATCTTGGCGACCGTGTAATGCCAGAGATCCTGCTGGTACGCCGCGCGGGGCGCTTCCCCGTTGGCGTCGGCGAGCACTTTATATTCCGGATGTCCGCCGCCGACGCGGGTCGTCTTCATCGCGCGCGACGCTGCGAGATCGGCGGGGCCGAGGCTCATGCCATGCATGCGCGGCGATGCGGTCGCGATCGAATCGACGTTTTTCACACCTTCCGCCGTTTCAAGAATGGCGTGGATGAGAATGGGCTTGGCGATCCCGTGGCGCGCTTCGAGTTGCGCCAGCAATTGGTCGAGGTAGTGGATGTCCCACGGCCCTTCGACCTTGGGCAGCATGATGACGTCGAGCTTGTCGCCGACCTCGCCGACGATCTGGATGATGTCGTCGAGCACCCAAGGCGAATTCAGCGAGTTGATGCGCGTCCACAGGCCCGTTGCGCCGAAATCATGGGCCTTCGCCATTTCGATGAAGCCGGCGCGGGCGGCCTCTTTCGCCTCCACCGGCACGGCGTCCTCGAGGTTGCCGAGCACGACATCGACATCCTTCGCGAGTTCGCCCGCGCGCGCTCGCAGCTTTTCGATGTGCGGCGGCACGAAGTGAATCATGCGCTCGAGCCGCACCGGCAATTCACGGAACGGTGCGGGAGCGCCTGCGGCCAACGGCTCGAAAAACTTACGCGGGGTCTTCGTCACCATCGGTCGGCTCCTGCCTCTATCGCAGCGCAGCATAGGCGGAAGCGGCGAGGCCCGTCCATCGGCCTTTGATCTAGGTCGCTTGCGCGTCGGCGCGCGCCGGAACACCATTGATACATGATCGAATGGACCAACTTGCGAAGCACGCGCGAACTGCTGACGCCCGACGAAATGGCGAAAGCCGATGCGTCCGCGATCGCATCCGGTACGCCCGGAATCGAGCTGATGGCGCGCGCCGGGGCGGCGGTCGCCGACGAGGCGGCGCGCGTGTCGCTGCCTTCGAGCCGGCAGACGCCGCGAATCGCCGTGCTCTGCGGGCCGGGCAACAATGGCGGCGATGGCTATGTGGCGGCGCGCCTGCTGGCGGCGCGCGGATTTGTCGTGCGGGTTTTTGCTCTGGGCGACACGGCGCGGTTGAGAGGCGTTGCCGCTTGGGCGGCGGCGGAATGGCATGGCGGGGTCGAATCGCTGCGAGCCTATCAGCCGGAGGATTTCGATCTGGTGATCGACGCCTTGTTCGGCGCCGGTCTCGCGCGCGATCTTGACGGCGACGCGCTGGACGCGGTGACGCGGGTGAATGTCTGGCGCCGGGCCATGGGCGGCAAGGTGGTGGCGGTCGATGTTCCGTCCGGCCTCGACGGCGCGACCGGGCAGGTGCGCGGCGCGGCCATCGGGGCTGATTCGAGCGTGACGTTCTTTCGCCTGAAGCCCGGTCATGTGCTGATGCCGGGCCGGATCCTGTGCGGCGATCTACGCCTGGCGCAGATCGGAATCGGCTCGGACGTTGTCCCGGCGCTCCAATCAATGACATTTCTGAATGGTCCGACGCTCTGGCGCGATGTGCTTCCGCGTCCGCAGGCGCAGGGGCACAAATATTCGCGCGGCCATGCGCTCGTCGTGTCAGGCCCCGAGCATCACACCGGCGCGGCGCGCCTCGCAGCCAACGCCGCTGCGCGGATCGGGGCCGGGCTGGTCACAGTCGCAGGATCATCAGGCGCGCTGGCCGAGCACGCCGCCCATCTCACGGCCATCATGCTGGCCCCCTGCGAGGACGCCGCTGCGCTGGCTCACATCCTGGGCGACGCCCGCAAGAATGCGGTGGTGATCGGCCC
>JANXTB010000241.1 GCA_025356415.1 Hyphomicrobiales bacterium
CACGATCATATATTTCAGCCCGCCGCCGTGGTTGACTTGGCCGGTTGTGTTTCGGCCTGCGCCGGCCAGAATTGGGAAGACGATCGGCAGAGGGTAAGCAACCCGGACGACCACGATGCAGCCCGCGCCACCGGGGTTGAATGACGTTGAGCTGTTTGCGTAGAAATTCCGGGCCGTGTCGGTCGCGGCGAAAGTGGCGGCCTGCTGAACATCGATAATCAACCGGCTGCAATCGATGAAGCTCGGCAAAATGCGGCGTCGCGGCACGGTAGGCGTACACAGCAATTGGTCCCGAAAGCCGGTAACGGTGGAGATCGATCCGCCTTGCACCTGACCCGTCATGATCGCGCGAGATGCGTCGCCGACAGCCGCCTCGAGACTTTCAGACGTGAAGAGGACGAGGCCGGTCTGGAAGATCGCCATCAGAATGCCGATGAAAGGCACGCCGACCAGGCTGAACTCGACGGCGGTTGTACCCCGTTCGTCGGACGTGAGCCGCACGACCCGCGCGCCGAGCGCGTGAAGGACTTTCGCTGTTCCGTTTCTGCTCATTTGCTCAAGCGCAATTTACTGATCTGGTTGCCGATCTGGACGAAGACCGATTGCAGCCCATCGGCGCTGTTTGTGAAAAACGCGCGCTCGGCGCTGCCCGCGCACGCCGTGAGCATGGTCTGCCCTTGCTGGTCGATTGGATCGTAGGTCCCTGAAAATCCGACTGTGTAAATCGTCACGCCCATCGCCCGCGCATTGCTGCAAGCTTCAAGGGTCAGTGCGTCCATGGCGGCTCGGGCCTGCGTATCGTTCATGACATTCTGATTTGCTGGCGGCAGCCGGCCATTTGCGCTCGAGTAATAACCCAGCGCTGAATAACTCGACTTGTTGATCTGATTGCTCAGAGCATTCCACGTATTGAATCCATCCGTCATCAGCACGATGACTTTGGAATTCGTCGTATCGGAGTAAGGCTTCCCGTCGGCGAAAGGCCCCACCGGAGACACTGTCCTCCAGCCCCACATGAAGCCTTCGTGGATATTGGTCCAGCCGCCGGGAACCATGGCGTCAATCTTGCTCAGAAGACTGCTGCTGGAGTTGACCAGCCGCAACAGTGGTTCCGTCGTGCACAGCCCATTGGGTCCAAATTGATAGCTGCCGCTATTCAGAGTTGGGTTCTTGTACTTGCAAAGGCGCGACTGTTTGATGAGCTCGTCGGCGGAAGTCGAATCGGCCGGCTTAGCGCCGGAACATTGGCCATTGTCGTCCAGATACGTGTTCGAATACTCCCATGGGTTACTGACTGAGACGGTGCGAAGGCGCCCACGGTTGTCATAGTAGGACGTGATGTAACTACCGTCGGGCTCGTCTGGCGCGAGCAAGGGCTCAAGCAAACTCTCCGGGTCCGAGGCTTGCGGCGTAGTGTCGGTGACGTTCTTGGGATAGGGCAGCGCTTCGACGCACCCTGCCCACGCATAATTCGGCTGGGCGGCGGCCAGCAGTCCGAACAGGGCGAAACGCGATGTGGCGACATTTGCGTCGGGCTGAAATGAAGGACTCTTCCAAGCCCAGGATGAGGCGCCGAACCGATCCATGAATGGCGACGTGGCGTATGACGCGCCCACTTTGACGCTCGCCGCGAAGGGAACCAGCGCCATCTTGGTTCGTGGACCAAGCGAGGGAGAATTGAACATGAAGTTCACAAACTGGCGCGCCGCCGTCTGCAAGGCGGCGATTTTTGTGCCCCCGGACGCTGCGTTCGCCATTGACCCCGTATTGTCCAGAACCAACGCGATTTCATAAGTGCCGAGGGCGATATTCGCGCAAGCGGATGCTGACGTCTGCAACGACGCAATGCCGACGATGGACATGACGATGGTCGGGACGTTGGTGCGCGCCTGCACGCAGATTTCGCCGGTCTGGGTGTTGGTCGTGGGATAGCCCGAGACGAGGGAGGCAGCGGGGTCTCGATTGGTGGCGAACAGATATTTGCTGGCGACTGTAGCGGTGGCGACGCCGCCGTTGTTTGTAATGTCCTTCGCCAAAGCCAGTGCGGTGAAGTCGGCCGCCTGCTGAAGGTCGCTGCGCTTCTGCGTCAGGCGAGCCAGGTCCACCACCGCCCCGGCGAAGATCATCATCGGCATAAACGCAAAGGCGAAGATCACGGCTGTCGCGCCACGCTCATTCGCCAGAAACCTGCGCAAGCGGCGAGACAGGCGCCACAGGGCGGCATTTGGGCCGGAGCTGGCAATCTGCTTTGAAGAGACACAAGACCGCAGCATTGATTGATCCTCTTGTCCGTCCAAGAGTAGCAATCAGCTATTCAATAAATAGTTAATCTAAAATGTAAACTAGAGAGACTAGATTGAAAATATCGCGCGCTGGATGAAGTACGAATAAATTTACACCGACTTACATTATAAATATAGTTTGGCCGGCGCCCTGCATGGTGACGCAATGTACTGATATTGCGAACATTTCTGTTGGAAATCCGTTCGCAAATCCGGCCCTCCGAAATCAGCCTCCAGTAGCCTGCTTCAGGCACGAAAAGGCCTAGCTGAAGCTAATAAAAACTGCGTTGGGTGTTGGCGGATTGCGTGCGATTAAGTTTTGCCGCCGCCCATCACCAGCGCGTCGAGCTTGTCGAGAGTCGTGCCCCAGCCCTCGGGCGCGCCCTTCACCATGCCTTCAGCAATGGCGGGATTTTCAAACGTGTAAGCCTGCACGACATCGACGCGCGTGCCGCCCGGCGCATCTGCAAAATCGACGTTCGTCAGCGCGGTGAACAAGGTTGCGCCATCGGGACCCGGCACGCGCATGTCGATCACCAGCCGCGTCTCGGGCGCTAATTCGGTGAAGCGCCCGAGCGACCAATGCTCCTGCCCGTCGGGCGCGCGCATGCAGACTTCAAACGCGCCGCCGACGCGCGGCTCCACGCGCGCCCGCGGAACCGTGAAATGCTTCGGGCTGAACCATTCACGCACAGTCTCGGGCGACATCCAGGCGCCGAACACACGCGCGCGCGGCGAATGGATCAGCCGCGACGTCTTGAAGGGCTCGGGCATTGCGGGATCATGCGTCTGGGCCATGTCGTCCTCCATCGCTCATTTTCCACATGCGCGCGCGCGTCAACGCATGATGGTGGGCGTCGCCATCGGCATCGAAACCGGCGGCATGAGAACTTCGTTCAACGCCCAGACGAGCGCGATGATGAGAAGAATCGTGAGGACGAGTCCGAGGCCATAGCCTCGCGCGCCCCAACCTGCGCGACGGCCGTAATAACCGCCGCCCCCGAGGAAAACGAGTACAAGAACAATGATCAGCAAAAGAACCATGGGTCGCACGCGCTCCAGTTTGTGATACGGCAACGCTGGCCGAGCGCGATCGATCCATTCCGCGCGCCAAGGAACTGCGGCGGGAGGCGGCGGTTTTCAGGAACATTCCTTTTTCACGGGGCGCGCCATGTCGGATCTTGATCTGCGAGACAATCTGAAACTCGTGGGCGCCTCGAAGACCGACCTCGACTGGTTCGAATCGATCGGCTGGAACGACACGAATGTTCCGCCCGCCGAGCCCGAGGATGTCGCCGATTACGAACGACGGGAAGCGCTGCTCAACGCCACGTTGACGGCGGAAACTTTCGCCGAACGCGGCGCCTCGCACGCGGGCCGGCTCGCCGCCGCCATCGGCGCGCGGCTGGCGGATCTTCGCGAGCCAGAGGAAGACGAGGACGAGGCGAAAGACTGAGCGGCTAGCGCCTGCGCGGCGCAACGGCTGCCGGCGTCCCACCCGTCAGCGCCGGGTCCTTGTCGTCGTACATCTGCAGGCAAGCGTCGAGCTCGACGTAGGACGGGAAAATGGCGCTGGCCATGCTGAAGCATGTCCGCCGATTCTCGCCCTTCACCCGCACCCAGCGCTTGGCGGCGGAGTCGCGCGCCGCATTCTCCGAATCCATGCATGACTTGTAAGTATTTTGCCGCGCCTCGGCGTCCCCCTTGTTTCCGGTTGTGGGGCTGAGCGACATGTCGGTTTGCAGCGCGCCGTAAGCGCCGCGGCACGTCCGGGCGACATCGAGCTTGGGGACATTATCCGCCGCAAAAGCAAAGCCGCAGGATGCGAAGGTGAACGCTGCCGCAAGGTGCAGATGGCGCAACATGAGCCCCTCCTGTGTCCGAGGACACAGAGTTAACGCGCCAAAGCTAAGCCGGTTTCGGTCTGGATTCGCGCAGATGTTTTTACGGGAGAACAAAAAGGGATAATGCTGAAGCCGAGCCGGGCCGCACTTTTGGCACCTCGCGATCTTTCCCAAGATTTTCGTCGTCTTTTTTGATGGGGCGACCAGACTGAGAAGCAATTCGCGAGCTTCTCTGTGTGCGGCACGCAGGGATGTGCTAACACCCTTCTCGTACTTAGAAAGACGAGAGCTATGCAGCGCAGCTTTTTCGATGTTACGCCCTCTGAGATAGGCCAGCTCGGGTCCGAGCCAGCCGTCGAGGTGCTCCGCGAAATGATTTGGGCGGAAGCTAGCAACCTCGGCATTCCAATCAGCGACACTGACATACCATTCGCGGTCACGACGTCTGATGGCGGGATCGACGCCGAAGTTCTCGCAACCGATGTTGCTCAAGGCCGAGGTTTGATATTCGCACCTCGTACGTCGTATCAGGTCAAGGCTGGAGACTTCGGGGTACATCCCGGGACGCCTGCTCTGACTGAGGAGCTTCTAGTTAAGCCGTCCGCAATCGCAGCACGCAAAAAAGCAAAGGCTTCCCCGAGCGGAAAAGCGTACAAGGTCGATGATCTTAGCCCGCGAGTCCGCTCCTGCCTTGACAATGGCGGGACTTTTGTCGTCGCCCTGTTCGGCAACGACAACATTGACACTGAAGACGGAGCTACGGCTAAAGCAATTGTGAAATTTCTTGCCGATGTTGATGTGCGTTATCAAAGCGCCAGCGTCAAGGTTTGGCGGCAATCCCAACTGTGCGGGCTAATTCGGAAATTCCCCGCAATCGCATTGAGGATAAAAAACTCAGCTGGATTACCGCTGCTCAGCTTCTACGACTGGTCGGGTCGCCTCGATATGCGTCCAGAGTTCGTTCCTGCGCCTGAGCAACAGCGAGAAATTGATACTATCCGCAATGCTCTACGCACCGGAAATGCAATTCACATTAGGCTGTTGGGTGAGCCGGGTATCGGCAAAACTCGCCTTGTTCTGGAAGCCTTGAGGACCGAAGACCTCCAAAATTTGGTGCTCTACGCAGAATCGGGGGTTAGAATTGATAGCTCTGTGATCAACGCGATCCAAGGTGACGCTACCGTCAGCATAATATTGGTGGTGGATGAGTGCTTGCCCGAGCAACGGAGCATGCTAGCGAATACGTTTTCAGCAACGCCCAAATTGCAAATCATAAGCATTTATCAGGACCAGGACGAAGGTGATCGTGCAAGCAATTATCGCCTTTTGGAAATGCCACCGCTTCCGCGAGAGAAAATCGAAGAGATCCTCCGATCTTATACGCAAGACCCGTCTTTAGCCGCAAGATGGGCCGACCTGTGCGATGGGTCTCCTCGGGTAGCGCACGTTGTGGGGCAAAACCTGCAGACAGATCCGCAAGATCCGCTGAAAGGAGATGGAATCTCCATGATCTGGACCCGTTACTTGGCTGGTCAGACAGATCGGACCAGTCCCGAGTTCCGGAAGCGGCATCTCGTCATGGCGAGTCTAGCGCTATTCAAACGGTTCGGATGGGCACCCAAGGTTCAGAAAGACGCGTTTGCTGTTTTTGACATGATTGTCTCAAAGCTTGACACAAACATTTCGAAAGCTGAATTCATCGCCATTGTACGTGAGATGAATACGCGGAAGATTCTTCAAGGTGAGTCCCATCTTTATATCACGCCAAAAGCACTTCAGATAAAACTCTGGATCGATTGGTGGGATCAATATGGGTCAGGGCTCAACATGATCGAGCTTGTTCCCAAGCTTGAACCTCATATGAGGCAATGGTTCGTTGAAATGATTGAGTACGGTGCTGCAGCGCCTGTTTCAAAGAAGCTGGTTGAGCATTTCCTTAGCCCTAGCGGCATGTTCACCGATGCGGGCTGGCTCAACACTTCAGAAGGATCTTCGTTTTTTTTTAGCCTGTCCCTAGCGGACCCCCATTCTGCTCTTAGCTCGCTCGAGCGCACAATTGGACACCTGTCGCGCGAAGATCTACTGAAATTCGATGCTGGTCGCCGTGATGTCGTTAGAGCTCTGGAAGTGCTCGCGTTGCATCCCGACCTATTTAGGCCCGCTGCTCGTCTGCTTCTTGCGTTGGCAGAGGCGGAAACCGAAACGTGGTCAAATAATGCGTCGGGCGTTTTCGCCAATCTATTTTCGTTAGGGTATGGGGAGACGGCATCTTCAGGTTTGGCACCTGAGTACCGTTTGCCAGTGTTGATCGAGGCGATCCGTGATGGTGGGTCACGAGCGCAAGTGGCACTCGCCGCCTTTGACCGTGCGTTGAACCTCCGCTCGATCACACGTTTCGGGAGCGACCAACCGTTTCGGCTCGGCAGGCACGTGGAGCGTTGGAAGCCGAAGACATACGGGGAATGGTTTTCTGAGTTTCGGAGGTATTGGAGCGCACTTAGAGAGGCTCGGCTGGCATCTGGCAGCGACCTGGCGTCTAAGGCGGAGGCTGTGATGCTGGAGCATGTTCGTGAGCTACTCAGCGTCGAAATGCTACAGGACGACGTTCTGGATGCGCTTAGCGAGCTGGCTAATGATCCGAGGTGTAACAAAAAGGAAGTTATCGCCGCTCTTGAAGAGGTGCTGCAGTACGACACCGATGATTTACCAAAGCCCGCAATCACCCGAGTCGAGGAACTGCGAGATCAGCTCGTAGGAACTTCATACGCGAGCCGATTGCGCCGCTTCGCCGGCATGAATCTGCTACATGATGAACTGGCGCAAGAAACGCAAAGTGAAACCATCCCTGGGAGGGAGATCGCAGCACTTTCTCGAGAATCAGTTGATGCACCGGAAAAACTAGGCGCTGAATTGCCTTGGTTGGTCACGAGGGAGGCGCGAAACGGTTTCCGTTTCGGATACGCTCTGGGCTCGACCGATTTGGATCACCACTTGTGGCCTCAACTCCTTTCTGCTTGGTCGGGGGCTGGAGATGCGGCAGACGCCTATTTTCTCGGTGGGTATTTGCGAGCGATGTTCGAGCGAAATCAAAGTCGCTGGGAGGAAATCGTCCAAGGTATCGCACGCGACGCAAAGGTCGTGGCGCACTTGCCGGAATTGATATGGCGCAGTGGGTTGAACGACTCGATAGGCGAACTCCTCATTGATCTCGTGAAAAAGAGGGCTGTAGCCGCTCAAAGCCTCGGAATTTTCGGGACGGGCCGTGCCACAGAGCCATTATCGGATGAGGTTTTCTCCAGTTGGCTGGACCTCCTTGTGAGCACAGGGACCTTCGATGCTGCTGTAACTTCGATCAATCTAGCTGATATGGCTATGCTTGGAGGACGCACGCTTTCTACGGAGATGGTCAAGCGCGTCATTCTTCAAGACGTCCTGCTTGAGGGCGAACGGAATCAATTGGATGTGATGACATCGCACCACTGGATAAGGCTGGCCAAAACGCTCTCGAATGACGGGGAAAGCGGTAGCCTACTTGTTTTGGGAGCTCTGATTAAGCACCTCGGTGCCAGGTCCGGCATCGCATCTTCGCTTGGACCCGATGGCGAGCGTTACTTCGACGACTTAGTGGCCCAATATCCCGAGGAAGCTTGGCGACTTATCACACCTATTATCGAGCCGCCGATGACCACGCGAGGGTTTGTTATTACTCGTTGGTTACGAGGGGATAATGGATTTAGTGGGAGAAATCCCGGCCCAATTCGACACATCCCCAGAGATGCGATTTGGAGATGGATCGAGATCGATCCAAACAAGCGTGCACCATATGTCGCGAGCATGGCGCCGAAAGATTTTGATCAAAGTGCTTGGTCGACTAGTCTCGTTCGCGACCTTTTAACCCATTTCGGCGACCGCGCTGAAGTCCGAAGCTCAGTAACCGCAAACCTCTTCACCGGCGGTTGGAGTGGGCCTGCTAGTATACATTACGGGAACATAAAAAACGAACTGAGTAGCCTCATCCTTGAAGAAACGGATCCAAATGCCTTGCGATGGATTCATGAAGCTTTCAAGGTTGCGGAGGCAAGCCAAGAGCAAGCAGCTCTCGACGAGGATGCGCGTGGCTATTAGTCTCAGCGGACCTCACATCACACATGTGTTGAAGGAGGCACCGTGAGCGACCAGTACATCGTGCAGAGACCTTATCTTCTGGTCAAGTGCGATCGATATTGGCCGCTCATTGCGCATGATACGCCCGATGTAGGTAGGTGAGACACCAAGTGCCGCAGCCACCTTATTCCGAGACCCTAGCGCCTTCCGCAAATCAAGCAGTAGCAGAG
>JANXTB010000252.1 GCA_025356415.1 Hyphomicrobiales bacterium
GGCCGGCGCCCGCCGCCGCTCCGTTGATGACGGCCTGCAGCCCGAACGGGTTCTTCTTCTGCGGACGTCCGCTGCTGCCTGACGCGTGCTCGTCGGCGAGTTCGAAGAAATCGAATTCGGACGTCATGAACAGGCGCAGGTCCTCGGCGAGGCGCCCGAGCCCCACGGCGATCTGCGCGAGGACGAAAAACGGTTCGGAGATATGCTCTTCGGTGATGAACAGCTCCTGCCAGATTTTTCCGACGCGCGAGAAGCCGAGGCGCTTTCCGACTCGATTGATGAGATCGACGACAATGTCGCGGCCGCAATTCGGGGGCGGCGCAAGATCGAGCCGGTCGTCGGCTTGCGCGAGACGATCGAAATGCTTGTCGAAGCTTGCCGCCCAGGACAGGAGGTATTCGCCGAGCGACGTACGTCCGGCATGCTGGAGATGATGATAGAAGGGGGCGATCGCCGTCAGGTTGGGCTCGGCGCGATCGAGGAGAACGCGCACCAACCGTTGGAGCGCGACATGCTCCTTGTGCAGCGCATCGCGAAAAAACATGCGCGGCAGTGATCCGCGCAGACTCTCTGCGCGGTTGCGCCCAACGTGCAGCCAGGAGCCGGCGTCCTTGCCGACCTCCTCGACCACCCAGAGCTCGCGGGACACGACGATGTCGCCGATCGAGCGGTCACGTGACATCTGCTCGGCGCGCGGCAGGAGATCGGCGAGACAGGTCGCCAAAGCCTGTGCGTCTTTTGTCGGCGTCACGCCGAGTTCATGGGCGGACAGGACGCAGGCGAGATCGCCGGCGAGCATGTACTTTGCCGTGAACGGATTGTTGCGGGCTTCGATGGCCAGGACGGCCTTGGCGTAAGACGCCGACTTCGACGCCGCCAGACGCCCGCCAATGCCTTCCACGAATTGCCGTGCGCCAACGGTTTCGTCCGCCATCTACATCCTCCCTGAGCGCTGCTTTTGTGGTGATTTGCAGCTTTCCGAATGCTAGTCCAGCTGGTCGGATTAACGAAACGCATTTATCGAACGCATTGTTGCGCAATGCGCACTAATCCTAACACCGGGGACGTGGAGGCCTTTTCGGCGGTCGGGTCCACACTGAGCTTCCGCTCGGCTGCGGCTCGCCTCAACATCTCGGCCTCCGCGCTCAGCCGTCGCATGAAAAGCTAAACTCCGAAATGTCCAGAAAGCGTCGCCCTAGAGCTTGAGGGTCACGCGCACATTGCCCGCTTCAAGTTGGGTCGTCATGGGCAGGCCGCATTTCTGGAAAATCTTCAGCATCTGTCTGTTTGCGGGCAGCACATCGGCGATTAATTCCTGCAAGCCCGCCTGACGCGCGATGGCAACCAGATGGCGCATCAAAATCGTGCCAATGCCTTGGCCCTGATATTTGTCGCCGACAGCGAACGCCACCTCGCCTTGCCCCCGCGTCGCGATGATATAGCGGCCACCGCCCGCGATGAAAGGTTCACCGTCTTCCTCGACCACAGCGACCAGTGCGACGTGACTTACGAAATCCACATCTACAAAATACTGGATCTCCGCCTCGCTGAAATCATGCTTCACAGCGAAGAAGCGGCGATAAAAGGAATCCGAGTTCATCCCACGGACCGCGACCATCAAGGCCTCGCGGTCTTCCGGTCGAAGAGCGCGTATTTCGACCTGGCGCCCGTCGCGTAATAATTCCATTTCCGAATAATTGGCCAAGTCCATGACGTGTTCCCCGCTGGCTATGGAAACTGGCTTCGCTTGAGTGTTACCCGCTCACGCGCCACGATAAAGCCAATGGCAGGTTCATAGTCCCTGTCTGTCTCCTTGCTTCGCGCGTAGTTTCTCATCTGGATCGCCGAACGATCTATCGATCGAGATGTCGAGGCGCGTCATGAAGGCGCGCAATACGCTTTGGACGTGATTGTCCGCAGAGGCATTCAGGAGACCGTTCAAAGCTGATCGCAGCCGGCGCATAACCTGAATTGAATCGGCGCCGTAGTGGCTGATCTCCTCAAATGCGAGAATGACGTAGTCCTTCCATGACGGCACGGGTATCAGCACCCGGAGCTTACCCGTCGCGTCCCTGATCTCCCCGACATTCAAGCTGCGTTGCTCCATACGTTTCAGGAGATCCTCAAGTTGATCGATTGTCTGGACCGCGGTTGTTGGGTCATTGATTGCCGGAGAAAGGGCCTTGATGCCGATGTCGACGAGCAGACGAAGGGCATATTTTGGGTCATTCTCGAACGTTCGTTCGATCTGCAGGTCGAATGCGCGTAGCAGGCTTCCCTCCGAGATATGATCCGAGGGACCGTATAATCTCAGGATTGGAATCCCCAGAACCAAGGTATCTCCAACGGAGCAAGTCACCACGATGAGGCATCCAGCTTGCTCTGCAAGTTGACGTAATACACCGCTATTTATATTGCAGATCGCTTTCGGGGTCCCGAGATACGTGATGATCCGCGCGCCGGCGGATGTTACGTCAGGATCGGCTTCCGGTCTCGCGTGCGGCGCCTCGCCGATGCCTCGAGGAAACATCTCATCGATCGTCTTTCGCCCGTTGTCGCCGATCAGCGCCAGGACGTTACTTATTTGAAGATTTCCGAGCCTTTGAATCAGCACTGAAAAAAGAAGCAGGCTGATGATCATGGAAATAGCGACAATCACACTCGTTACCGCCGGCACATTTCCTGTTCGTCCTCTATCGACCCAAGCCAGGGCGAATAGAGAAAACGTGAAAGTTCCGGCGAACATCCCGAGCGAATGGAACATGGTTCGATCGCGGGAAATCCAGAGAACCAAACGCGGCGAGTAAGCGATCGCCCCAAATTGCACAGTGACAAACGCCATAGCGAAAATGACACCCGTCATGGCCATCATCCCGGACGCGACTGCCGAGAGAAGCGCCTGAGCGGATGTTGCGGATATCTGGAAATCCAGGTTTGCCGGGTACAGGTGCTCAAGGCGCGGGATCGTCAAGCCCGACACGATACTCGCGACTAGATAAATCGAGGGGATGAGCCACAAGTGCATGATTGGTACCTGAGAACTGGTTTCCCGATACACCAGCTCAGCAAGCGTGTGCATTGATCAATGTCAGCACCTTTGGGGAAAAGGGGGCGTGGCGCGCGAAAATATAACGCCGCCTAATCAGAGCGATGCCGCGCCTGTGTCCCAGTAAGGACGGAATTGCCGGGCGACGACATCGTCGATGGAGGGCGCGCCGTTCAGCAGGCCGACATTGCGCGAAAAACCAATCAGGCCGTTGACGGCGTTGTCTGAAATTTGCGGTTGGTAAAAGGGCAGGTCGCGAGCGATCACGTTCTGGATCAGGCCGGCTTCGACGGGCGGAAAAACCTTCCTGCCGATTTCGCCTGCAAGATCGATATTTGTCCTGAGCGCGCCTTGCGCGGCGACGACAGCCCTGACGCCTGCGGCGATCAGTTCAGGATTTTCCTCAATGGCGCGGTCGCTGGTGGCGAGTACGGGGAGCGTGTAGTCGAAGGCGAATCTCGGGCCGAGCCCACGCCGCACATCCAGAATGATTTTCCCGACGCCGCGCTGCACCGCGTTCTCGGCCCCCATGGCGTTGGCCCAAAAGCCGTCGATGAGGCCATCCTCCAGCGCCCGCGCGGCGGTCACGCCGAATGATGCGCCCGGCTCAAAGGCCGCCGGAATGCCGACGACCTTGACCTCATCCTTTTCCAAGTCGATGCCGGATTCGATCAGCAGCCGCTTGAAGGTGAGGTCGACGAAGGGCGCGGCGCCGATTGTCTTTCCCTTGATGGCGCTGATGTCGCCCGGCTCGATTGCGAGATCCGCGCGCATCACGAGCATCCAGAACGTGCCCTGCGACAAGGCCATTAGAAGCTTGGCGCCGCGCCATTCCGGAAAGGCCGGGAGAAGCGCATGCGCCGGGCCGGCGACGAGATCGACGGTGCCGTCGCGCAACGCCTCGTAGGTCTTGTTGTTGGGAAAGATCAGCTTGTATTGCGCATCCACGCCTTCCGCGGCGAACAGGCCCAGCTCCACGGCCGCGATGGCGGGGAAGTAGGAATTGCTGACGAAGTCTGGAACGGCGATCCGGCCCTTGATCATGTGGTCTCCGATCCGTGTGTTCGTTCAGGCCGCCTTGGGGACATTGCCGAAGATGTCGCGCATCAGCCTGCAGGAGGGGACGATCACCTCGCCGCCCATGACGACGCGGTGGGGCGCCAGACGCAGGTTGACGACGAGCTCTTCGCCACGGCCGTCGAGCATCGTCCATTCACCTTCGATCTGGTCGAGAATGGTGATGTTCGCATCCATGCCAGGCCGCAGCGAGCCGATGCGATCCTGCTGGCCGATGACCTTGGCGGGCGTGATCGTCGTCGCGGCGATGATGCGGTCGATCGGCATGCCCAGCGCGAGCAGCCGTGTCATTGCGCCACACAGGCTGTAATCGGTCTGCGAGTCGTCGTGATAGCCGTTGAAGTCGCCATGCGCGTCGCTGCTGATCGTGTCCGGATAGAGCTCCGCCGCGATCATCTTGCGCGCGATGGGGTAACTGAAGTTCACGCCGTAGCCGATGTCGAACAGAAGACCGCGTTGGCGCGCCTGTCTGACGACATCCGGAATTCCGGGCTCGAGCCCGACAATGCCGTCGGGCATGGCGCTGTAGACATGGGCGAGCACGTCGCCCTCCTTGAGCAGGTGCAGGACGTTGGGCACGACGTCAGTCGCCTCTGGCCGGCTCTCTTCGATCACGGGAAAGAGTTCGCCAGTGTGGACATAGAGCGGCAGCCCCGTGCGCTTGGCGATCTCCGAGGCGTATTCCAAAACCTGCGTGCCCCAATGCGACATGCTTCCGGATTCGGCATGGCATTTGAAGCCGCGAATATATTGCGGGTATTGGGCGGCAAGCGCCGCCAGCTCGTCGATGTCCACGAGATCGGGATTGTGCAGCCGCGGTCCTTCCATTCCACCCTTGATCGCGCCGAGCAGATTGATGGACGGGAAAGCGACCACGTCGGTTTTGGACGGCTTGATGACGTGAGCAATAAAGCCGCCAAACGTCCATGCGCCGGAACTGCCCTGATCGACGATGGTCGTGACGCCAGCATCGACGCCTGCGTCATCCGCGCGGACTCCGAAATTGGTCACCCATTCGTAGACGTGGACATGAAGGTCGATGAGCCCCGGCGTGACGATCTTTCCATCGGCGGACAGACGCGTCTTGGCGGGCGTCCGGCCGAGGTCGGCAGCAAGGGCGGCGATTTTCCCGTCCCGGACGGCGACATCGAAACAGCCGTCAAGGCCTTGCGCCGGATCGATCACGCGCGCGCCGCAGATGACGAGATCGAACGGGGCGTCGGTTTCGGAAGCAGGTGTTTGTGACGTCATGTATGTTTTCCTTCTGAAGGCCGGAAGGTTCAGTGCGGAATCCAATATCGTCCGAACTCGTCGCGCATGAGTTCGTGTTTCTCGCGCACCGCGCTCCACGCGATGAGCACGTCCCGGTAGGGCGCGTCCGTGCAGAGATCGAGCACGTCCTTGAAGAAGGCGGGATCGGCGAGCAGTGCTTCGATCTTGCCAACAAGCTCCTCGCGGGCGCCTGAGCGGGTCATAGATAATCCTCCAGGCGAAGACTGTCTGAATAAGCAGGGACGATGCGCTCGTAACGAAAGGCCGGAATGCCTTCGGGTATGGTGGCGTCGATGCCGAATTTCGATGTCAGAGGAAGCTCGCCGGGTTTCATGTCCCAGGGCCGCACGCTCGGGTCGACATGTTTGGCTTTCATGCCGGAGAGGATCACGATGTCCTTGTCGGCCTGGCAGCGGAAGGTGACCGCCCATTCCACTTCATTCGAGTCGTAAATGTTGATGTCGTCGTCGGTGATGATGACTTGTTTGACGACTGGCAATGACAGGATCGCGGCGATTGCGTTCTTGCCTTCTCCCGCGCGCTTGCGGATTGAAACCACCATGGACCAGCCGCAGCAGCCGCCCTCGGTCGCGCGTACGGCGACCACCGGAATCCCCGCAAGCGACAGGATCCGCATGCACGCGGCTTCGGTTGCGGGCCCGTTCAGCCAGTCATTCTCCCAAGGCATCTGCAGCGCGAACAGGATAGGGTTGCGCCGGTGCGTGATGGCGGTGAGGCGGAAAATCGGATTGTGTTTGAGATCGCCCTGCATGCCGGCGAATTCCCCGAAGGGGCCTTCATCGGCGGTCCATCCATTCGGCAGCAGCTCGCCTTCGAGGATCATCTCGGCGTCGGCCGGGACCATGAGATCGACTGTCTTGGCGCGAACGAGGCGCGTCGGGGCGCCCCGCAGGCCGCCTGCTATTTCTATTTCGTTGACGCCAGCCGGCGCCTTGTAGGCTGCGCCCATGTGTTCGAACGCATGGACACCGAAAGCGACGGCAATTTGCAGCGGCTTTCCCTGCTCGTAGAACTTTGTGTAAATGCGGCGCAGGTCTGAGGCGGTGAACAGATCAATGCCCATCTCGCGGCGTGTGCGGAACATCAGCCGGTAGCAGCCGACATTGACGCCGACATTTGGTTCGTTCGCGAACACGATTCCAGATGAGAGATAAGGGCCGCCATCCTTCTCGTGCATGAACGGGATCGGGATGTTGCTGAGATCGACGTCGTCGCCGGTGAACACATGCTCCTGGCACGCAGCGTCTTCGACTTCGACTGGCGGTATCGGCTTTGCGACAGCGGACGCGAAACGGCGGCCGAGCTCGCCTTCAGGCCAGCCGAGCGACGCCGCCGTGCGGGCGCGCGTCCAGAAAATGCCGCCGGCCATGGAGAAGTCGTAGCCTTCGACTTTCTCGGCGAGCAGCACGCCCGGCGCTTTCGTGCAAAGCGCGCTGAAATGCTGCGGCTTAACGGGCTTCTTCATGCGCGTCACATGCCCTTGCGCCTCCATGCGCGCGAGCATGGCCCGGAAGTCTTCAGTTGCAATGTCCGACATGATCAAGCTTGCCTTGTCCGATTAAAGCGTCACGCCGGCGGCCCGCAGCAGGTCCCGCGCGCGGGCGCGATGTTCCTCGGGGATGACGAGCCGTTCCGCGAAATCGACGCCCATGGGGCGGGTGGCGTCGATGCCCATTTTCGTGATCGTGAATGTCTTTGGATCGGACGTGGGATCGATGATTGCGCTCTTCACCCCGGGGATGAGCATGATGTCTTTCTCCGCGTGGACGCGCGTCGCGATCGCCCACATGACATCGTTCATGTCGAAGATGTCGACGTCCTCGTCCACGACGATCACATATTTAGTGTAGAGCTCGGTTCCGAGCGCGCTCATGACGGCCATTTGCGGTTCGCCCGGCGCGGTCTTCTTCATGGAGACGATGGCCATGAAGGCGCCGCAGGTGGTGTGCGGCACGTGCACGGCGATCACGTTGGGCAAGTTGCGCTTGAGCGCGTTGAGGATCTCGCCTTCGCGTGTGATGCAGGAGATGAGGATGTGATCCTTCGCCATCCCTGATACGACGCTGTGGAAGTAGGCGTCGCGACGCATCCGCACGCGCTTGGCGATGAAAACATTCTGGGTGCTGCGGTGCGAGGCGTATCCGGTGAATTCGCCGAACGGACCCTCCGGCTCGCGCTCGCCCGCGAGGATCTCGCCTTCGATGATGATCTCGGCGCCTGCTGGAACCTGCAGGCCTTCATCTCCGCAAGCCGCCAGCCGGTAAGGCTCCTGAAACAGGCCGCCGATGATTTCAAACTTGCGAACGTTTGGCGCATACGCATAGGTCATCGATCCCATGTAATGGATCGGATGCACGCCGAGCGTGATGGCGACGGGCAAGTTTTGCCCGCGTTCTTCCGCGCGGCGATGATATTCAAACATGCGCCGCCGCGAATGCAGCGACACGCCGAGCTTATTCTTGCCCTTCAGCATCAGGCGGTGAAAACCCGTCGTATCGACTCCGGTGATTGGATCGCGCGCAGTGATCTGTCCCGCCGTGATGTAGGGCGCCGCATCGACCGAGAATTGCTTCGGGATAGGCAGAGCGGTGAGATCGATCTGGTCTCCTTCCAGAACGATTTCGTTCCAGGCGGCGTCCTTGACGAGTTCACAGGGAAGGGGGTTCTGGCAGCGTTCGCGAAAGGCGGTCGGCAGATCCTTGACGTTGGCACCGATGCAGGCGGCGAGAAGCTCCCGGTTCGCAGCCACATTCGTGATGACAGGCATTTTGAAGCCGCCGACATTCTCGAAGATGACGACCGGACTTTTTCCCACGCGCTCAAGTTCGAAGATGATCGAGGTCGTGTCGAATTCGCGGGCGACAGGCTCCTTGATGCGCAGGATCTCAGCCGGGAAATGACTTTCGACCATGGAAAGGAAGCCACGCAGAGACTGGTTGTCTTCGCCAACGGCAGCAGAGCCAATTGTCGTTGTCATCGTCATCCGTGGACCTTTTTGCTGGATGGGCTCAGGAGAGCTTCCGCCATGCGCGGCAGGGCGCCGTCTGGCGATCGGAGATCGTTCAGGATCGTGAAATGATCTGCGCCGGCAATTGGGAGCAGCGCGCCGGGCGCATGAGCGGCGGCGCGCTTGGCGTGGAGCGCGCGGCTGTCGTCAACGAACGGCTGCAGTTCCCGGCTGCCGTAAGCAATGAGCATTTCCTTGTTCACGGCGGGCTGCCGCAACGGCGAAAGGTCCGCTATTTCCTGATCGGTCAGGGCCAGGCTTTCGCTGAGATACGTGTCACGCAATGGCCCCAGTTCGTAGATGCCGGAGATTGCCATGCCAGCGTGAACACGCGGATGATCGAGCGCATGAGCCGCGAGAAGCGCGCCGGCGGACCAGCCGGCAAGGATCACAGGTCCGGCAATGCCGTGCGAGGGTCCCTCGCTTGCGAGCCAGTCGAGAGCGGTGTGAATGTCCGCGCAGATCTCGGTCATTGTTGATTGGGGCGCCAGCGAGTAGCTCGGCAGGGCGACCGACCAGCCATTCGGGAGAAAGCCCTCCGTCACACACGCGAAGTCTTCGCGTCCGTTCATGACCCAGTAGCCGCCATGGATGAAGATGAGGCAGGGACTATTCGCACTTGCGCCCGGGTAGAGATCCCATTTGCAGCGCTCCTTGTCTGCGTAGGGCAAATCGAGTTTGGCGGCATGGGCTTCGCGAAAGCGCCAGGATGCGGTTTTCCTTTCCAGATTCAGCTTGGCGCTGTCGGCGACGCCCGCCTGATTGTTGTATGCGGCGTCCCGTTCGCCTCGCGTCATCATGCCCCAGTTCATCCGCGCCTCGTCTTTGGTGATTTCGCACGATCAAACGCAAGTTGCGGACCAAGTTGAAAATAAGGATTGTACGGAGAGCAGGGTGGGCGGCCGCCGGGCGCCGGACGGCGTTTTTGCGCGCCGGCAAGTCAATGGGCGCCCCGGGAATGGCTTCTATCGAAAATCCCGCCCGCAAGGGCATTCGGCCTGTGAATCTGCCTAGCGGTTGAGCATGTTGTTCTGATTATTAAACCGAGCGTAATGCGGGGCGGTCCGGCACGGGCCTTGCTTTTGTCCTGATGGTCCTCACCAGGAGCTCAAGGCATGGTCGACATTACCCGCAGATCACTGACAATCGGCGCAATGGCCGCGCCTTTCGTGATCACGAGCGCGTCGCGCGCGCAATCGCTGCGTCAGGTGACATTCACATTGCCTTGGCTTGCCGAAGGGTCGAACGCCTACACATTCGTCGCCAAGGCGAATGGCTATTGGTCGAAGCGTGGTCTTGATGTCCAGATCAGTCGCGGCTTTGGCTCGAACGCTTCCGCGCAGGCGGTCGGCGCAGGCCGCTTCCAGTTCGGCCTCGCCGCCGGCCCGTCCATCGTGCAGGCGGCCGCCAAGGGCCTGCCGCTCGTGACGCTTGCTTGCGCCGGTTACGACGCCACCATGGGCGTCTGCGTCCTGAAGGACAGCCCGATCAAGTCGCCGAAGGATCTCGAGGGTCGCAAGATGGCCTCGACGGTGAGCTCCGGCGATTATCCATTCCTCGGCGTGTTTGCGAAACGCGCGGGCTTCGACATTTCGAAAGTGAACCGCCTGCAGACGGATCCGAACGTTCGTCAGCGCCTGCTCGTCAGCAAGGAAGTCGATGCGATCTCCGGCTTCGCCAGCACGTTCGCGCCGATCTTCGCCGCGGAGAAGGTCGAGGTCCGCAACATGCTCTACAGCGATGTAGGGCTCACGCTTTACAACAATTCCCTGATCACCCAGCAGGCGACACTCGAAAAAGAACCGCAGCTTTGCGCCGACATCACGGACGGGTTGCTGGAGGCGCTGAAATTCTCGCTGCTCAGTCCTGAAGAGTCGGTTCAGCTTTTCCTGAAGCAGGTTCCGGAAACGGCCCTTTCGGCGACCGGGCCGCAGAGCACGCGCATCGGCGTGAACCTGGCGAACCTGTCGATGCTCCGCAAGCAGGCCAAGGATAATTACCTCGGTTACATGGCGCCGGACGATTTCGCGACCATGACGGACCTCGTGATGGAACATATCGCCGAGCCGGGCGACAAACGCCCTGACCAGAAAACGCTCTTCACCAACTCGCTTCTGGGCAAGACCAAGGTCACCGCAGCCGAGTGGGACGGCGCCCTCAAAGGCGCCGAAGAATATCGCAAGTATATTTCCTGACGGAGGGAAGTCGCATGGCTGGCTTCATCGACGTCCAGAACGTCCGGAAGGTCTACACGACTGGGGGCGGAGATATCGAGGCGGTGTCGGGCGCGTCGTTCTCGGTGGAAGAGGGGGAATTTGTCGCGATCCTCGGCCCCTCGGGTTGCGGCAAGTCCACATTGCTGATGATGGCCGCAGGGCTGGAGTCGATCTCGTCAGGACAGATCGACATCGCCTCCACGCCGATGAAAGGCCCGCGTACGAGCGTTGGGATCATGTTCCAGGACAATACTTTGTTGCCGTGGAAAACCGTTCTGGAAAACATCCTGTTTCCGGTTCGCATCCAGCGCCGCCCGATCGAGGAATATCGGCAGCGCGCCATGGACCTCATTGAGACGGTGGGGCTGCGCGGCTTTGCCGACAAGAAGCCTCACCAGCTCTCGGGGGGGATGAAACAGCGTGTCTCGATTTGCCGGGCGCTTGTGACCGATCCTGACATCCTGCTTATGGATGAGCCTTTCTCCGCTCTCGACGCGATGACGCGCGACGAGATGAATGACGCATTGCTGTCGATCTGGGATCGCTACAGGAAGACGGCTTTGTTCGTGACGCATTCCATTCGCGAGGCTGTCTATCTTTCAGACCGCGTGCTCGTGATGACACGCCGTCCGGCGACTGTCGTGGCCGATATCAAGATACCGTTTCCGCGTCCGCGCAGCCGAACGATCGGCGAGACGCCCGAGTTCAACGAAATCTGCGCGAGATTGCGCGGGATGATCGATCGCGAGCGGTTGCCGGGTTCCGCGGAGCTGGCGGCATGAAGCCCGCCTATGCCAGCGGAACATGGCGAGGGGAGCGCTTCTATGCTTTCTTCCTGCCGCTCGTGACAGGCATCCTTGTCCTGGGCGCCTGGCAATATGCCGTGAAGGCTTACAATGTATCGCCGGTGATCATGCCCGCGCCGCTCGACATTTTGCTGTCGTTCAAGGGGATCGGGGCTGAACTCGCGCATCATGCGTGGGTCACGGGGAAAGAATCTCTTCTTGCGTTCTTTCTTTCCTGTGTGATCGGCGTCGTGCTGGCTTATCTGCTCAGCCTGTCGGACACGCTCTTCGCATCGTTTTATCCCAACCTCGTCGTCTTCCAGATTATTCCGAAAATCGCGCTGGCGCCCATGTTCACCTTCTGGCTGGGCATCGCATCAACCTCACGCATCAGCTACGCGATCTTCATCAGCTTCTTTCCCGTGATGCTTGCCATGATGAGCGGGCTCTCGCGCGCGGACGTCAATGCGCTTCGGCTCTGCAAGTCCATCGGGGCGAGCAAGTGGCAGACGCTGTTCAGCGTCCAGACGCCTTACGCGCTGCCGTACTTCTTCACGGGCGCGAAAGTCGCGGCGACGATGTCCACGATCGGCATCGTCACCGGCGAGTTGATCTCGGCTAATTCGGGCCTCGGTTTTTATGTTGTGCGGGCGCAGTCGCTCGGCCAGACGCCGAAGGTCTTTTGCGCACTGCTCGTGCTCTGCGTCGTCGGGCTCGCCGTTTACGCGATTCCCGTCCAAGCGGAGGCCAGGGCTCGCAGGTGGTGGCGAGGCAGCTGATCGCGGCCGATTTTGAAATCATTTCAGATTCAACCAGGAGAATTTAGCATGAGCCAGTTCAAATCGACCCGTCGTCGCTTTCTGCAGGCCGGAGCCGCCGCTGGCGCCTTCGGCATGATCGGCCGCCCGGCGATTGCGAAAACCTGGAATGTGAAATTTACGCTCGCCTGGCTTGCGCAGGGAACGAGCCTGTTCCCGTATGTCGGCAAGCAGAAGGGCTTCTTCGCCAAGCGCGGGATCGACCTCGATATCAGCCGCGGCTTCGGATCGCTCGCCGCGGCGCAATCCATCGCGAGCGGCCAGTTCGATTACGGCATCGTCATTTCCGCCCCGCTCGTTCTGATGGTTGCAAAGGGCCTGCCGCTCAAGGGTCTCGCAACGGTTGATTACGATGCGATGATGGGCGTTGGCGTTCTCGCCGACAGCCCCATCAGAACGCCCGCCGATCTGGTCGGCAAGAAAATCGCGACTGTGCCGGCCTCGGCGGAATCACCCTTCTTCGCCGCTTACGCAAAGCTGGCGAAATTTGATGCGTCCACCGCGCAGATGGTGAATGTCGATGCGAAGGTGATCGAGCGCACGCTCGAGAGCGGACAGACCGATGCGATGACCGGCATCGCGTCTTCGAGCCTTCCTGTCCTTTTGTCGTCGGGGAAGCCCGCGCGTTGGATGCTCTATTCCAGCGCGGGCATTCCGACTTACGGCAACGCCATCGTGGGCTCGACCAAGAGCGTGGAATCCGATCCCGAGCTCAGCGCCGCGCTCGTCGATGCGCTGTTCGAAAGCCTCGCCTTCACGATCGCCAATCCCGAAGAAGCGGCGGATCTCTTCTTCAAGGCGGTTCCGGAAGCTGGTCTCACGGCTGGCGCGCGAGAGTTCGTCCGCATCGGAATGGGATTGCATCGTGTCGGCATCGCCAAGCCGGAAGCCATCAAGAACGGTCTCGGCTATGGCGATCCGAAAGTGTACGACGCAATCACGGATCTCGTGATGAGCTATCTCGGAACGCCTGACATGAAGCGTCCTGCGGTCGATGACTGGTACTCCAACAAGTTCGCCGGAAACATCAAGCTTGCTCCGGAGCAATGGTCGAAAATCGACGGCGGGCTGGGCGAGTTCCGGAAACTTCTTTCATGAAACTACGCTCTACTTTGTTCGGGTTGAATTTGGGTCTGAACGCGTTGGCCTCTGGTCGGCAGGTCATGCTGCCGATCATGCTCGCGTGCCTTCTGGCCATAATCTGGGAGGCGGGCGCCAAGATCGCCAATGTGTCCCCGAGCGTCATGGCGCCGCCCAGTTCTGTGTGGCGAATTCTCAACGCCACCTTTTTCATCCTGATGCAGCAATCCGTCTCGACCGTGAGAGAATGCGTCTTTGGCTTTCTCATCGCCGCCGGGGTGGGCACCGTGCTGGGCGGCATCCTTGTCTTGTCGCGTCGCGCCCAGCAGGCCGTCTATCCCTATGCGCTGTTCTTCCAGCTCATTCCGAAAGTGGCCGTCGCGCCGCTGTTTATCGTCTGGTTTGGCGTCGGCCCGACCTCGCGGCTGTGCCTGGCTGCATTCATGGGGTTCTTTCCAATCCTGCTTGCAACGGTCACGGGCCTCATGAGCGCCGACCGCAATGTGCTGCGCATGGCTGAATCGGTGACCGCGAGCCCGTGGCAGATCTTCTGGAGCATCCAGCTGCCTTACTCGATGCCGCATGTCTTCGGTGGCCTTAAAGTCGGATTATCGATGGCGATCATCGGCGTCATCATCGGCGAGTTCATCACCGGACAATCAGGGCTCGGCTACGTGATCATGCTGGGCACGTCGGCGGCCGACACGGCGCTGTCTTTCGCCGCCATCGCGCTGCTCGCTGTCCTCGGACTAGTGCTTTACGGCGCGGTGAGTTTGCTCGAATGGCTCGTCGAGCGGCGCATGGGCGTCTCGATAACCACGAACGAATTCTGACCCGTTTCATCGGAGCTTCATGTGCTTGCGCAGGCAATTCACCCCCCAGCTCCGCCGCATCCCATCGCGATGCGGTCACGGAAACACATATCGCCCTTCAACCTCGTGCGCGCCCGCACCGTCGATGAAGCCGGGCAGGCCATGGCCGCTTCGCGCAACGCTCGATACGTCGCCGGTGGAATTGATTTGATTGACCTGATGAAGTCCGGGCTCGAGGTCGGCACGATCATCAGCCTCGACGCCATTCCCGGCTTGCGCGGCATTAGCCTCGAAGGCGATCGGCTTTTCATCGGCGCGCTGACAACCCATGCCGACATTGCAGAAAGCGAGCTTCTGCATCGGCACGTGCCGGGGTTCCGGGAGATCTGGGCGACCGTCGCCAACCTGCGGATCAGAATGGTCGGCACATTCGGGGGCAATCTCATCTCGGCCTTGCCGCATTACGACGCGCCTGCAGCCTGCGCCGCGCTTGGCGCCGTCGGACGGGTGCGCAAGGCGGCAGGCGAATACATGGACGCGCCCGTCACGGCGCTTGGCGGCGACAAGAGCGCGCTACTTGAAGGAACGTTCATCGACGTGCATGAGCCCGTGCGCTTGCTGGCCGACAGAAGCCTGCATCCTGTGCTGTCAGTCTATCTTGCTGTTCGTCCCACGGGCATGCGCGCGACGATCGCCTGCGCCTTTGCAAGGCCCCACGTGATTGATCTTCCACTCGATGCAAGCCTTGCCCAAGCCGACGTCGCCGCCGAAGTCGCGGCTTCAGCCCCGGCCATGATGGAGAGCAGCATTGCGAGCGCCGCGTATCAACGCAGGATGATTGCGGTTCTGCTGAAGCGATTGCTGAAGCGGGCGGCGGAGAGGCAGCCATGAGGCTGAACGTCAACGTCGTCGTCAACGGCCGAAGCCATGCGCTCGAGGTCGGCGCACACGAGACACTGTCGGACGTCTTGCGTGAACGTCTGGGCCTGACCGGATGCAAGGTCGCCTGTGACCAGAGCGTCTGCGGCGCCTGCACAATTCTCGTGGACGGGGATCCAGTGTCGGCCTGCTCGACTTTCATGTTCAAGGTCGACGACAGCAAGATAACCACAGTGGAGGGCCTCGCCGCTGGCGGCGTGCTCACGCGCGTGCAGGAAGCTTTCCTTCAGGACGGGGCGTTTCAGTGCGGCTTTTGCACGTCGGGAATGATCCTTTTGGTCACCGCTCTGCTGGCGCGCGATCCGAACCCTGACGACGCGACAGTGCAGCAATGGCTTTCCAGCAATATCTGTCGTTGCACGGGTTATAATTCGATCCTGGCGGCGGTCCGTCGCGCTTCAGCCGGCTTGCGGACGGAGGCGGCGGCATGACGCATTCCCACACACAGGAAAGCGACACGTATTTTCGCGCCTTTCGCAAGAAGGCTACGGGCCAGAGCGTTTATACGTTCGATGTCGTGCTGCCCTTCATGCTGCACGGCAAGCTTCTGCGTTCGCCGCACGCGCATGCGCGGATCAAAAGCATAGACGCAAGCAAGGCGCTGGCGATGGACGGCGTCTCGTGCGTCGTGACCGGTGCGGATCTCGCCGAACTGGCTGATCCTTATTATGGGGTCGGGCTGCGCGACCAGCCGGTGATCGCGATTGATCGTGTGCGGTATGTGGGGGATGTCGTCGCGGCGGTCTGCGCCGTCGATGAGAACACCGCTTACCGCGCGCTGCAGCAGATTGTCGTCGACTACGAACCGCTCCTGTCGGTGATGACGCCCAGCGCTGCTCTCATGGACGATGCGCCGGTCCTGTTCGACACGCCGACACGCGGCGTATCCCCCGTCATAGGCGCGGGCTCGGCGTACAAGATCGATCCGGCGCCAAATGTTCTTTACGAATATACGTTCGGTTACGGCGACGTCGATCGCGCGCTGGATTCCGCGCACGCTCTGTTCACCGATACTTTCGAAATCGGCCGCATCAATCATTTTCACCTCGAGCCGTATGTCAACGTCGCGCGCTGGACGGGGAGCCAGGTCGAATTCTGGTCCTGCAACCAGGATCCATTCGTGCTTCGCGCGGATGTCGCGCGCATCTTCGGCCTGCCGGTCACGGACGTCCGGATTCGCACGCCGTTGATCGGCGGCGGCTTTGGCGGCAAGTCCTATTGCAAGATGGAGCCGCTTGTCGCGCTGATGTCGCGCAAGGCCGGCGCGCCTGTGCGGCTTGCCTTGTCGATGGACGAGAGCATGCTGACGCTCGTCAAGCATCCCGCATCGTTGACGCTTACCACTGGCGTGGACAAGCAAGGCTTGCTGCTGGGCCGTCGCGCCGACATCACACTCGATGGCGGCGCATATTCGGATGCGTCAACGCTGGTCGCGATCAAGACGGGCTTTCGCATTGGTGGTCCTTATCGCTGGCAGGCGATCGACAGCAGGGCCCGCATCGTGCGTACCAATACCATCCCGTCAGGCTCTTTCCGTGGCTTTGGCGGCACGCAGGCCTCGTGGGCGTCGGAACGCCAGATCGACATGATCGCGCGGCGGCTGGGCCATGACCCTGTCGCCTTCCGCAAGCGCAATCTCTTGAAGGCCGGGGAGCCCTTCGCGCCCAATGACCGCGGGATCGACCTTGATCTGGCTGCCGGTTTCGATCGTCTCATCGCGTCCATGCCCGCGCGAACCAAGGGGCGGGGGCAGGGCGTTGCGATCGGCATCAAGGACGCAGGCGGCACGGGTAACCACGGTCAGGCGCTCGTGCGCGTCAATCAGAGTGGGCAGGTTTGCGTGAGCACTGCGACGGTCGACATCGGGCAGGGCGCGCCGTCAGCCATGTGCCGCATTGCGACCGAGGTTCTCGGACTCCCGCGCAATACCGCGGTCTACGCTTCCGTCGACACGGAACACAATCCGCCGGACAACGGCACGCATGTGAGCTGCGCCACGATGATCACCGGCCTCGCGGTCGAGGCGGCGGCGCGCGATGCGCTCCAACAGGTGCTCGCCTTCGCGGCGAGCCAACTTGGTTGTACTGCTGACGACATCACGCTTGAAGGATGGCTGGTGCGCCATGGCGGCGCATTGCATCCGCTCGAACCGATGATCCGCAAATATTTCGGCGGGATCGGCTGGGAGTTCATTGGTCGCGGCGCATTCAAGGAGCCCTATGCTCCGGCAACGCCAATGGGCGCCGAGAATGTCTCATGGATGCCGTGCTGGTCGGGCGCCGAGGTCGAAGTCGACGAGGAGACCGGGCAGGTCCGCGTTCTCAGTTTGGTGGTTGGATCCGACGCCGGGCGCGCGCTCGACATGGGGACCTGCATCGGGCAGGTCGAGGGAGCCGCCGCCCAGGCCTTCGCGCAGGCGATGTTCGAAGAAATGCGATATCGCGGCGATCAGCCCGACAATGCGACGCCGCTTGCCTATCGCGTTCCGCGCGTGGCGGACATGCCCCAGGATTTTCGCGCCTTCGTCATGGAGAGCCGGCTGGGCGTCGGACCCGGCGGGCTCAAAGGCATTGGCGAAGCCGGCATGCTGGGCATAGCGGCCGCGATCGCCAACGCCATCGAGGATGCGACCGGCGCCTCGCTCACGAAGACGCCATTCACGCCGGAACGCGTGCTCGCTGCTCTCGACGCCCGTCAGGCGCCTGATATTGCGGCATCGAAGTAAGACAGATGGCGTGTGCTCGTCTCAATAATATGGTTCCGGAGCGTCACGACGGCGAGATTGCGGTTTCCGGACATGACAGCCGTGTAGATGATGTCGTGGTCGTATTTGTTCGCGGCTGTCCCCCCGAGTGTCGGGCTGCTCAGGCGCCGGAAGCGGTTCGTCTCGTCGTGCCAGAGCTGGACCTGCTCAAGGATGCCATGCTCGTTGCATCCGGACAGAAGAGAGCGATGAAAGGCGCTGTGGGCGGCTTCCCATGGCTCGTCGATCAGCCGCATGTCGCCGACGAGAGCGTCGATGTCGGTGAGTTCGGCATAGGCTTTTTCGACATTCGCCAGATAGTCCGGGCCGCCAGTCTCGATGGAAACCTCGAGCGCCCAAGGCTCGATCTGCTGCCGCAGGATCGCCAGGCTGCGCAACCGCTCCGGCCGCAGGCGCGAGACCCTGAAGCCGAGGTTCGGGATCGCTTCCACGAGACCTTCGCCGACAAGCGCCCAGAGAGCCTCGCGCAACGGCGTCGCCCTGATGCCATAGCGCTGCGTCAGCGCCCTCAGGGCGAGGTGGGACATGGGCTTGAACGCCTGCGCGGTGAGGATGTCTCGCCGCAGGAGTCTGTAGGCCTGATCGGTGAGGGTCACCTCGCAGGTCGCTTCACTGAATATCGCGCCGTTCTGGATCATTGCGACGGATCTCCGCTTCGACCCAAACCCCAAGCAAGCATCGGGCCGCATTGCGCGCCATCTGCGCACAAAGCCCGTTGCTCATGAAAGGTCACCCCTTGAAGCTCGCCGTTCCCGATTTGATCACCAACTCCTACTTTCCCGCTGTCGCCGCGGTGGAACTCGGCTTCTTCAAGCGCGAGGGGCTCGATGTCGAAATCGAGCTCATCGCCCCGGCAGGCCGCACCTATGAGGCCCTGCGCGACGGCGTGGCCGATTTCGTCGTGGCGGAATCCCACGCGGGCCTCGCTGCATTCGACGAGTGGCAGGGAATGAAGCTGCTCTGCGCCCTGTCGCAAGGCATGTACTGGTTTCTGGTGCTGCGCGCGGATATCGCAGGCGAACGGGGCGATCTTAGCGTGCTGCGTGGCCGGCGGATCGCCGCGGCGCCATGGGTCGAAATGGGTCTGCGCCGTCTCCTGATGGAAGCGGGGATGGACCCCGAACGGGACGACATTCGTATCGCGCCGCTGGAGGGCTCTCTCGGGCCCAAGGTCAACATAGGCGTCACGGTCGCGCGCGCCTTGGCGGAAGGGCGGGTCGATGGTTTCTGGGCGAATGGCATGGGGGCCGAACTCGCGGTCCGCAGCGGCGCCGGCAAGATCGTTCTCGACGTTCGCCGGGGCGATGGGCCCAAGAAGGCGTTTGATTATACCCAGCCGACACTGGCGACGACCGACAGGTTGATCGAGCGTCAACCCGAGGTCGCCGCGGCTGCAGCGCGGGCCATAGCGCGTACGCTCGCCGCGCTGAGAGCGGACCCCTCGCTTGCGACGCAAGCCGCGCGCTCGGTATTCCCCGCAGAAGAGGTGCAGCTGATCGCAGAACTCGTCATTCGTGATTTGCCTTTCTACGACCCGATGCTACATCCGCAATCCATTGAGGGCATGAACCAGTTCCTGCGCGATCTCGGCGTGCTGAAGGGCTTTCCGAGCTACGAGGATGTGGTCGCGACAAAACTCTTTCCGCTCTGGGCTGACGCCCATGAGTGACGACGCACCGCGCTGGATCGAGGTCGCTGCGCTGGACAACGTCAAGCCGGGCGGGCTCATACAGGTGATCGTGAAGGGCACGCAGATCGTGGTGGCGCGCGCCGTGTCCGGTCTCCACGCCTTCCAGGCGATCTGCCCGCACGAAATGGCCAATCTCTCCACCGGTCGGCTCGAGGCCGCTCACGTGGTGTGTCCACGGCATCTGGCGAAGTTCGACATAGCCACCGGCGCGGTCTCTCCCGGCTGGTCGATCAACGGCTTGCGCATCTACCCCGTTCGCGCCGTCGACGGGCGCATCGAGATCGATGAAGCCGCCGTCGAGCGCGCGCCGCCTTTCCGAAAGAAAACCACGTGGGACCTGACCTGAAACTCAGGTGTGGCGGACTCATCTGCTGAATTTCTGTGCGTTGTCGAAAGTGGTTTGCGGGCAGCGGGCGCAATCAGCAATTGAGCGCCTTCCGGCGCAAATCTGGGCAGCGGGAAGCAATGCGCGCGACGGTTGGCCGACGCGCTCCATGGCATACGCCTTGCTTTTCCAGACGTAACTCGTCGCCTCGGGATCAGAGCTCGTGGCATCGCAGAACGCAGCGAAAAAGGAACATTTCGATGTCCATGGACAACGTCAGCTTCGACACCATCCTGCATGGAGGCTTGGTGCTGGATCCCGCGACGGGCCGGAACGGAATGTTCGACATCGGCGTGACCGGCGGGCGCGTGGCCGCCATTGAATCCGATCTCTCGAAAGCGCAGGCGTCTGAAAAAATAGATGTGTCCGGCAAGCTCGTGACAGCCGGAATGATCGATACGCACGCGCATATTTATCAGCACGTCACCGGAAAATTCGGCCTCGAACCCGACCTCGTTGGCGTCCGCTCCGCGGTAACGACGCTCGTCGATCAGGGTGGCCCGAGCTGCATGACGATCGGCGGCTTCAAGAACTTCCTCGCGAAGAAATCAGACTCGCGGATGCTTTGCTACATGTCGTGCTATCTCGTGGGCGGACTTGAAGGGCACCTTTATCCCGAACTCCATTCTCCCAGCGCGATGAATATCGATCACAGCGTGCGCGTGGCGCGCGAGAACCGCGCCATGGTGCGCGGCATCAAAGGGCACGCCGAGATCGGCGGCGCCTCGCGCTGGGGGCTGGAAGTGCTGAAAATGGCGAAGGAGATCGCGCGACAGGCCGAGCTTCCATTGTACATTCATCTGGGTCAGATGTGGCCGTCGGTGGAAGAAGGCGATGTGCCGAGCGCTGACGAACTCATCCGCGCGCTCGTGCCGCTCATGGATCCGGGCGACGTGCTCTCGCATCCCTTCACGCGTCATCCCGGTGGTTTCGTCTCGATGGACACGGGCGAAGTTCATCCGATCGTCTTCGAGGCGCTTGCCCGCGGCGTACTTGTCGATGTCGGACATGGCTCGCACTTCAGCTTTGAAATGGCCAAGCGCGTGCTCGACGCGGGTGTCCGGCCGTTCACGCTCGGCGCCGACTTGCACGGCTATAATGTTTCGGTTCCCGGCGAAGGCCTGAGCGATGCAGATCGAAGTGCGAGTCCCTTCGCTGGCTCCGCGCCTTTCAATCTGACTGTCGCGATGTCGGAGCTTCTCGCACTTGGCTTGACGCTCGACGAAACGGTCGCGACTGTTACGTCCAATCCCGCCAAGTTGCTCAAGATGGAAGATGAGATCGGCAGCTTGCAGGTCGGCCGTGTCGCCGACATCAGCGTCGTCGAAATCCTGAATGGCCGATTCAAACTTTCCGATAACAGTGGCGTCGATGTCGTTACCGACAAGCTCGTCTTCCCGCGCTTCTGCTTGCGCGAAGGCCGCAAGATTGAGGCCGACTCCCCGCTGATCCCGCCTCCGTTCTACGCCTGATCATTTGGACGCGGAAAGAGGAGTCGACCATGCATGACGGGAACGTCAGACGAGGCGTTGGAGCTTCCATGCTCCGGCTCGAAGACGATCGTCTGCTGCGCGGAAAAGCCCGCTTCGTCGCAGACATCAAGATGCCCGGCATGCTGGAAGTCGCCTTCGTTCGCAGCCCTGTCGCACATGCGCGCGTGCGCGGCGTCGGCAAACCTGCGGGGCACGAAGACAAGGTCATCGTCAGCGCCGACCTGAAAGGCGTCTCCGGCATCCGTGCGGATTCCGGGCTGACGGGTTTCAAGAGTTCGATCGAGCCGATCCTCGCCTTCGACAAGGTGCGCTTCGTCGGCGAGCCGCTGGCGGCCTGTCTCGCCCAGACGCGCGCCGAGGCCGAGGACATTGCCGAACTGGTCGGCCTCGACCTCGATACGCTGCCCGCCATTTCCGAGATGACGAAGGCCTGCGATACGGATGCGCCGCTCATCCATGAGTCATGGAGCGAGAACGTCTTTCTCGAAACGCTGGTCGATACGAATTTCGCGGCTGCGGACAAGGCGGATGTTCGAATCTCCCGGACGTTGCGAACGGCGCGGCAATCCATGGCGCCGATTGAAGGGCGCGGCGTCGTCGCTTATTGGGACGCGCATGTCGAGCAGCTCGTGGTCTATTCCTCCACGCAAATGCCGCACATCGTGCGCAATGGGCTGGCCGAATGTCTCGGCATTCCGCAAGGCATGATCCGTGTCATTCCGCCTGATGTCGGCGGCGGCTTTGGCTACAAGGGCGTCCTGCTTCGCGAAGAAGTTTGTCTCGCTTATCTGGCGATGCAGCTGCGCCGCCCGATGCGTTGGGTCGAGGACAGACGCGAGCAGTTGACCGGCAACGCCAATTGCCGCGAACACCATTACGAAATCACCGGCTACGCCAATCGCGACGGAACGCTCGTCGGCATCGATTGCGATGCGATCGTCGATTCCGGCGCGTATTCGCTTTATCCGTTTTCCGCGTGCCTTGAGGCGGCGCAGGTCGCGAGCATTCTTCCCGGGCCTTACAAACTCGAAGCTTATCGCTGCAGGACGCGGTCGATCGCCTCCAACAAGCCGCCCATCCTCCCGTTTCGCGGCGTGGCGCGGACCGGCGTCTGCTTTGCAATCGAAATCATGATGGATGCGCTCGCGCGCGAAATCGGCATGGACCCGGTCGCATTTCGTCTGAAAAATCTCGTGCAGCCCACGGAAATGCCATTCACCAACATCACGAACAAGTATTTCGACAGCGGCGATTATCCCGAGGCGTTAGGGCGCGCGGCGGCGGCGGTGGATATGCAATCCCTGCAGGCGCGGAGGCAACTTTCGACGCCGAACAAGAAAATCGGAATAGGCTTCGCGATCTATTGCGAGCAGGGCGCGCACGGCACCTCGGTCTATCATGGCTGGGGCATCCCGATGGTGCCCGGGTTCGAGCAGGCCAATGCGCGGTTCACGCCGGATGGCGGCCTCGAATTGCGCGTCGGCGTGCAGAGCCACGGGCAGGGGCTGGAGACGACTCTCGCGCAAGTCGCCTGCGAGATTCTGGGTATCGATGCCCGCAAGGTGAAACTTGTTCACGGCGACACGGCCCTGACGCCGTATTCCACGGGCACCTGGGGATCGCGATGCATGGTGATGGCGGGCGGCGCCGTCGCCGCGGCTTGCGATACGCTGGCGGGGCGCATGAAATCCATCGCCGCGCATCTCCTTCAGACCGATCCGTCCGAGATTATTCTGGCCGATGACAAGGCGTCATCAGGGTCTCGCGAAATCAGCATCGCCGAGATCGCAAAGGTCTGGTATCGGCGCCCGCAGGACCTGCCCGCCAACATGGATCCCGCCGGTCTTGAGGTCACGCAGGGCTACAAGCCGAAAAAGGACACGGGCACATTTTCGTATGGCGCTCACGCTGCTGTGGTTGAAGTTGATACGAAGACCGGCGCTGTTGAAATCCTCGATTACATCATCGTTGAAGACGGCGGCGTGCTGATCAATCCCATGGTGGTGGATGGCCAGATTTATGGCGGCGCCGCGCAGGGAATTGGAACCGCGCTCTACGAAGAGATGCCCTATGACGTGGACGGGCAGCCGCTCGCCTCGACGCCCGCGGACTATCGCATTCCCGGATCGGTCGAAGTGCCGCGCATCAGGCTCGATCATATGGAAACGCCGTCGCCGCTGACGCGCTTCGGTCAAAAGGGACTCGGCGAAGGCGGCGCCATTGCTCCGCCCGCGGCAATCGCCAATGCGGTGAATGATGCGCTCGCCGAATACGCGGTCGAGATGCTGGAGCTGCCCATCACGCCAACGCGCATTCGCGAAAGTCTCTCCCGCGCGAGAGCATCCTCATGAAGCCCGCGCCATTCGCCTATCAAGCCGTACCGAGCGCGAAGGATGCGCGCGCGTATCTTGCATCGCCGGACGCGAAAGCGATTGCGGGCGGGCAGTCTCTGGGACCGATGCTCAACCTGCGGCTGGCAAGGCCCGCCTTGCTTGTCGACATCGCGCGCACGCGAGATCTGCGCGGCGTGCTTGAGGACGGCGACGTTGTCACTTACGGCGCCGCGGTGACCCATGCCGATATCGAGGACGGGCGCGTTCCGGATGCGACTCCCGGATGGCTGCGAAATGCCGCGCGTCACATCGCATATCGCGCCGTGCGCAACCGTGGGACGATCGGCGGCAGTCTTGCTCATGCCGACCCGGCGGCGGACTGGGTCAACATCATGACAGCGCTCGGCGCCATGGTGCTGATCTCGGGTCCGCATGGCGATCGTTCCATTTCCATGGAGCAATTCATCCTTGGACCCTACGCCACAGCGCTCGCAGCCGGCGAACTGATCTCGGGCGTTCGCGTGCTGCGCCGGAGCGCGAAGGCGCAATGGGGTTATGCGAAGTTCTGCCGGAAAGAGGGCGACTTCGCACAGGCGAGCGCCGCCGTCCTGATCGATCCTGAGCGGGGCGAGCAGAGAATTGTGCTCGGCGCCATCGAGCGCGCGCCCGCGTGCATCCCGGATCCCGAAGCATTCCTGAGCGGCAGGCTGAGCGCGGATGACGTGGTCGCGCAGATTCTGCCGGAGCGCGATGAAGCTTCGCGCGCCCTGCATGCGGCGATGCTGGAGCAAGCGCACGCCATGGCTTTCGGAGGCGCAGTCAAGTGACACAATCGACCACACTCACGGTGAACGGCGCTCGTGTTTCGGAGACGATAGAACCCCGCACGCACCTGGCCGATTTCCTTCGCGAAAAGTTGAACCTGACGGCGACGCACATTGGTTGCGAGCACGGCGTCTGCGGAGCCTGCACGATCCTCGTCGATGGACAGCCTGTTCGATCCTGCCTGACCTACGCGGTTTCCTGCGAAGGCGCGGAAGTCGTGACCATTGAAGGGCTCGAACACGATCCCCTGATGGCGAAGCTGCGGGAGGCTTTCAGCCGCCATCACGGTTTGCAATGCGGTTATTGCACGCCCGGCATGCTCGCCACCGCCTACGATCTGGCAACGCGCATACCGGATGCCGATGAAGCGCGCGTTCGTCTTGAGCTCGCTGGCAATCTCTGCAGGTGCACAGGCTATGCCGGCATCGTCGCCGCGATACTCGATGTTCTGGCGCAAGGCCCGCATGTATCCGCTTTCACGTCGCAGTGGCGCGAATGCGCGGAGCCTGGCGCCCTGGCGCCCGTTCTCTCACACGGCGCGACCACGACCGTCCAAAGCGCGCCTGCGCTGCTCCCTTCGTCCGACAGCGTGGATCTGACCGGCGGGACGAAAATCACCCGGTCTGTCACGATTCATGCGGATGCCGATCTTGTCTGGAAGATTCTCTCGGACCCATGGCAGGTTGCGAAATGTTTCCCGGGCGCAGCCGTGTCGCAGGTTTCGGGTAACCGAGTGGACGGCGCGCTGACAGTCTCTGCGGGACCGATCCGGACGTCTTTCGCAGGCCGCGCCGAAGTTCTCTACGACGCCGCCACCCGGACAGGTGAAATTCGCGGGATCGGAGACGATCGCGGCGGGCGCTCGCGCGCGCAAGGCATGATGGTCTTCGCGGTCGCGCCGGCAGCAGAGGGCGCGAGCCAGCTGACGGTGGACATCACCTACAAGCTGACCGGCCCTCTGGCCCAATTCGGAAGGCCGGCCATCATATCGGCGATCACGAGCGGGCTCCTTGCGGAGTTTGCGCGTAACGTCGCGATCCTGGCGGCAGGCAAAGAAAAGCTGAAGACCAGCCTGATGCGTCAGGTGTGGTATACGCTGACAGCGTTCCTTCAACCTCGTCGCTGACGGCGTATCGGCTTGGAAGCTGAAAACGTCGCCACGCTTTATCGTTGGGAGTAATGAGTCAACAAGGGGCCATGCAGCTGGTGCGCGCGCGCGATCATCGCTCCGGTCAGCATTGCTGTGAGAACGGCGATGATCTTCAGCAATAATGCCGCATCGGCGTGGAGCCCGACCTTGACGGCGATGCGCCCTGACAATTTCGACTGCATTAAAACCCCCGTTAATTTTTTATTAAATTCTGGATATCGGCTAAAGGTCCGATAAACAAAGGGAATTCGGGATCTTCATTGAAAATTAATCTTAACCCAGCAGGCGGCGTCCGCATCGCATGCGCTACGCCTGCGCGCGATGCCTACAATTTGACTCAAAGTTTAGGGGAACAGCAGGCGGGCGAGTGGGTTACCCGGGCTCCCAACAACAGGAGCCATCCATGGGTATCTTCTCGAAGGATATTGCAACGCTTGACGATCTGTTCGTGCATCAGTTGCAGGACATCTATTACGCCGAGAAGAAGATCACCTCGGCTCTGCCGAAGATGATTGAAAAGGCGACTGACCCGCAGCTGAAGCAGGGCTTCCAGACGCATCTGCAGGAAACCAAGAAGCACATCGAGCGCCTTGAGAAGGTGTTCGAAATGCATGGCAAATCGGCCAAGGCGGTGAAGTGCCCAGCGATCGACGGCATCATCGAAGAAGCCGATGAAGTCTCGGGCGAAATTGCGGACAAGCGGGTGCTGGACGCGGCGCTGATCGCGTCGGCCCAAGCCGTCGAGCATTACGAAATGACGCGCTACGGCACGCTGGTCGCATGGGCGACGCAGCTTGGCCGCGCCGATTGCGCCAAGATCCTGCACGAAACGCTGGAGGAAGAGAGAGCGACCGACAAGAAGCTGACGACGCTCGCAGAGGGCATCGTCAACCGCAAGGCTGCGTAATCGCGACTGACGCATAAAAAAGGCCCGGCGCATTGACGCGCCGGGCTCAAGTCAATGGCGCCAGGATCTGAATGAATGGCGCCACTGAAAATATGAAAACATGGATCGGCATGGCGCGCACGCCGCGTATGGTTTTGTAGTGACGGCGTTTTTAAGATCGCTCTCTGCAGATCGTTAAACTTCGTCAACCATGTTTCACGGGCGCGAAGCCTCAGCCGTAGCGGCGTGCGGCCTCGATGGTGAGCCCGGCGCCAACCGCGCCGAACGTATCGCCCTCGACGATGCGCGCTTGCGGCATGAGCGACGTGATAGCTTGCGCCACATGCAGGATGCGCGTCGAACCGCCCGTCAGAAACAACGACGACACAGCCTCTTTCTTCAAGCCGGCCATACGCAGGCATGCGTCGACACGCTCGCCGATGCGTCCGGAGAGCCGCGCAGTGTCGGTTGCGAAGTCATCGCGGGTAATGGAGAGGTCGAGCTTGTCCTCAACCATCGCGAGATCGAGCAGAATATCGTCGCGCTCCGACAGGGCGATTTTCGCCGCTTCGATTTCCATCGCCAGCGTGTGACCGAGTTCGCGGTCCAGCGCATGCATCATGCGGTCGATGAGCTCGGGTCGCAGCGCATCGCGGCGCATGGCGCGCAGGTCGCGATGCGTCTTGTCGTTGTAAAGCCGGTTGATGTTGGACCATGTCGCGAGATCGTGGAACACGCCGCCCGGCACGTCGCGACCTGGACGCGTGGTCGGGGTGCCGTAGCCGAGCAGCGGCATCAGCCGCGAGAGCGACAGCACGCGGTCGAAATCGACGCCGCCGATGCGTACGCCGTCATTGGCGAGAATGTCGTCGGCGCGCTCGATCTTTTTGTGCCGCTCGGGCGACAGGCGGATGATCGAAAAATCCGACGTGCCGCCGCCGATGTCGGCGATCAGCGCAATCTCTTCTCGGCTGATCTGCCGCTCGTAATCGAGCGCCGCCGCAATCGGCTCATATTGGAAGGAGATGTCGCTAAAGCCGGCTTCCTGCGCGATGTCGCGCAGCATGTCTTCGGCTGCGTGGTCGCCCGCCGGATTGCCGTCCACGAAATGCACGGGGCGCCCGTGCACCACGGCGTCGAAAGCGACGCCCGCCTGCGCTTCCGCGCGGCGCTTCACTTCCTTTACGTAAATAGCGATGACGTCGCGGAAGCGCAGCCGGCGGCGGCCCACCGCCGTAGTTTCATCGGCGAGGCTGGTGCCGAGCACGCTTTTCAGCGAGCGCATCAGGCGCCCTTGCGTGCCCTCGATATAGGTCGCCATGGCGGCGCGCCCGAAGGTGGGCTCGCCCGACCAACCGAAGAAGATCGCACTCGGTATCGTGACGTGTTCATGCTCCAGCGCATGCATCCAGGGCGCGCCGTCGCGCGTGCTGCCGAGGGTCGTGTTGGACGTGCCGAAATCGAGGCCGCAAGCGGGCATGGTTCTCTCGTGCGGGGAGGGGCGCGCAGCTCACGGCGAAGCTCGCCGGGTGGGCGCCGGGGCACCCGACCTACTCCGAGAGACCCTTCAAGCGCAAGCCCGTTCGGCCCACAATCACGAGAGCAGCGTCACTCCGGCCTCTTGTAGGGGCCAAGCTTCACCAGCGCAGCCTCGACGAAGGAATTGTCCACCACGGCCTGCGCCTGAAGCTTCGGGTCTGAAATCAGCCCGCGTTCCCGGAAGAACGACAGGTCATTGTCGAGCGCGGCAAGATTCAGCTTCCCGTCCGGATCGACTGCGAAGGCGCTCATCTGGCGATAGATGCTGGCGTCCTTTATGGGCGTCCAGTCGACCAGCACCTTGATGATGTCTTCGGCGCCGGGGCCTGCGAGCTTGCCGTCCTTCAACGCGGAATTGTAATCGCGGATCGCGCGCACATAGGCGATCATGAATTTTTCCGCGAGCGCGCGTCGATCGCGCATGAATTGCTCTGAATAGAGCACGACGGCGGTTTGCTGGCCGGGATAGATAGCCTCGGGGCTGGCGCGCACCGCGATGCCTTTTTGCAGGACGAGCGACAAGGTCGGCTCATTCGTCACGCCGCCATCGATCGCCTTGTTCGACATCGCGGCGAGCATTTCGGGGAAACCCATATGCACGACGCTGATATCCGAGAAGCGAAGGCCGCCTTTTTTCAGCGCTTCGTTGAGAGAGGATTCAGAACCGGCCCCTTGCGCCGCAGCCGCGAGCTTCAGCCCCTTCAGGTCCGCAAGTGATTTGTATTTGCCCTCATCGGCGAGGCTCTTGCGGATCACCAGCGTCGAATATTCATAGCCGTTGGTGATCGATCCCTTGTCGGCGACGATGCGAAGATTGATGCCTCGCGCCACGCCATTGTAAAGGCCCGCCGCCACTGTGCCGCCGCCGGCGTCGAGCTGTCCGGTGCCGAGCGGCGCCACCATTTGCGCCGCGGAATTGAAGGGTATGATCTTCGGCTCGATGCCCGCTTCGCGAAAATACCCGCGGGCTTCGGCGAGATAAAAGCCGACATCCGTCGCCGTATTGGCGGTGCCGATGACCACCGTTTCGGCCCGCACGGGCCCCGCCATCAGCAGCGGCAGGCAGGCGAGCGCGACGGTCAGGCGGGCTTTCATCGGCATGCGTTTCATCGACATCGCGAATGCTCCAGGCCGGCGTGGGTGGTCATCGTAACGCGAAAGGCCACCGGTTCGCCAAGGCCTTTTCTGTGCATGCATTGCAGCATGAAGAGGCATGGCGTGTTTAGGCGCCTCAATTGAGGGCTTTGTATTTGTGCGGTCCGTCCGGATACAGGCGGGAACAGGTCTTTCTCTTGCGCCACTCCGGATTGGGCGCCAAACTTTGCCCAAGGTGGAGACAGCCGGAGGCTTGCCATGAAAACATTGAAGCTTGAGAGCACCGCACCATTCCAGGGACTTCCCGAACTCGTGGCCGATCAGGAAGGCCTGTTTGCAAAGGAAGGCCTGCAGATTGAGTGGATCGAGCGCGAGACGACGCCCATTGAGCCCACCGAGAAGCTCTCGACGCCTCAAGGCGCCAATCCTTTCGTGAGCCACGGCAGTCTGCTCGAGCAGGGCAAGGCCGACATGTACAATGCTTGCGAGTGGGGCAATTACTGCCGCGTTCAGGACACATCGGTGAATAGCCGCCAGATCGGCCGGCGCGGGATTGTCACTTACACGGCGATCGTCGTGCGGCCGGACTCCGCTTCATTCACGCCGCAGCAGATGGCTGATGTCACCGTCGGCGTGCCGTTCTATTTTGGCTCGCATTACGCGGCGATCCAGATGCTGGAAGGCTTTCTTCCGCGTGAGCGCATCAAGCTGGAGAACGCATCCAATTCCTCGAAGGCGCGCTATGACGCGCTCATGCGCGGCGACGTCGATGCGACGACGCTCACTGAACCCTATGTCACGCTGGCTGAGAAGAACGGCTGCCGCGTGATCTGCGCAACCATGTATCACGGCACCGAAGTCGCGACCGACAAGGTCGATGCTGAAACCTATGGGGCGTTCAATCGCGCGGTCCGCGAAGCGGTCAGCCGCATCAATGCGAACAAGGAGGCCTATTTACATTACTTCATCGATTATCACGCCAAGCGCGATCCGCGCATCGCGACGTTGAAGCCGTCCGACATTCCCGCCGGTCGCATCATCGTCACCGATCCGGCGCCGATCCCGGAAGACGAACTTACCCGCACGCACGACTGGCTGAAGAGCTGGGGCATGCTGGAGACGACCGAGAAGCCGATCGATCTGGTGAACATCCTCGTCCAGAAGCAGGCGCATATCGCGGCGGAGTAGGGGGAAGGCTGGGCGCTCACGAATGAGGTGAGATGCTGCGACCCCCACCGCTAGCCCCTCCCCACTAGGGCGAAGGCGAGCGGTGTGGGGGTCGTGAGGCCTCAATCGCGCGCCGTCACACGCCGAGATAAGTCTCGTGGACGCGCTTGTCGGCCATCAGGTTGGCGCTCGCGCCGCTCCAGACGATCTCGCCTTTCTCAATGATGTAATGGCGGTCGGCGAGCGCGGTGAGTTCTTCCAGCTCCTTGTCGATGACGAGGATGGCGAGACCGGTCTGCTTGAGCTGGCCGAGCCGCGTCCAGATTTCCTCGCGAACGACAGGCGCCAATCCTTCCGTCGCCTCGTCGAGGATGAGCAGGTCCGGGTTCGTCATCAGCGCGCGGCCGATGGCGAGCATCTGCTGTTCGCCGCCCGATAATTGGTTGCCCGCGTTGCCTAGCCGCTGGCCGAGGCGCGGGAAGAAATCGATGACGCGCTCAAACGTCCACGCCTCGCGCCCGGTGTCGCGGCGGCGCTCGGCCATGACGAGATTTTCGCGCACGCTCAAATTCGGGAAGATGTGGCGTCCCTCCGGCACGAGGCCGAGCCCCGCGCGCGCCATGATGTGCGGCGCAGCCCGCGTGACGTCGCGCCCGCGCCAGCGCACACGCCCGCTGGTCGCGCGCAGGAGGCCCATGATGGTGCGGACCGTGGTGGTCTTGCCCATGCCGTTGCGGCCCATCAGCGTTACGGCCTCGCCCTCGGCGATGGAGAGCGTGACGCCAAACAGCACCTGCGCGGAGCCGTAACCTGATTGGAGCGTATCGACTTCGAGCAGCATGTCGCGCCTCAATGCCGTTTGCCGAGATAGGCTTCGCGCACAGCCGGATCGTTGCGGATCGCGTCCGGCGCGCCCGTCGCGATGGCGCGGCCAGCCACCAGCACGCTGCATCGGTCGGCCAGCGCGAAGACCGCGTCCATGTCGTGCTCGACGAGCAGGATGGAATAGCGGCCCTTCAGGCTCTCCAGAATGCGCGTCATGCGGATGCCTTCCTGACGACCCATGCCGGCCATCGGCTCATCGAGCAGGAGCAGGCTGGGGCGCATGGCGAGCGCCATGGCGAGTTCGAGCTGGCGGCGCTCGCCATGCGAGAGGTCGCGCGCGTCGCGGTTCGCGCGGTGCGTCAGGCCGATCGTGTCGAGCGCCTCGCGCGCGGGATCGAGCAGGCGCTTGTCGTGCGCCGTCTGCGCCCAGAAGCGGAAGCCGTGGCCCTCGCGCGCCTGCACTGCCAGCGCGACATTCTGCATGACCGTGAATTCCGGAAAGATCGACGTGATCTGGAACGAACGCGCAATGCCGAGGCTGGCGCGCGCATGCGGCGGCTCGCGCGTGATGTCCTGCCCCTTGAAGGCGATCACGCCCTGGTCCGGCGACAGCTCGCCCTGCAATTGTGCAATCAGCGTCGTCTTGCCCGCGCCATTGGGGCCGATGAGCGCATGCGTTTCGCCGGTGAGTACGTCGAGGCTCAGGCCATCGGTCGCGGCGAGGCCGCCGAAGCGCTTCACGAGATTGGTCACTTCGAGCAGGGGCGCGCTCATGCGGCGTCTCCCTTGTCTTGCTTGCGCACGCGCAGCATCAGATCCAGCAGCCCGCCGCGCAGCAGCACGATGGTGAAGATGATCACGAGGCCGAGCGGCAATTGCCAGAACACGGTGTAGTTGGAAAACAGGGCCTGCAGCACGAGAAACACCGTGGCGCCGACGACCGGCGCCCAGACGGAGGCGAGGCCGCCCAGCACCGCCATGACGACGAGATCGCCCGAGCGCGTCCACGCCATGTCGGCGGGACTGACAAAACCTTGTCCCGTGGCCCAGAGCGCGCCCGCGAGGCCCGCCACCGCGCCGGAAATCACAAAGGCCGCGAGCTTGTAGCGCAGCGCGGGCACGCCGATGGCGATGAGGCGGCGTTCGTTTTGCGCACTGGCGCGCAGCGTCATTCCGAAACGGCTGCCGACGATGCGCATGAATGCGACGATGACGACAGCGAGCACGCCGAGGCAGACGTAATAGAAGGTGATGCGCTTCGTGATGTTGAGCCCGGCGAAATCGATCGTGCCCAGAATCTGCAGGCCATCGTCACCGCCATATTCCTGCAGCGCGACGAAGAAGTAATAGAGCATCTGGTTGAAGGCGAGCGTGATCATGATGAAGTACGACCCGCTCGTGCGCAGGCAGATGAAGCCCATCACCAGCGCCGCCAAGGCTGCAAGGGCGATGGCGATGGGGCCCGAGATGGCGAGGTTCGACGTGCCCATCCAGCCAAAGAGGATGGGCTCGGCGTTGTAGTCATGATGCGAGAGGATCGCCACGCCATAGGCGCCGATGCCGAACAGGCCCGCGTGCATGAGGCTGACGAGGCCGCCGAAGCCCAGCACGAAATTCAGCGCGACGGCGGCAATCGACAGCACGATGACGCGCGTGAACAGGCGGATCAGGAACGGATTGTCGATCGCCTGCGCGATCAGCGGCACGCAGGCGAGCGCGCCGATGAGCAGCACGGGCGCCGCGAGATTGAGCCAGTTTGTGCGCGTCTTCTCAGCCATGGACGGTGAACAATCCTCTGGGACGCCAGGCGAGGATCATCGCCATCAGCATGAAAATCGCCATGCTGCCGAGCGCTGGCGGCAGCAACACGCGGCCGAACGTATCGACCATCCCGATCATCAACGCCGCGACGAAAGCGCCGCGAATGGAGCCAATGCCGCCGATGACAGTGACGACGAGCGCGAGAATGAGAATGGGCTCGCCCATGCCGACCTGCACGGCGGTGATCGGCCCGGCCATGCTTCCAGCCAACCCTGCAAGCGCCGCGCCGCTGGCGAAAACCAGCGCAAACAGCACGCCGACATCGACGCCGAGTGCGGAGGCCATCTGGCGATTGCTGGCGCCGGCGCGGACCTTCATGCCGATGCGCGTGTGCACGACGACGAGATATAGCCCGAGCGCGACGAGCAGCCCCGCCGTGAGAATGACGAGCCGGAAGGCGGGATATTTCACGCCCGCGAACAGATCGACCGAGCCAGCGAGCGCTTGGGGCAAGGGCAGCGGCACGGGCACGACGCCGAAGGCCATTCGCGTCAGATCGTTGAACACGAGGATGAGCCCGAAGGTGACGAGCACCTGATCGAGATGCGTGCGGTGATAGAAGCGCTGAAGCACGAGGCGTTCAAGAATGAGCCCGCACAGCGCGGTCGCCGGCAGGGCGAGCGCGACGCCGAACCAGAAATTGCCGGTGAGCTTGGTGAACAGCGCCGCGAAAAAAGCGCCCGCCATATAGAGCGAGCCATGCGCGAGGTTGATGAGGTTCATGATGCCGAAGACGAGCGTCAACCCGGCCGACATCAGGAACAGCATCACGCCGAGCTGGACGCCGTTGAGGGTTTGTTCGATGAGGAGCGAGGCGGGCATTCGGTGAACTTTATGGGTTCGTCATTGCGAGGGACTTTCAACATGGAGCGTAATGGCCGCCACCGCGTCCTTCTCCCGCGCTGGCGGGAGAAGGTGTCACGCAACGCGTGACGGATGAGGGCGGTTGTTGCAGATCGCAGGCGCCCTCACCCGTCATGCTTCGCATGCCACCCTCTCCCG
>JANXTB010000333.1 GCA_025356415.1 Hyphomicrobiales bacterium
GCTCCCGCTTCGTTGCAGGGCGTCGAACGTCTCGGCGCGTTTCTGCTTTACAGCGGCGCGAAGGGCGAGTGGGCTCCGCTGAAGGGGCAGCCCTACATGTGCCTCATCGGAAACAGCGGCTGGTTGTCCAAGAACCAGGAGAGTGCGGCTGCGGTCTATCGCGGACTGGTCAAGGCCATCGCATTCATCGAGAAGAATCCCGCTGAAGCCAAGGCGCTTCTGCGCAAGCGGCTGGCTGGCATTGACGACGCCGCATTCGAGGCTGGCTACAAGGATGTCTCTCTTGTGGTGCCGCGTTCGCCGCAGGTTGGGCCATTCGAAATCGAGTCGATCCGCGATTTCGTGCAGACCGTCAATCCGAAGGCCAACGTTTCCTTCGAGACGTTCTTCAACACGGAGGTCGGCAAGATGGCGCAGGGGCCAGCGAAATAGATTTGTCCATTGGTTTGCTTAGATGGTGGTCTCTTGCGTCTCCATCTGAGCTTGCCAGGGCATGAGGACAGCCTCAAGCAGACGCACGAGGCCATTAAAGATCATGCTGAGAAGGATGATGATGACAAGCGTGGCGAATGTGCCGGGCGTATCGAACGTGCCTGCCGTATTGGCGAGCAGATAACCTAGCCCCTTGTTCGTCGCCGTCATCTCGCCGAGGATCGTGCCGATCAGCGCGTAGGGGACCGACAGCCGAAGGCCGGTGAACACCCACACGAGCGCTGACGGAAACACCACCTTCATCATCAGGTCGAGTTCCGACGCTCCCATCAGCCGCAGAATGGTGAGCTGTTCGCGGCTGACGTTGCGCACGCCTGAATAGGTGTTGAGGAACACGAGGAAGAACACGACAACCGCGACAAAAATAACTTTCATGCTGGCGTCGACGCCGAACCACAGCACGAAAACGGGCGCGAGCGCGACTTTTGGCATGCTGTAGAAAGCCATCAGAAACGGATCAATGATTTTCGCCAATGTCACCGCGCGACCGAGTAGCAGCCCGACGACAAGCCCGGCCAGCGATCCGAGAATGAAGCCGATGATGGCGACCCAGACGGTCACGAAAAGATGCGTCGCGAGCGTGCCGTCAAAGGTCCAGCGAATGAGCCTCGCGTAAACATCCGTGGGCTTGCTGATATAGAAAGTCAGCTTGTTGGCCGTCGCGAAATATTCCCACGCGAACAGAAACGCGACACCGAGCAGGATCCGGATCAGGATGATGCCGGTGCGTTCAGACATCATGCGTCCAGACATGACGCGGCCTCCGTTTTCATGTCCGATGCAAGATGCTCCCAGAGGTCGCGGGCGAGCGTCAGGAACCGGGATTCAAAACGCAGTTTGGCGAGATCGCGCGATCTCGGCAGTCCGGTCTCGACGATCTTGGAAATTCGTCCGGGCCTGCTGCTGAAGACGACGCAGCGATCCGCGATGGAGATGGCCTCATCGGGATCATGCGTCACGAAGATGATGGTCTTTCCGTAACGCTCGCGCACACGCAGAAGCTCGGTTTGCATGGCGATGCGCAATTGCGCATCGAGCGCCGCGAAGGGTTCGTCCATCAGCAAGGTTTCGGGATCGCTGGCAAGCAGGCGGGCGAGCGCCGCGCGCTTGCGCATGCCTCCGGAAATCTGTGTCGGGTATGCGGATTCGAAGCCTCTCAGTCCGACAAGGGCGACGAGTTCCTCCACGCGATCAGCCGCCTTCACGCGCGGCATGCGCTTGATTTCGAGCGGGACGGCGATGTTCGCCGCGATCGTTCTCCACGGCAGGAGGTGATCGCTCTGCGTCATGTAGCCGACGTTATGGTTGAGGCCTTTGATCGGCGCGTCGCGATAAAACACGTTGCCGCTCGTGGGCTTCATCAACCCTGCGGTCATGTTCAGCAGCGTCGACTTTCCGCAGCCTGAGGGGCCCACAAGCGTGATGACTTCGCCGGCCTGGACGGACAGGTTTATGTCGCGGACCGCCTCGAATGTCTTTTCAGCTGTCTGGAAAGACTTGCCGACGGATTCAAACCGGATCAGAGCAGCTTGGTGAGCAGGGCCCTCGGCGTTCATCTATCGTCATCCGCTATGCGCCTGGATCCCATCGGCGAGGCGCTCTTGCGCAGCCACTCTCTCATTCGGCTGCAAGGATGACAAGCAAGTCACAAGTGACGCGGCTGTGCATCCTTCGCTCCTTACATCCCCGCGTTAGTGATCGCCTGCGTCCGCTCGATGACCTCTTTCGGAAATTTGTGAAGCCGCTCCACGAGAGCTTGCACATCCTCGCCGCTCATCGGATCGACTTCAAGGTCTAGCTTTTTCGCGACCTCGAGAAGTTCGGGGTCTTTGACCGCATTGTTGAAGGCCGTGCGCAGCGTCGCGACCACGGCGGGAGGTGTTCCGGGCGGAGCGATGAACGGGCGGCCCATAGCCTGGCGTGCGAAAACGAGTTCGAGAACCTGCCGATCGCTTTCGTTTTTCACGAGATCCATGATGAGCGGCAGGTTTGGAAGGTCGCGGTGTTTGTGCAAGCCAAGTTGCAAGACGTTCCTGATCTTGCCGGTGCGCATCAGGTCGGCGCTGCCGGTGCGCGCCGCGGCCCAGGAATATCCCATCAGGCCGTCGACCTCGCCCCTCTCGAGGCTCAGCAGAATTTCATTCGTGCCCGGATAACCCGGAATGATCTGCATCTTCGCGCCGAAGATAGCGTTGACTACGATCGCGAAGATGTGGAGGTCGCTGGATGTTCCCGCCGAGCCGACGACGAAAGGCTTTCCTGCAAAGACTTCATCCAGCGTCTGCACCGGCGATGTGTCGGCGAGGAAGAAGGAGCTGACTTCATTGTTCATGCTGCCGAGCCACTGCAATTGCGTCGCGTCGAACCGCGCCGCCGATTTCTGGCCGAAGACGAGCCGGTCCATCGCGACGCCGCGGCCTACGATGCCAATTTCCGTGCCGTCCTTTGCGGCGACCTGCGCGAGGTAATTGGCTGCGGTCATCGAGCCG
>JANXTB010000382.1 GCA_025356415.1 Hyphomicrobiales bacterium
CACAGCGCTTTTCGCCAACTCGCCCTTCACCGACGGCGAGCCCAACGGCCTGCTTTCGGCGCGCTCCGAAATCTGGCGCGACACCGACAACAACCGCGCCGGCATGTTGCCTTTCGCGTTTGAAGACGGCATGGGCTTCGAGCGTTATGTCGATTATGCGCTGCAGGTGCCGATGTATTTCATCAAGCGCGGCGAGACCTATCACGACGTCGCCGGCGCCGATTTCCGCGCGCTGCTCGAAGGCCGCCTGCCGCAGATGCCGGGCGAACGTGCGACGCTGTCGGACTGGGCGAACCATCTCTCGACCATTTTCCCCGAAGTGCGTCTCAAGCGCTTTCTGGAAATGCGCGGCGCGGATGCGGGCAGCCCTGCGCACATGACCGCGCTGTCGGCGTTTTTCGTCGGCCTGTTCTATGATCCAAGCGCGCTCGATGCGGCGTGGGATCTCGTCAAGGGCTGGACGGCCCACGAGCGACAGACTCTGCGCGACGAGGTGCCGAGCCACGGGCTCGCCGCCACCATCGCGGCCCGCAGTCTGCGCGATGTCGCGCGCGAGGCGCTGGCGATCTCGCGCGCTGGTCTCGCCCGCCGCGCCCGTCTCGATGCGCAGGGCGCCGACGAGACGCGCCACCTCGATATCCTGATCGCGCGCGTCGAAACGGGGCGGCTCGCGGCCCACGAACTGCTCGACCATTATCACGGCGACTGGAACGGGCATGTCGAGCCCGCCTTCAAGGCTTGCCGGATCTAGGAAGGCTTGCCAGATCTAGGAAGGCTTGCCGGATCTAGCGTCCGCGAAATTACATCAAATTTGAATGGTCAAGGTTAGGCCCTGTCCGCCACGCTTGCGGATGGTTGACGGAAATCGGCCTGTTAACAGCCATTTAACCAGCCCTGTTAGGGAGTTTCGGACCGCCATTGGGACAGATTGCGTCTGCCGGGCCTGAGCCCGACGGCAAGACGGGCTGTTTCAGAATGATTTCTCAAGGCGCTCTTTTCTCCGCTCCCTCCACCCAGCCAGATCCGCGCGCCGATGACGCGCAGCGCCGCGTGTTCGTGGGTGAGGGCAGGGTGGTGATCGACCGCAAGGTCGAGGGCGTGGCGATGCGCCTCGGCCTGCAGTGCTCGGCCTACCGTGGTGTGGTGCTGACGCTGGCTGGCGCGCCGGAGGCGCCGCATTTCACCATTCGCCTCGACCATGCCGACGCCGAACTGTCTGTCATTCTGGCGCAGACGGCGGACGATGCCGAGATCGTGGCCATGTGGCGCAGTTTCGCTGCGCAGACCGGCTTGCCGCGCTTTCTCGAACGCGAGCCCGGTGTGCTCGAGCCTACGGAAACGCGGCTTGGCGACGTGGTAATTGGGTCGGCGCCGGTGATGCGCCGCCGTGGAGCGGTTGCGCTGCTGCGCCGCCCGCGCTTCCTGACGCGTCGTCGCATGGGCGAGCGCCGCCTGATGAAGCGCGTGCCTTGCGAGCAGGTGCTCAGCGCGCCGCGTTGAGCCCTAGAAGACGATCTCGCCGGCCACGAGCGCAAGCACGAGGAAGATCAGGAAGATCGCGATCGCGATGAAGAAGAGAATGCGGGAGATCCCGCTCGCCGCAGCCGAAATGCCGGTGAAGCCGAGGCCGCCCGCAATCAGCGAGATCACGAAGAAGATAAGAGCCCATTTCAACATAGTCAGCGCCAATCAATCCTGGATGCGATTGCCCAGAAAACGGACGCTGAACAGCTAAGTTCCAAAAAAGATCAGGACTGTCCGAAGTTGAGCAGCGCATTCAGCGCGAGGCCGGCGAACAGGATCAAGCCGGCGTTGCGGTTTGCACGAAACAGCATCAGCGAGCGCGCTGTGTCCGAGGGCTCGATGCAGCCGATCTGCCAGGCGAGATGCGCCGCGAAGGCGGCGAGCCCCGCCCAACCGGCGACGCCAGCGCCAACGAGCCAAAGCGCTGCGGCGGCGGCGGCCAGCGCGGCGGCGTAGAGCGCGCCGATGCCTACCTTCACATGGTCGCCGAACAGCCGCGCCGTCGAGCGCACGCCGATCAGCGCATCGTCGCGCGCATCCTGCAGGGCGTAGATCGTGTCGTAGCCCATGGTCCAGAAAATCGCCGCCAGATAGATCAGAAATGCGGGCGCTGCCAGCGACCCTTCGATCGCCACCCAGCCCATCAGCCCGCCATACGCGAAGGCGAGGCCAAGCACCGCCTGCGGCCACGACGTGATGCGCTTCATGAACGGATAGGCGGCCACGATCAGCAGCGACGCGAGCCCGGTGAGAACCGCGACGCGGTTCAGGCTGAACAGCACGAGCGCGCCGACGCCGCATTGCGCGAGCATGAAGATCTTCGCAGCGCGTACGCTGACCCGGCCCGAGGGCAGCGGGCGCCCGCGGGTGCGCTCGACCTTGGCGTCGATCTCGCGGTCGACGAGGTCGTTATAGGTCGAGCCCGCGCCGCGCATCGCGATGGCGCCGATCAGGAACAGGGCGAGGTGACTGAGGTAGAGGCTCTCGTGACGGGCGACCGAGGCCAGGGCTGACGACCACCAGCACGGCAGAAGGAGCAGCCACCAGCCGATCGGCCGGTCGATGCGCGCCAATTGCAGAAACGGCCGCCACGAGGGCGGCGCGAGGCGGAGCGCGAAATGGGTCTGGACAGAATCTGGCAGCAGATCGGGCGCTTGTGCGCCCGAAGGAGACGTCACAGCGGGCCGGCAGGCAGCTTGTGCGCGGGTGTGTTGAAGCCCGGGCCGCCCGCGCCGGCGCCTGCGCCGGCTGCTTGCTGCTGTTGCTGCTTCTTCACCTGCGCGGCGAGGCCGCAGGCCTGCTTGGCGATGCCGGATGTCTTGCCGGTGCCTTCCTTCACATTGTTCAGAACCTCGTCTGGAATGTTGCACCAGTTCTGGTTCTTTTCCATGTAGGCCAGCATGGATTGCTCGGCGCTCGCCAGCGAGCGCAGCATCGGGCAGGCCGCGACGGGATCGAGCTTGCCGTCGCCCTTCTTTTGCAGCTTGGCGATGTTTTCCATCTGCGCGGAGCGCTTCTTCTGAAATTCGCCAATGTCGTTTTCGCAGCTCTGCGCCATGGCAGGCGCGACGAAGCCGAACAGGAAGATGCCCCCGGCGCCGAGTGCGATGCGGGCGAGAGAATGAATGTTTTTCGCCGTCATGTCTCACAACCTTCTCACGGGCGAATCTGCCCGGCAGGACCGCAATTTGCGCTCAGAAATAACCGGCCCGCGGACGTTTGGGCAAGCGCAGCCCGAAACCTTTTACAGGCTCCTTCGCTGGACGGCAAAGGCGGCGCTTTGATGACGCTCAAAGAACTGTGCGTATCGGCTCCGTAGCAACCTTGTTCTTGAGCTTGCCGATGGCGCGATAGGCGGTGAACACCGCGAGCAGGCCAAACACGGCCGCGCCGCCGATCATGCCAAGGATGCCACCCTGAGGCCCGCCATGCGCCGCGCCAAGGGTGACGAACGGCGCGGTGCCCAGCGTCGCGCGGCCCCAGTTGAACACCGTCGACAGGATCGGGAAGCCGAGATTGTTGAAGGCGGCGTTCGAGACGAAGATCATGCCAAGAAACAGCCAGATCGCCGAACCGTAAGTGCAGAAGAAGACGACAAGATCGGCGGTCGGGCCCGTCGCGTTGAACATCGCGATCACGCCCGGCGAGGCGAGCCACAAGAGCACCCACACGACCATCGTGTACGCGATGACGATCATCACGCATTCGCTGAGCGTGCCGCGCACGCGATGCAAAAGCCCCGCGCCGTAATTCTGGCTCATGATCGGCCCGACCGATCCCGACAGCGCAAACAGCACGCCGAACGCGACCGGCGTCACGCGATCGATGATCGTCAGCGCCGCGACGATAGGCTCGCCGAAACCTGCGAAAATCGACAGCGAATAGGAATTGGCGACCGGCGCGGCGAGATTGGTGAGGATGGCGGGACCCGCGATCGCCATCATGGGCGCCATGTCGATCAGGATGCTACGGCGTTGCGGACGGCCCACGAGACCATGCACATGAATGGCGCCATAGGCTCCGACCAGCGCGATGGTAAGGCGCGACACGATGGTCGCGTAAGCCGCGCCGTTCACGCCGAGTCCGAGACCGAAAATCAGGATCGGATCGGCGATCGCGGTCGTGACCGCGCCAAACAGCGTCGTGTACATGGCGCGCTTGGCGTCGCCGACGGCGCGCAACACGCCAGACAACGCCATGCCGGCGGCGAGCAGCACGTTGGAGGGCAGGGTGATCAGCAGGAAATGATCCGCCACCGCCAGCGTTTCGCCGCGCGCGCCGAGCAGCGTCAGCAGGTCGCCGCGATAGGGAATGGCGAGCAGCGAGGTAGCGGCCGCGATGATGCAGGAATGCACAAGCCCCGACGCCGCAAGCCTTTGCGCGCAGGCGCGATCGCCCGCGCCCAACGCACGCGCCACTAGCGCGCCGATGGCGATGGCGAGGCCGATGTTGATCGACACGAAGAAGAACAGGATCTGCGTCGCAAAGCCGACGCCCGCCGTCAGCTTCTCATCGTGCAGCCACGAGACATAGAGCAACGACAAAAGATCGACGACGAAGATCGCGACGAGGCCGATCGAGCCGGTCGCGGTCATCACCAGCACATGCTTCAGGATCGAGCCTTCAGTGAAGACCGCGCGCGGACGCGGGCGATCTTCGAGCTTCCTGTCCACCGCGTTCATCAGGCTCTTTCTTTGGCGCGCTGCGGCGCATCGGCGCCATCGGCCGCCTCTTCGACAATGTCCTGCGTTTCGTTCGACAGGCCCTTGGATTTCTTGGTCGGCGTCGTCAGCGGCTCGGGCGTGATCGGCGCGGCCGCGACCGCATCCGAGAAGCTCGCGCCAGCCTGCTGCATGGCAAGCCGCGCCAGATCGAGACGGCGCACCTCGTCCACTGCCTCGTCGACGCGCGTCGGGTCTTCGATCAATTCGGACAGCGTGTCGCCGCCAAAGCGCAGCGCGGATTCGAATGTTTCGCGCACCAGATAATCCGCGCCCGCGCCATAAAGCGCGATGGCGTGAATGCGGTCGTAGGCGCGCACATGCACGCGCGCGAGCGGGAAGTTCTGCTTGATCATTTCCACGATCAGCAGCGCCTCGTCCTTCTTGTCCACGCAAATGGCGATGACGCGCGCATCTGCCGCGCCAGCGGCGCGCAGCACATCGAGCCGCGTGCCGTCGCCGAAATAGACCTTGAAGCCGAACCGCGCGGCGTTGCGAATGCGCTCGATGTCATTGTCGATCACGGTGACGTCGACGCGCTCGCGCAGCAGCACTTGCACGACCATCTGGCCGAAGCGTCCGAAGCCGATAACGAGCACATTGCCTCGCGCGCCATCGGGCACGATTTCGGCGGGGGGCAATTGCCCCGCAGGCCGCACGCGATCCGACCAGCGCTGGATGCCATTGGCGACGAGCGGCCCCGCCACCATGGTCAGCGCCGCGATGGCCGACAGCATGTTGGCGGTTTCCAGCGGCAGCAGATTGTAGGATGCGGCCAGTGGAAACACCACGAAGGAGAATTCACCAGCGGGTGTCAAGACGCCTGCGGCCGAGAGACTTTCGCAATGCGTCGAGCGCGAGGCGCGCATCAGCGCGTAGACGACGAGGCTCTTGATGACGATGACGCCGATCGCCAGCGCGACGAGAAACGCCGCATTGCGCAACACGAGTCCCATGTCGATCGACATGCCGACCGACATGAAGAACAGGCCCATCAGCAGGCCGCGAAACGGCTCGATATCGGCCTCGAGTTCGTGCCGGAATTGCGATTCAGACAGCAGCAGGCCGGCGAGAAACGCGCCAAGCGCCATCGACATGCCGCAGGCTTCCATCAGCATGGCGGTGCCGAGCACGACGAGCAACGCCGCAGCCGTCATCACCTCGCGCGCGCCGGCGTGGGCCAGCATGCGGAACATGGGATTGAGCAGATATTTTCCAGCAAACACCACGGCGGCGACAGCGCCTAGCGATGTGCCGACACTCATCATCGTGGTGGAAATCGAGCCGCTCGCGACCCCGCGCGACGCAGCGAGCGGAATGAGCGCGAGCACAGGCACGACGAGAATGTCCTGCATCAGCAGCACCGCGAAGGCGCGGCGTCCGTAATTGCTTTGCAGCGCCCCGCGCTCGCCCAGCAATTGCAGCGCGACGGCGGTCGCCGAAAAGGCCAGCGCCACGCCCACCGCCGCCGCGCCCCAAAAGGGGACATGGAAGATCGTCAGCGCCAGCCCGCCGATGACCAGCGCGGAGAAGGCCATTTGCGCCGAGCCGAGCAGCAGGATGTCGGCGCGCATGGCCATCAGCCGCGAGGGCTTCAGTTCAAGCCCGACGATGAACAAGAGCAGCACGACGCCAAGCTCGGCGATATCGAGCGTGGTGGCCGGATCGGCGATGAACCGGAACCCGGACGGGCCGATGGCGATGCCGGCGAACAGGTAGCCGATGACGGCGCCGAGCCCAAGAAACCGAAACAGCGGCACGGCGGCCACGGCTGCGCCCAGGAATATCAGGAAGGATACAAGGTAACCGCCATGCTGGCTGGCCTCGGACATAGGTGGTTCTCGCGTTGCGGGATGAGGACAACATAGGCCGAACGGCGCCGATTGCGAGGGCGAAGGTCGCAAGGTGGTCGCTAAACCCTCTCCCGCGCTGGCGGGAGAGGGCGGACTCTGGGCGCAGCCCGGAGCCGGGGTGAGGGCGGTTCAAGCTTCGAAGCGTCGGCAGGAGGAAGCGCCCTCATCCGACCCGCTTCGCGGCCCACCTTCTCCCGCCAGCGCGGGAGAAGGAAAAGGCGCCCGCCCTTGACGTCCTAACGGGCCTCCAGCAGAACTCCCCCATGGTCGCCAAACTGAAAATCTTCCTTTGCGCCCCCCGTGGCTTCTGCGCCGGGGTGGTGCGGGCTATCGATGTGGTTGAGCGCGCGCTCGAGATTCATGGCGCGCCGGTCTATGTGCGGCATGAAATCGTCCACAACAAATACGTCGTCGAAAGCCTGAAGAAGAAGGGCGCGATCTTCGTCGAGGAACTCGACGAGGTGCCCGAGACCGACGCGCCCGTCATCTTCTCCGCCCACGGCGTGCCGAAATCGATTCCCCAGGCCGCGCGCGCCCGCAATCTGCTGGCGATCGACGCGACATGCCCGCTGGTGACCAAGGTTCATCGCGAGGCCGAAATCCACCACAAGCGCGGGCGCCTCGTGCTGCTGATCGGCCATGCCGGCCACCCGGAAGTCGTCGGCACGATGGGCCAATTGCCCGATGGCGCTGTGCGGCTGATCGAGACCCTCGCCGATGTCGCGAGCCTCGATGTAGCGCCCGATCAGGCGCTGGCTTACGTCACGCAGACGACACTGTCGGTGGACGACACGCAGGGCATCATCGCCGCGCTGCAGGCGAAGTTTCCCGCCATCGCCGCGCCCTACAAGGAAGACATCTGCTACGCAACGACCAATCGCCAGGACGCGGTGAAGGCCGTGGCGCCGAAGGTCGAGGCGATGCTTGTTGTCGGCTCTCCGAACTCCTCCAATTCGCAGCGCCTGCGCGAAGTGGCCGAGAACGAGGGCTGCCGCGTGTCGCGCCTCATCCTGCGCGCCGCCGATATTCCGTGGAACGAGCTCGAGGGCGTCACGCGCATCGGCCTCACGGCGGGCGCCTCGGCGCCGGATGTGCTGATTGATGAAATCATCGACGCGTTCAAGGCGCGCTACGATGTCGAGGTTGAAACCGTGACCATCGCCGACGAGACGATGTTCTTCCCGTTGCCGCGCGAATTGCGCGAGCCCGTCTAGAAATTCAGCAACAGCACAATGCCGGCGACGATCATCGCCATGCCGGCATATTCGCGCATCGATGTCTGCTGCTTGATGCGGCCTGACACGACTTGCGCGAACAGCACTTCGACCAGCGCGAGCGTGCGCACTTTCGCCGCTGTCGTGATGGCGAAGCCGAGAAACCAGAATTGCGAAGCCAGCGCGCCCATGAAGCCCGCAAACAGCGACGGGCGCCAATGCGCCAGGATCGACACGAGCGTCTTGCGATCGGCGACCGCGAGCCACGCGACGATGGCGAAGGTCTGGATCGCAAGGCCGAGCGCCAGCGTCGTGGTCGCGGCGAGCACGAAGGACGGCGTCTCCAGCGACAGGATGGCGCCGCGATAACCGGTGCCCGACAGCGCGAAACAGGCGCCGGCGCTGATGCCCATGAGCGCGGGCGTCCAGTCGCGCAGGCTCTTTTCGACGTCGGGCGTCGTGCGCGGCCACGACATCAGCATGACGCCAGCAGTTGCGATGCAGATCGCGACGGCGACGCCGGGGCTCGGGGTCTCGTGCAGGAAGAGGATGCCGAAGATCGCGATGATGATGGGTTCGATCTTCGTGAAGGCGATCGACACCACGAACGACCGGTCGCGCATGGCGGCGAGCATCAGGGCGGTGGCGACGGTCTGCGCGGCGGCGCCGAGGCAGGCCCAGAGACAGGTCTTGAGGGACAGCGCGGGCAGGTCGAGGCCGATCACCAGCCATTCTGCGATCAGGAACAGCACCGCGAAGGGCAGGGCGAAAATGAAGCGCACATGTGTCGCGCCCGCCATGCCGATCTTGGCGATGAGATCGCGCTGCATCGCATTGCGCGCGGTTTGCGCGGCGGCTGCGGTGACCGTGAACACGGCCCAGAGCCATGCGGGAGCGACGAAGATCATGCGTGTCCTTTGCGCCCGTCCCTCGCAATGACGGGGCGTTTGACCTTGTTGGGCCCTGTCGCTAACACGAAGCTATCGGGGCCGCCAAGCGCGGCTCGTCTCTCCGGGCAGGACCATGGCCGTCTACACCGAAGTCACGGACGAGGATCTGGCGCAATTTCTCAGCCGGTATGATCTCGGCTCCGTCCTGTCGCTGAAGGGCATCGCCGAGGGCGTCGAGAACTCGAACTACCTGCTGCGCACCGAAAAAGGCACGTTCATCCTCACCCTCTACGAAAAGCGGGTGAACGAGGACGACCTGCCGTTTTTTCTCGGGCTCATGGAATATCTCGCCGCGCGCGGGCTCACGTGCCCGCAGCCGGTGAAATCGCGCGATGGCGTTGCGCTCGGCCGCATCGCGGGGCGGCCCGCCGTGCTGGTGACCTTTCTGGAAGGCATGTGGATTCGCCGTCCCTCGGCGGACCATTGCGGACAGGTGGGCGAAGCGCTCGCGAAATTGCATGAGGCCGGAGCCGGTTTCCCGATGCGCCGCGCCAACGGCCTGTCGCTGGCAGGCTGGGCGCCGCTGTTCGAGGGCGCCCGCGCCCGCGCCGACCAGATCACGCCGGGGCTTGAAAAATTCGTGGCCGGCGAGCTGGCTTACTTGCAGGCGTGCTGGCCCAAAGACCTGCCGGAAGGCGTGATCCATGCGGATCTGTTTCCCGATAACGTGTTCTTCCTCGGCGCGGAACTTTCAGGGCTGATCGACTTCTATTTCGCCTGCACGGATTCGCTCGCCTATGACGCGGCGATCTGCCTGAACGCGTGGTGTTTCGAGCAGGACGCCTCGTTCAATGTCACCAAAGGGAAGGCGTTTCTCGCAGGCTACGCGCGCGTGCGCCGCTTCACCGACGCGGAACTTGCAGCCCTCCCGGTGCTGGCGCGCGGCGCGGCGTTGCGCTTTCTGCTGACGCGTCTGGTCGACTGGTTGAACGTGCCGCCCGGCGCCATGGTGCGCCCGAAAGATCCGATGGAATATGTGAAGAAGCTGCGCTTTCACCAGCACGCGAAAAGCGCCGCCGATTATGGCTGGAGCGCATGACCAAACGCGTGGAAATCTGGACCGACGGCGCATGTTCAGGAAATCCCGGCCCGGGCGGGTGGGGCGCTGTCATGAAATTCGATGGCGTCGAGCGCGAATTGTTTGGCGGCGAGGCGGATACGACCAACAATCGCATGGAGCTGATGGCGGCGATCTCATCGCTCGAAGCGCTCACGCGCCCGTGCCACGTCGATCTGCACACGGATTCGCAATATCTGCGCGGCGGCGTGACGGCGTGGATTCACAATTGGAAAAAGCGCGGCTGGACGACGGCTGACAAGAAGCCCGTGAAAAACATCGAGCTGTGGAAACGCCTCGATGAAGCGCGGGCCCGGCATGAAGTCGAGTGGCACTGGGTGAAGGGCCACGCAGGGAATGAATTGAACGAGCGCGCGGACGAATTGGCGCGTCGCGGCATGAAGCCGTTTCTCAAATCGTCATTGCGAGGAGCGTGAGCGACGAAGCAATCCACCTGGCGGTTGCCGTTAGCTGGATTGCTTCAATGACGAAAACCCTCTCCCGATGGGAGAGGGTTTTCGCGACGTTTTACAGCTTGCTCAGAATGTGATCCGCGCCGGACACTTCTACGCCCGCCGCTTCTTCCACGAACACGTCGCGCACGACGCCGTTGTCGACGATCATCGCGTAGCGGCGCGAGCGCAGGCCGAGGCCCCGCTCGTTCAAATCGACCGTGAGGCCAACGCCCTTGGCGAATGCGCCGCTGCCGTCAGCCAGGAACTCGATCTTGCCATTGCCGCCGGTGTCCTTGGCCCAGGCGTCCATGACGAAGACGTCGTTGACGCCCGTCACGGCGATCGTGTCGACGCCCTTGGCCTTGATTTCGGCAGCCTTGGCGATGAAGCCCGGCAGGTGGTTCTTGTGGCAGGTCGGCGTGAAGGCGCCCGGCACTGCGAAAAGCACGACTTTCTTGCCCTTGAAAACTTCGTCCGTCGTGCGCGGCTTCGGACCCTCAGGGGTCATCACCATGAACGTCGTGTTGGGGAGCGTATCGCCGGCTTTGATCATTCTTGTCGTCCTTCTTCTGTCCGCCACTTTTTCTGTCGGCCACTTGGCGGCCGGGCCGCTAATTTCGTCGAAGCCGCGTCCGCATGCAATCGATCTTGCAATCGATCTTGGCGTCTACGCGCTCACGACCCCGGGAGATCCATCTGCACTTCATAATCGCGCGGGCCGGTGAGCGTCAGCGTGACGTGTGGGGCCGCAGCGCCCGCGGGCTGCTCGGCGGCCACTACCTCGAAGGCGTCGCCGGCGCGCTTCGTCTCGAAGAACCAACCCTCCGGCGCCTCGACGAACAGGTCGCGCCAGGGTCCGCGCGGGCGCTCGATCGTGACGCGCCATGTCGGCTTGTCCCGCCCGGTAACCGGCTTGGCCGCAAACGTGACGGGGCCGCCGTTCTCGATGCGCTCGGGCAGGGAGATCGCAGCCAGGAGCAGCCGCCCGGCGTCAGCTCCGCGCGCGTCCCTTGGCGCCAGATCCAGCGCGGCGCGGGCTTCGGCCGGGATGCAGATCTTGTCGCAGGCGGCGTAGGAGAAGCTGACCTCGAGATGCACGGGCTGGGCGGCGTCCACCGGAACCGCCTCAATGGGCAGGATCACGTTCTGGAGATAGCCGAACACCTGCAGCCCGCTCTCGTCGATGCGCATCGGCGCGGGATAGCGCAGCTCGGCGGATTTCAGATTGCGCGATCCCGCGAACGAAACCTGCGGTGGCACGCCGGCGTCTCCGGGCTGGCGCCAATAGGTATGCGCGCCCGGCTTGAGTTGGATTTCGACGCCCGCGCGGTAGGTGACGTCCGCTCCGGGCTCAGGCCCCCCTGCGGCAAGCAGACGCGCCTGCGAGTTGACGCCCACGCTCCATGGGCTCTGGGTGACGGGATCGGCGGCGCGCGCGCCGGAGATTCCGGCGGCCAAAACCGCAATTACCGCTGGCGCTGCCGAGAGGGCGGCGTGGATGTGACGTTTCAGGCGCCGGGAAAGGATCATGGAACGTTTCTGCTTCCGGGCCGGTTGAGCCGCCACACAAAAGGGCGTGAACCGCGGCCGGTGGCCCATTCTTGTTCTGCATTGAGTGAAGGCGTAGCATGATCGGCATGGCGATTGAAACGATCAAGCCCTCAGGCGGGGCGTCCGGCTACCTCGACGGCCAGTTCCTGCTGGCGATGCCGGGGATGGCCGACTCGCGCTTCACGCGGTCGGTCGTCTACATCTGCGCCCATTCGCCCGATGGCGCCATGGGCATCATCATCAATCAGCCCGCCCGCAAGATCACCTTTTCGGATCTGCTGCTGCAGCTCGATCTCGTCGAGCCCGACGAACTCATCCGCCTCCCCACGCCGGCTGAAAAACTGCCGGTGCTGAAGGGCGGCCCCGTGGAAACCGGGCGCGGCTTCGTGCTGCATACCGCCGATTTCTTCATCGACAATTCGACGCTGTCGATCGACGAATCCGTGTCGCTCACCGCGACGGTCGACATCCTGCGCGCAATCGCCAAGGGCGATGGTCCCCGCAAGGCGATGCTGGCGCTGGGTTACGCTGGCTGGTCGCCGGGGCAGCTCGAGGAAGAGATCCAGCAGAACGGCTGGCTGAACGTGCCCGCCGATCCGGGGCTGTTGTTCGATGGCGATCTCGAAGGCAAATACGGCCGCGCACTGCGGTTGCTGGGGATCGATCCCGCGATGCTGTCTGGCGAAGCCGGACACGCTTGAAGCGTGCGGCGCCACCTCCTCCCGCCAGCGGGAGAAGGGAAAAGCCCTCATTCGCTTACGCCGCTTCCGTCGCCGCGCCCACGAGCCGCCGTGCTTCGGCCAGCGAAATCGGATGCCCGAACGCGTAGCCCTGCGCGAATTCGCAACCCATCTGCGAGAGCTCGACGGCGTCGCTTTCGCTCTCGGTGCCTTCCGCGATGACTTCCATATTGAGATCGTGCGCGAGGCCGACGATGGAGCGCAGGATCACCGGACGCGAGCCTTTCGCGTTTGTGCGCGTCAGCGACTTGTCGATCTTGATGACGTCGATCTTGAGCCTCTGCAAAAGCGACAGTGATGAATAGCCGGTGCCAAAGCCCGTGAGGCAAATGCCTGAGCCGAGCGAATGAAGGCGCTCCAGCATCTGCGCGGCGTATTCCGGATTTTCCATCACGACGCTCTCGGAAATTTCGAGCTTCAGCGTTCCCGCGATGACAGCAGAGCGCGTCAGCACGCCCTTAACATCATGGAGCAAGTCGTGACGCAGCAATTGCCGCGAGGAGATATTCACGCTGCAGAAAATCGGCGGCGTGACATCGAGCGCGTGCTGCCATGCGGACAATTCGCGCGCGGCGCGCTCCAGTGCGAACACACCGAGATCGACGATCACGCCGGTCTCTTCAGCCACGGGCACGAAGTCGCTCGGGTTGAGGCGACCGAGCCGCGGATGATCCCAGCGCAGCAACGCCTCGAAGCCCGCGATCGTGCGGTCTTCCAGGCGAACGATGGGCTGGAACAGGACTTTCATTTCGCCGCGATCGAGCGCGCGGCGCAAATCCGCTTCCAGCGCAACGCGATCCGAGCGCAGCCCGCGCATGCTGGGGCGGAAGACTTCCGTGCGATTGCCGCCGAGCCGCTTGGCGTGCGTCATCGCGATTTCCGCGTCTTTAAGCATGTCTTCGCGCTTGGGCGTTCCTTGCACGTCGTAAATCGCAAGCCCGACCGAGCAGGTGAGCGCCACGTCGCGATCGCCAAAACTGATCGGCGTCGAAATCGCGCGTCGAATTGAATCCGCAAGCGCGACGATTTTCTCGTGGTTCGATTCCGAGAGCAGCAGCACGGCGAACTGGTCGCCCGCGACACGCGACAGCGAGTCCTGCTCGCGCAGCAGACGGTTGAGGCGCCGCGACACGGTGAGGAGAATGGAATCGCCAGCTGACAGGCCGACGGTGTCGTTCACTTGGCGGAAGCGATCGAGATCGATGCACAGCACCGTCGGGTAGCGATATTGGTCGATGCGCGAATTGTTCAGCGCGGCTTCGAGCCGGTCGAAGAAGATCTCGCGGTTCGGCAGTCCGGTGAGATTGTCGTGCACAGCGTCTTGCAGCAGGCGCTCTTCGGCGGTCTTCGATTCAGTCACGTCCGACAAAGTGCCGATGACGCGCACCACTTCGCCGTCGGCGCCGACAACCGGGCGCGCTTTCAGCAGGAACCAGACGTAATGGCCATCGCCCGCGCGCAGCCGGAAATCGAGCGCGACGCGGCCGCGACGCTGTTCGAGCACGGTGTCAAGGCAGGCTGAATAACGGTCGCGATCGAAGGGATGGAGCAGGTCGAGCCACGACGAGGCGGGGCCTTCCAGCATGCCGCGCTTCATGCCGAGCTGATGTTCGGCGTCGGGGCTCACGTAAATATCGTCGGAGGTGACGTCCCAATCGAAGATGATGTCGCCCGCGCCCGTCAGCGCCAGCGCGCGGCGCTCGGAATCCGAAACCATGCCGTGCGCCAGCCCGCCCGCGAAGGCGTTCTGCATGACGGTGAAGCCGATCAGCATGACGATCAACACAAGGCCGCCGATCAGCGCCGGCGAAACAAGATCGTTGGTGAGCGAACCCGTCACCGTGAAGCCCGCCGCCGACACCCAGACCAGCAGCAGCAGCCAGGTCGGGATCAGCATCACGGCGCGGTCGTAACCATGCGTCGACAGATAGAGCACGAGGATGAAGCCGACGCCCGCGATGGTCGCCAGCGAAATGCGCGCGACGCCCGCCGCGACCGGCGCATCATAGACCGCAAGGCCGATCAGGCAGGCGAGGAAGACGAGCCACACGGCTGCGATATGCGAGGCGCGCACATGCCAGCGGCTGAGATTGAGATAGGCGAACAGGAAGACCAGCAGCGTCGCCGCCAGAATGGTCTCCGCGCCCGCGCGCCAGATGCGGTCCGCCTCCGGACCCATCTCGAAAATCTTGCCCCAGAAGCCGAAGTCGATGCAGACATAGGCCAGCACCGCCCAGGCGAGCGCGGCGGCGGCGGGGAAGATCACCGCGCCCTTCACCACGAAGACGATGGTGAGGAACAGCGCCAGCAGGCCCGAGATGCCGATGATCAGGCCCTTGTAGAGCGTGAGGCTGGTGATCTTGTCCTTGTAGGCGTCGGGCTCCCACAAATAGAGCTGCGGCAGGTTGGGCGTACGCAATTCGGCGACGTAGGTGACGGTGGTGCCGGGATCGAGCGTCAGGCGGAACACGTCGGCGTCGGTCGAATCCTCGCGCTCGGGGGGAAAGCCCTGGCTGGCGGTGATCGCCGACACGCGCGAGGCGCCGAGATCGGGCCAGATCACGCCCGAGCCCACCAGCCGGAAATGCGGCGCGACGATCAGCCGTTCGATCTGCTCGTCAGTGTCGTTGGTCAGCGCGAACACGATCCACGACGGCGCGGTGCCGGCCTCGCGCGCGCTGACTTCGATGCGGCGGATGATGCCATCGGAGCCGGGCGCGGTGGACACCTGCAGGCGGTCGCCTTGCGCGGAATAATGTTCGACAGCCTGCGTCAGGTCGATGGCGCGCGCCGACAACGGCACGCGGACGGATTCAATCGCGAGCGCAGGGCCGACGCCCGCCGCGATGTTGGAAAGGACCAGACTGATCAGGATGAGAAAAGAGAGGAGCCGACGCACGATACTCACTTTAAACGCAGACGGCGCGGGCCGCCCGGAGCCAAACCAGATCACGCGAGAGATCGAGGGGACGCACCCGTGAACTGCGACCATGTCGGAAGTTTGATTGGTAAAGCTCAGTCGGGCAGGGGGCAAGGCTCGCGGCCCGCGGGTTCACAGATAGCTGCGTCAATATCGGGCGCGGGCGGGCGCGTGGTCGCTGTCCAGCCGCGCGAAAAGCAGATGGTCCTGCCACACGCCATTGATCCGCAGGTAAGCGCGAGCGAGACCTTCGCGGCGGAATCCGGCGCCTTCCAGCAGGCGGATCGAACGCGTGTTTTGCGGCAGGCAAGCCGCCTCGATCCGATGGAAGCGCAGGTTGGCGAAGGCGTAGGAAACCGCCGCGCGAGCCGCCCGCGCCATGTAGCCGCGCCCCGCGAAGGGCTCGCCCATCCAGTAGCCGAGCGTGGCCGCCTGCGCGACGCCGCGGCGCACCTGGCCCAGCGTCAGGCCGCCCAGCAGCGCGCCGTCCTGTTCGCGGAAGATGAGGAACGGGTAGGCCTCGTCGCGCTCCATTTCCTCGCTGTGGCGGCGAAGGCGGCGGCGGAAGGCCGATTTGGTGAGATCGTCGGCGGGCCAGGTCGGCTCCCACGGCGACAGAAAATCGCGGCTACATTCGCGCAGCGTCGCCCAAGCCGTGTAGTCGCGAGCCTCAAGCGGGCGCAAATAGACGCCATCCCCGCGAATCGCGTGGAGGGGTTCTGTTGGCGCGCCGATTCGAAACAGAGCCATTCACGTGTCCGCTTGTCAGGCGAGGCGCTCCGCGATCCTCGCTTGCGTCATCACCTTTGAAACATCGCCGATGGCGGCGAGCGTCGGCGCTGTCGAGAGCGCGCGGAGACCCGCATGACGCACCTCTTCAATCGTCAACGCGTCAATCCTGCCGATGATTTCCTCGCGCGGCAAGACGCGCCCGTAATAGAGATGTTGACGCGCGATCTGTTCGGCGCGCGCGCCCGATGATTCCAGCGCCGTCAATTGCGCCACCTTCATCTGCGCCTTGGCGCGATCCATCTCGGCTTCAGTCAGCGTCTCCGCTGCCTCACGCAAACAATCGAGCGCGACGGGCATGAGCTCGGCGACATCGCCGGGCGCGGTCGCGGCGTAAAAGCCGAACAGGCCGGTGTCGGCGTAGGGCCAATGGAACGAGTAGATCGAATAGGCGAGGCCGCGCTCCTCGCGCACCTGCTGGAACAGGCGCGAAGACATGCCGCCGCCCACCGCATTGGTGAAGACGGTGAGCGCATATTCCTCAAGATTGTGGAACGAGCAGCCCTGGAAGCCGACGACGACGTGCGTCTGTTCAAGCTTGCGGCGCAGCTTCTTTTCGCCACCGATGTAGCGCGCGGGCTCGGGCGGAAGCGCCGCCTTGGCGCCCAGCGAATCGAAATGCTTGCTGGCTTCATCGACGATGCGCTGATGCTCCACGCCGCCCGCCGCCGCGATGATCGACGAGGGCGCCGCGTAATGGCGCGCGAGATAAGTTTCGATGGACGAGCGGTCGAAGCCCGACACGCGCTCGGGCGTGCCCAGAATCGTGCGGCCGATTGGCTGGCCGGGAAAAGCCGCGTCGGTGAACATGTCGAAGATCAGATCGTCGGGCGTATCTTCCGCCGCGCCGATCTCCTGCACGATCACGCCCTTCTCGCGCTCGAGCTCCTGCGCGTCGAACGTGCTTTGCGTGAGAATGTCGCCCAGAATATCGAGCGCGAGCCCGGTGTCGGACGAGAGCACACGCGCGTAATAGGCGGTGGTTTCGCTCGATGTCGCGGCGTTTAAATCGCCGCCCGCCGCTTCGATTTCTTCCGCAATGGCGCGCGCCGAGCGGCGCTTGGTGCCCTTGAACGCCATGTGTTCCAGCAAATGCGAAAGCCCGTGTTCGCTTTCGAGCTCATGCCGCGAGCCGGCGCCTATCCACACGCCAAGCGAGGCGGTTTCAAGATCGCGCATGGAATCGGTAATGATCCGCAAGCCCGAGGGAAGCGTCGTGATCTCGATGGTCATGCGTTGCGCCTCAACGGGCGGCCCGCGCCCGTTCGCGCACGAAGGATTCAATCACCGATTGATCGTTGGCGAGCACGGTGAAACGCTCCGGTCTGTCCATCAATCCGGCAAGATGCGGGGGCAATTGCGGATGCTGGCCGGTGGCCTTCTCAACCGCCGCGCCGAACTTCGCCGGATGCGCGGTCGCCAGCGCCACCATCGGCGTCGCCGGATCATGCGCGAGCGCCTTGCGGGCCGCGTGCACAGCGACCGCCGTGTGCGGATCGAGCAGCACGCCGCATTCTTTCCAGACGCGCGCCATTTCCTTCGCGGTGCCGGTTTCGCCCGTGCGATAGGCGTCGAATTCATCCGTGATCTTGGTGAGCATTTTCACCGGCAGTTCGAACCGGCCCGATTGCGAGAGGCTCGACATCATGCCGCGCACGACGCTCGCATCGCGACCGCACACGTCGAACAGCAGGCGTTCGAAATTGGACGACACCTGAATATCCATCGACGGCGATTGCGTGGCGTGCACGCCGCGCACTTCATAGACGCCCTCGTTGAGCGTGCGCGCGAGAATGTCGTTCTCGTTGGTCGCAATCACAAGACGCCCGATAGGCAGGCCCATGCGCTTGGCGACATAGCCGGCGAGAACGTCGCCGAAATTGCCGGTCGGCACCGTGAAGGACACTTTGCGATGCGGCGCGCCGAGCACGACCGCGCTCGTAAAATAATAGACAATCTGGGCCACGACGCGCGCCCAGTTGATCGAGTTCACGCCCGACAGGCCAAGCTGATCTCGAAAATCGAGATTGTTGAAGCATCCCTTCAGGATCGACTGGCAATCATCGAACGTGCCTTCGAGCGCGATGCAATGAATGTTGTCGCCCTCAACAGTGGTCATCTGCCGGCGCTGCACATCCGACACGCGGTTGTGCGGGTACATGATGAACACGTCCACCTGCTCAAGCCCGCGAAACGCTTCGATGGCTGCGGCGCCGGTGTCGCCCGATGTCGCGCCCACGATGGAGGCGCGCTTGCCGTCCTTCTTCAGCACATGATCCATCATGCGGCCGAGCAGCTGCATGGCGACGTCCTTGAACGCCAGCGTCG
>JANXTB010000395.1 GCA_025356415.1 Hyphomicrobiales bacterium
CGCCGGCATTCAGGCGGATCTGAAAACCTTTTCGGCGCTCGGCTGCTACGGCATGGCCGTCATTACGGCGCTCACCGCGCAGAACACGCGTGGCGTCACTGGCGTGCATGTGCCGCCCGCGTCCTTCGTCGCGGAGCAGATCGATGCGATCTTCGCCGATGTTCGCGTCGATGCCGTGAAGATCGGCATGCTGGCGAGCCCCGAGATCGTCGTCGCGGTGGCGCAGAGCCTCGCGCGTCACGCGCCCAGACACATCGTGCTCGATCCGGTGCTCGTCGCCACCAGCGGCGACAGCCTCGGCGCGCCCGGCGTGGTCGAGGTCATGCGCGCGCACCTGTTTCCGCTGGCGAGCCTCATCACCCCCAACCTCCCCGAGGCGGCGACGCTGGCCGGCGCGCCTGAGGCGACGGACGTCGCCGGGCTTGAGAAGCTGGCGTCGCTGCTGCATGCGCAGGGGGCGCGCGCGGTGCTCGTCAAGGGCGGGCATCTCACCGGCGCTACCGCCGAGGACGCGCTTTACGCGAACGGCGTTGTGACTCGGTTTTCAGCGCCGCGCGTAGACACGCAGAACACCCACGGCACGGGCTGCACGCTCTCCTCCGCCATCGCGGCCCATCTTGCGCGCGGGCTGGCTCTGGACAACGCGATCCGCGCCGCCAAGGATTACCTGACCGAAGCCTTGCGTGCGGGCGATCGGCTGGACGTTGGCCACGGCCACGGACCGGTCCATCATTTCGCGCAGCTCTGGCCTCACTGACCGATCGGACGACAAGAATGTTGCAGAGCCTCACACCAGCCAGCCCGGATTTCGGGGCGCCCGGACAGAAGGCGGCGTCATGGCCGTCAGACCATCCGGCTGCGGGCTTCGGGCGCATCGGCGTGCTGCTCGTCAATCTCGGCACGCCCGACGCGACCGACTATTGGTCGATGCGCCGCTATTTGAAAGAATTTCTGTCGGACCGTCGCGTCATCGAAGTGCCGCGCGCCATCTGGTGGCCGGTTCTCAACCTAATCATTCTCAGCGTGCGCCCGGGCCGCAAGGGCAAGGATTACGACACGATCTGGAACAAGGAGCGCGACGAGGGTCCGCTGAAAACCATCACGCGCGCGCAGGCTGAAAAGCTTGCCGCTTTCGTCCAGCAGGGCGGCGTAAGCGGTGATCCGTCTCGCATCGTCGTTGACTGGGCGATGCGCTACGGCAATCCGTCGATCGCATCGCGCGTCGAGGCGCTGCAGAAGCAGGGCTGCGAGCGCATCCTGCTCGTGCCGCTTTATCCGCATTACGCCGCGGCGACCACCGCGACGGTTTGCGACAAGATGTTCGACGTGCTGAAGACCATGCGTTGGCAGCCGATCCTGCGCGTTGCGCCGCCCTGGCATGACGATCCGGTCTACATCGACGCGCTGGCGCATTCGATCGAGGACAGCCTGTCGAAACTCGATTTCGAGCCCGACATGGTGATCGCTTCCTATCACGGCGTGCCGCGCGAATATCTCGACAAGGGCGACCCCTATCATTGCCATTGCCTGAAGACGACGCGCCTGTTGCGCGACCGTCTCGGCTGGTCGGCAGACAAGTTGATGACGACGTTCCAGTCGCGTTTCGGACCCGCCGAATGGCTGCGGCCCTACACGGATGAAACCATCAAGGCGCTGCCCGGCAAAGGCGTGAAAAAGATCGCCGTGATCACGCCGGGCTTCACGGCCGATTGCCTCGAGACGATCGAGGAAATCGGCATCGAGAACGCGGAATATTTCATGGAGCACGGCGGCGAGAAATTCGCGCGCATCGATTGCCTGAATGATTCCGAAGGCGGCATGCGGGTGATCGAAGCGGTGGTGAAGCGCGAATTGTCGGGGTGGGTGTAGGTGTCCTTTCCTTCTCCCGCGCTCGCGGGAGAAGGTGGCCCGCGAAGCGGGTCGGATGAGGGCGTTTCAACTTGCGAATGCTTCAGCTTGTTGCTGGCGCCCTCACCCGTCATGCGTAACGGAGAGAGCATGATGACCCAGTCTTCCAGCGGCTTCTGCATGGTGACCACGACAACGCAGGGCGATCTCACGCAGAAGATCATCGAGGCCGTTCTCTCACGCGAACTCGCCGCCTGCATTCAGGTCATGAAGATCCAGAGTCACTACGTCTGGCACGGCGTGCTGCGCGACGAGGCGGAAGACCTGCTGCTGATCAAGGCCAAGGTCGCCGACTGGACCGCGCTCGAAGAGGCGATCCGGGCGGCGCATACTTACGACATTCCGGAAGTGTTGCGGTTCGATATTGAGGCTGGGGCGCAGGGGTATCTTGACTGGATCGCGAGCGTGACGCGGAAAGGTTAAGTCTCAGCCACCTCATCGCGAGGAGCGAAGCGACGCGGCAATCCATGTCTGCCGTCAGATGGATTGCTTCGCTGCGCTCGCAATGACGAAAAGACCCCTTGAAACCCCAAAAACCACTCCCTACCTCCTGTTCAGCGCGGGCCACACCGGACGCGCTACACGTCGGCGCCGCGCCCTTAATGGGGGCCGGGGCTGGCCACATGTCGCTTCACATCATGTCGCTTCACTTGGAGGATATGTCATGCGTCACTTCGATCTTTCGCCGCTCTACCGTTCGACCGTCGGCTTCGACCGTCTGTTCTCGATGCTCGACCAGGTTTCGGGCGTCGATGCGGCCAATACCTACCCGCCCTACAATATCGAGCGCACGGGCGAGAACGCCTATCGCATCTCCGTCGCGGTCGCGGGCTTTTCCGAGAGCGATCTGACGATCGAGACCCGCGAGAACACGCTCATCCTGAAGGGCGCCAAAGAGAACCGCAGCGAGGCGACGGAGACCGCGGAGGTCCTTTATCAGGGCATTGCCGCACGCGCCTTCGAGCGCCGGTTTCAGCTCGCCGACCACGTATCGGTGACGGGCGCATCGTTGCAAAACGGACTGCTGCACGTCGATCTCGTGCGCGAAATTCCGGAAACTGCTAAGCCGCGCCGCATCCCCATCGGCGGCGGCAACCTTGTGGAAGCGCCGAAGGCGGCCTGAGGCCTTCGACATTTCGCAAGAAGAAAGGGCGCCTCGCGGCGCCCTTTTTTTATGATTTACGGAGGTCCTTCCGGCGGCTTCTCCGCCGCGCTTTCGGGCGGCTTGTTGTATAGCGGAATCACGCGCGGGGATGGCTCCGTGGCGGGCGCCGCCTGCGCGCGCGTGTCCGGCTTGGTCGGTTCAATAGCCGCAGGTCCCGGAGGCGTCGGGGCAGGGGCGGTCGCGGGCGGCGCCGCGGGAGCGGGCGCGGGCTCGGGCGTGGTGGCTTTGGACGCCGGCGCGCGGGGCTCCACACGAGCGGTGGTCGGCTTCTTGGGCGCAGGCTTGCGCTGCGCCGGGCCGACGCCGGGGATTACACGTGGGGCGGAGGCGGGCGGCGGGCCGAAGTCTGCGTCATCGTCGCGCCAGCGGTCCAGGTCGTCGCGCCGCGCCACGCCGCGAGGCGCGGCGGCGTCCACTCGCCTAAGGATCGTCGCGTCATAAGCGTCGACCACGAGCCGCAGCCGGCGTCCGGACGGATCCACCGCCTCGACCAGATAGACATCATTGTTGCGGGCCATGGACGGGCTCACCCGGTAGCCGCGGCGACTGAGGAGGGACGCGACCTCGCGGCGGCTCATCGGCCCCGCTTCGCGATAATCCCTGTCGTCATCGCGCCATCCCCGGTCGTAACCACGGCCATAATCATTCGCGAGCGGCGTGTCGAAACGCCCGCCCCACGTTTCGAAATAGAATTGCGCCTGCGCGACGCCGGGCGCGATCAACGCCCCTGCTAGCCCTGCGAGCAGGGTCGCGGTTTTTAGGCTGGTGAGCGCCATGGAAGCCTCCACGCATCAGAGTTGGGACAACTCCCATGAGCGTGGAATGCGGCGCCCCTGCGGCCAAATTTTTGTATTTTACGAATAGCTCAGGCGGCCGAGCGGGCGACTTTCAGAAATTGCCCGACATCGTCCTGCGTTGTCGCGAAAGACGTGACCAGTCGTACGAAGACCTCGTCGGCGCCGGGCGCCTGCATGGCGGTGAGCCCGCGCGCGCCCCAATCGTAATAGCGCGCGCCCGCCGCCCGCAGCGCGCGGTCGATGTCGCCGGGCAGCACGGTGAAGACCTCGTTGACCTGCCGGGGCCAAGGCATCCGCACACCAGGAATCTCGGTGAGCCCCATGGCGAGCCGCGCCGCCATGGAATTGGCGTGGCGGGCAAGCTCGCGCCAATGGTCGTCGTCGAGCCAGGCTGACATTTGCGCGCCCAGAAACCGGCCTTTGGAAAGTGTATGCCCGGCTCGCTTGCGGCGAAACGGCAACTCGGCGGCGCGCGCGGGATCGAACACAATCACGGCCTCGCAGGCCAGCGCGCCGTCCTTGGTGGCGCCCAGCGACAGCACGTCGACGCCGGCCTTCCAGCTCATCTGCGCGGGCGTGCAGTTGAGGCTCTCGATGGCGTTGGCGAAACGGGCGCCGTCCATATGCACGCCGAGTCCCGCGTGGCGGGCGATGGCGGTGAGGTTCTGCAACTCGTCGAGGCTGTAAAGCGTGCCGCACTCGGTCGCCTGCGACAGCGACAGGGAGGCTGGCTGGACCTGTTTCACGAGGCCCGGCGGAAACCGCTCCACGGCGTCTTCAAGTGCTGCAAGGCTGATCTTTCCCTGGGCGCCCTTCAGGCTGACGAGCTTGGCCCCTGCCGTAAAAAACTCAGGGGCGCCGCATTCGTCATCATTGATATGCGCGTCTTCGTGGCAGAAGACGGCGCCCCACGGCGGAGTCAAAGTGGAGAGCGCCAGCGCGTTGGCGGCGGTGCCGGTCGAGACCAGGAACACGGAACAATCGTGCTCGAACACTTCAGCGAGCTTGCGGCTGGCGGCGAGGCTGTAATCGTCGGCGCCATAGCCGGGCGTGGACCCGGCGTTGGCGGTCACCAGGGCTTCCAGGATCTTGCGGCTCGCCCCGCCGGAATTGTCGCTTGCGAAATCCATGTGGGGGACCTGATTTTTCCAGTTAAGGCTTCGATTCGGCCTGGGTTTTCCAAGCGGTCGCGCCTGCGCTCAGACGCCGCTTCCCTACCGTCTTTTCATCGCTTGTGTGAATGCCATAATTCTGGCATGTTCGCGCGCCGTCAATAGGACAGCTTTACTGACCATTTGCGCGCGGATCTCTGGCCTTCGGGCTCGCGGCGCGTGTCTTGCACAGCCAAGCAAGTCTTGCACTGCCAAGCAAGCCTTGCACTGCCAAGATGGAACAGACAGGCGTCCATAGGCGGGACGATGACGCGGGCCAGCGCTTGTATTCATAAAGCGGCGCGCGTTCGTCCGGTTTCGACTTTAGAGTGATCGTTATAGGCGATCTGGAGCGAGCGATGAGCGGTTTTTCGAAGGACGACATGTCGAGCGGAGTGACGACCGGTAAAGCCGGCGCGTCGAAACGCGCGCAGCTTGCCGCCCCCGCCCATGCGACGCTTCCCGGAGTTCATCCCATGTCCGAGACCCATTCTTATTTCGATCCCGCGTTCCCCGAAGCTCACGGCCTGTACGATCCGGCCAACGAGAAGGATTCGTGCGGCGTCGGCTTTGTCGCGAACATGCACAATCTCAAGTCGCATGACATCGTCTCCAAGGGTCTCGAAATCCTTCTGAACCTCGATCATCGCGGCGCGGTGGGCGCGGACCCGAAGGCGGGCGACGGCTGCGGCATGCTCGTGCAGATTCCCGATCGTTTCCTGCGCGGCGAAGCGCAGCGCATCGGTTTCACGCTTCCGGCTGAGGGCGATTACGCCGTCGGCGCGCTGTTCCTGCCGCGCGATGCGGAAGGCCGCGCGATCGTCGAGAAGATCGTCGAGGACGTCGTCGCCGCGGAAGGCCAAGTGTTCCTCGGCTGGCGCGATGTGCCGGTCGATCCGTCGGGCCTTGGCGAGAGCGTCAAGCCGACCGAGCCCGTGCACAAGCAGATCTTTATCGGCCGCGGCGCCAACGCGCCCGACCAGGACATTTTCGAGCGCAAGTTGTTCCTGCTGCGCAAGGTGATCTCCAACACCGTCTACAACCTCAATGACAAGCGCACGAAGGGCTTCTACCCCGTGTCGCTGTCGTCGCGCACGCTCGTCTACAAGGGCATGCTGCTCGCGACCCAGCTCGGCGACTACTTCCTCGATCTGCGCGACGAGCGCATGGAATCGGCGATCTCGCTCGTGCATCAGCGCTTCTCGACCAATACCTTCCCGACATGGTCGCTGGCGCATCCCTATCGCATGGTCGCCCATAACGGCGAGATCAACACGCTGCGCGGCAACGTCAACTGGATGGCGGCGCGCCAGGCGTCGGTCGCGTCCGACCTGTTCGGCGACGACATCCAGAAGCTGTGGCCGATTTCTTATGAAGGACAGTCGGACACGGCGTGCTTCGACAATGCGCTCGAATTTCTCGTGCAGGGCGGCTATTCGCTTGCGCATGCGATGATGATGCTCATTCCCGAAGCCTGGGCCGGCAACCCGCTGATGGATGAGGAGCGCCGCTCCTTCTACGAATATCACGCCGCGCTGATGGAGCCGTGGGATGGCCCCGCCGCGGTGGCCTTCACGGACGGTCGCCAGATCGGCGCGACGCTCGACCGCAACGGCCTGCGCCCCGCGCGCTACATCGTCACCGAGGATGGCCTCGTGGTGATGGCGTCGGAAATGGGCGTGCTGCCGATCCCGGAAGAGAAGATCGTCACCAAGTGGCGCCTGCAGCCGGGCAAGATGCTGCTCATCGATCTCGAGCAGGGACGCATCGTCTCCGACGAGGAGATGAAGCGCGACATGTCGACCTCGCATCCCTATCGCGAATGGCTCGACCGCACGCAGATCGTGCTTGAAGACCTGAAGAGCGTCGAGCCGCGCGCCTCGCGCACCGACGTGTCGCTGCTCGATCGCCAGCAGGCGTTCGGCTACACGCAGGAAGACCTGTCGATTCTGCTCGCGCCTATGGGCCTCACCGGTCAGGAAGCTGTTGGCTCGATGGGCACCGACACGCCGATCTCGGCGATGTCGAACAAGTCCAAGCTGCTGTATACTTATTTCAAGCAGAACTTCGCGCAGGTGACGAACCCGCCGATCGATCCGATTCGCGAAGAGCTCGTCATGAGCCTCGTGTCGTTCATCGGCCCGCGTCCGAACCTGCTCGACCATCAGGGCAATTCGAAGCGCAAGCGCCTTGAAGTGCGTCAGCCGATCCTGACCAACGGCGATCTCGAAAAGATCCGCTGCATCGGGCATTTCGAAGATTCCTTCGACACCAAGACGCTCGACATCACCTATGCGTCCGAGAAGGGCGTCGAGGGGATGGAGGCGGCAGTGGAACGCCTGTGCGATCGCTCGGAAGCGGCGGTCAAGGGCGGCTACAACATCATCGTCCTGTCGGACCGCATGGTTGGCGCCGATCGCATTCCGATCCCCGCGCTGCTGGCGACCGCCGCCGTGCATCACCATCTGATCCGCAAGGGCCTGCGCACGTCCGTCGGCCTCGTCGTCGAAACCGGCGAAGCGCGC
>JANXTB010000410.1 GCA_025356415.1 Hyphomicrobiales bacterium
GATCGCGATGCCGACCGGGCGGCGCAGGATCGGCGGGCAGAATTCTGTGAGGAAAACCGCGATGCCGATGCCGACCGGCACGGCGATCAGCATGGCGAGGAACGACGTCACCAGCGTGCCGTAGATGGGCCCGAGCGCGCCGAGCACCGGCGTCGGCTCAAGGTTTGGCGCCCAGCGCCGGGTGACGAGAAATTCGAGACCGAAGGTCTTGATCGCGGGCCAGGCCCCGATCACCAGCGACAGGATAATGCCGCCGAGAATGAGAAGGACGGTGATCGCCGAGAGGCGCGTCAGCCAGTAGAACGTCACGTCGCCGAGCTTGAAAGCAGCAAGCGCACGGGCGCGGTCATAGGGCTTTGCCGTTTGCAACGACCCCTGCGCAGCCAAATCAGTCACCGGAGCCCCCTGCCCGTTTCGTTTGTCGAGATCCAAAGCCATTTCCAAAACCAAGACCGGAGCGGGAACGGAGGGAGGCGCGCTTCGCCTCCCTCCGCCCTGGATCTTACTTCGACTGGACGTCCTTGGCCCACGTGTCCTTGACCAGCTTCACAACATTTGCCGGCATCGGGATGTAGTCGAGGTCTTCAGCCATCTTGGCGCCGTTGTCATAGGCCCAGGCGAAGAACTTCAGGGCTTCGGCAGTGGCGGCCTTGTCGGTCGGCTGCTTGTACACGAGGATGAAGGTTGCAGCCGTGATCGGCCACGAAGCGTCGCCCGGCTGGTTCGTCAGGATCTGGTAGAAGCCCGGCTCCTTGGTCCAGTCGGCGTTCGAAGCCGCAGCCTGGAAACCGGCGAGCGTTGGCTTCACGGTCTTGCCGGCGGAGTTGATCATCGACGCGTAAGTCAGGTTGTTCTGCTTGGCGTAGGCATATTCGACGTAGCCGATCGAGCCTTTGGTCTGGGCGACGTTGCCGGCGATGCCTTCATTGCCCTTGGCGCCAACGCCCGCGGGCCATTCGACGGCCTGGCCGACGCCGACCTTGGACTTCCAGTCCGCATTCACCTTGGCGAGATAGTCGGTGAAGTTGAACGAAGTGCCCGAGCCGTCCGAACGGCGCACGACCGTGATCGCGGTCGACGGCAGGGTCAGCGAGGGGTTGAGCTTCTTGATCGCGGCGTCGTCCCACTTCTTGATGGCGCCGAGGTAGATGTCGCCAACAGTCTTGCCGTCGAGGACGAGTTCGCCGGGCTTCACGCCATCGAGGTTCACGACCATCACGATCGCGCCCATCACCATCGGGAACTGGACGAGGCCGTCCTTGTCAAGCTGGTCGCCCTTGAGCGGCGCGTCGGTGGCGCCGAAGGTCACGGTCTTGGCCTGGATCTGCTTGATGCCGGCGCCCGAGCCTATGGACTGATAGTTCAGGCCCATGCCGGTGGCGGTCTTGTAGGCGTCAGCCCACTTCGAATAGATCGGATAGGGGAAGGTGGCGCCGGCGCCAGTGATATCGGCAGCCTGCGCGCTCACGCTGACAGCGGCGGCGGCGGCGGCCAGAACGGCGGCGCGGAGAATCTTGGTGAGGTCCATAGGAGGCCCTTTCGGTCATCGGACATGACGGCCTGCCCTTGCAGGCCGAAACCCCGAGGCGTCCCCGGAGCACGCCCTTTCTAGGGGCGCGGGGTGACACGAGTGTGACAGAGTTTTTCGTTTGTTTTCAGTTTATTGACAGAAGTACGACAACCGCTGTTTTTGCCGCCAAGGTTACGGCTCGCGACCTTGCGTGAGGATGAGTGTAATGACGCTTCCTGGAGAGGCCTCACGACCCCCACCCCGCTCGGGCTTCGCCCGAGTCGCCCTCCCCACAAGGGGGAGGGTGTTTGCGTGGCGCATGTCGCTGAGATGGATGATTGCGAGCGACGCATGGTGTCCCCCTCCCCTTGTGGGGAGGGGCTAGGGGTGGGGGTCGACGCATCCCTGAACATGAGCCGCGTCATGAAGCGAAGCGGCGACTGCTCGCCTTACCTCAGCACCTTGCCCGGGTTCAAAATATTCCCTGGATCGAACGCCACCTTGATGCGCCGCATAAGCTCGAGCTCGCGGGGCGCCTTGTAGCGGGGCATCTCGTCCACCTTGAACGAGCCGATGCCATGCTCCGCGCTGATCGAGCCCGCGTAAGCATGCGCCGCGTCGTGCACGAGATTGTAGATGGCGTCATAATCGCGCGCCATGTCGGCGGCGGTGAAGCGCTCCGAGGTGCCGACATTATAATGCAGGTTGCCGTCGCCGAGATGCCCGAAGGTCATGTTGAGCAGGCCCGGAAAACGTGTCCGACAGGCGGCGTCGGTCGTGGCGATGAAATCGGCGATGCGCGACACCGGCACCGAGATGTCGTGCTTGATGCTCTTCACCGCCTGCGCCTGCGCCAGCGTGATGCTCTCGCGCAAATGCCAGAGGTCCTTCGACTGCTGGATGTTTTCCGCAATCACCGCATCGTCGATCTCTCCGGCCTCGAAGCTTTCGCCCAGCATCGCCTCGAACATGCCGCGCGCATGTTCCTCGCCCTCGGAATCGGAAATTTCAAGAAGCGCATACCAGACAGGCTTTTCCGCGAAGGGCAGCTTCTGCTGCGGGAAGCAGCCATGCACCATGTCGAGGCAGACGCCCGCCATCAGCTCGTAGCCGGTGAGCGCCGTGTCGAAAGCCTTGCGCGCGCGGCGGAGCACCGCCACCGCATTCTCGACGGAAGAGAGCGCAAGCATCGCGGTGCATTTAGCTGCCGGCTGCGGAAACAGTTTCAGCGTCGCGGCGGTGATGATGCCCAGCGTGCCTTCCGAGCCGATGAACAGGTCACGCAAATCGTAGCCCGTATTGTCCTTGCGCAGGCCGCGCAGGCCGTTCCAGATTTCGCCGTCGGCGCAGACGACCTCGAGCCCGAGCGTCAGCTCGCGCATGTTGCCGTAGCGCAGCACCTGCGTGCCGCCCGCATTGGTCGCGAGATTGCCGCCGATGGTGCAGCTGCCTTCCGCCGCGAGCGACAGCGGAAACAGGAAGCCGGCATTGCGCGCCGCTTCCTGCAAGTTTTGCAGGATGAGCCCGGACTCGACCGTGATCGTCGCATTGTCGGGATCGATGACGCGGATCTTGTTCAGCCGCGCGGTAACGAGGATGACCGCATTGCCGGACGCATCCGGCGTCGCGCCGCCGACGAGACTGGTGTTGCCGCCCTGCGTGACCACGGGGACGCCAGCGCCCGCGCAGAGCTTCACCACGGCGGCGACTTCCTCTGTCGAGCCCGGCTTCACGGCGCATTGGGCCGCGCCCGTCGCCATGTTGCGCCAGTCGGTCAAGTAGGGAGCAAGCTCCTCGCCGGTCAGGACGTTTTTCTGGCCCACGACTTCGGCGAGGGAGGAGAGGAAGCTCATGCGGATCACTCGCTTTGCGGCGCCGCCCCGGGCGGCCTCATGTGTTGTGCCTGCTCTAGGGAAAGCAGGCCCCCTTGTCGAGGGTCAAGCGCCCGTTCACGGGCGCCCTTGGCTTGTATCATGCGCCTCTTCACGGGTTCGGGAGGCGGGATGGCGCGAGCGGAAGCGGACGGATAGAACAGAAGCTCGCTGCCCTCACCAGCACCGGGAGAAATGTGTTGCGGAAAGTGCTGGCCCTGCTCGTCGCCGGGCTCTTCCTCGTTTTCCTCGCGCAGGAATTCGGCCTCGTGCGCCTGCCCTATACCGCCGGACAGGCGGTAGAGGCGACGCAGCGCGCCTTCGGGCGCCGGCGCCAAGCCGAGCGGGTCGAGGACATTCCCGTGCTCACAGCGCGCATCACGCGCCGCGACGCGCCCGTGACCATCGACGCGGTCGGCTCGGTGCAGCCTCTCGCAAGCGTGGTGGTGCGCGCGCAGGTCGAAGGACGGCTCAACGAGATCCGCTTCCGCGACGGGCAGGACGTGATCAAGGGCGACATCCTCGCCCTCATCGACGCCACACCTATCAGGCGGCCTTCGATCAGGCGTCGGCGAAGAAGGCGCAGGATTCCGCACAGCTCGCCAATGCGCGGCTGGATCTCGAACGCGCGGAAAAGCTCGCGGCGGCGAGCTTCGGCTCGCGTCAGCAACTCGACACGGCGCGCGCCAGCGTCGCGCAGCTCGAAGCGCTGCTGCAGGTCGATGATGCGATCATCGAAAACGCGCGCATCACGCTCGACTACGCGACGATCCGCGCGCCAATCAGCGGGCGCACCGGCCTGCGCGCTATCGATGCCGGCAATCTTGTTCGCAGCGTCGATTTCGGCCTGGTGACGATCACGCAGATGCAGCCGATCGGCGCGATCTTCGCGCTGCCGCAGCAAAATCTCGGAGCGGTGAATATTGCGCTGGCGCGCGGCAAGCTGAAAGCGGTGGCGCTCGACGCCGACAATGCGACCGTGCTGGAGTCCGGCGAGGTCGAGACGCTCGACAATCAGGTCGATCCCGCCACCGGCACGGTGCGCATTCGCGCGGTCTTCCCCAATGCGCAGAAGCTGCTCTGGCCCGGCCAGTTCATCAATATCCGCATCGAGGTCGACGTCGACCAGCGGGCGCTCACCGCCCCGACCGCCGCCGTGCAGCGCGGCCCCAACGGACCGTTCGTCTATGTGTTGCGTGACGACTTGACGGTCGCGGTCGCGCCGGTTGTCGTCGCACGCCAGGACGACAAGATCGCCATCCTGCGCAGCGGCGTCGATGAGGGAGCGCGCATCGTCACCAGCGGCTTCATGCTCTTGAAGGACGGCGCGAAGGTGAAGCCGACCGACGCCGACGCACCCGTTGCCGACTCCGCCCCCGAGCAACCGCGCCCACGCCGCGATGGCGCGCGACGATCCTCGCAAGCGGGAGGCGCGAGCCCGGTCACGCGATGAACATTTGCGCGCCCTTCATTCTCCGCCCCGTCGCGACCGCGTTGCTTGCCGTCGCGGTCCTGCTCTGCGGACTTTTAGGTTATTGGCGGCTGCCAGTTTCTGCCATGCCGCAGGTGGATTTCCCGACCATTCAGGTGACCACGCGCCTTCCCGGCGCCAATCCCGACACGGTTGTGGCCATTGTCACCGCGCCGCTGGAGCGCCAGTTCGGGCAGATTCCCGCGCTGTCGTCGATGAATTCGCAATCGTCCTTCGGGCAATCGCAGATCACGCTGCAATTCGAACTCGGACGCGACATCGACGCCGCGACGCAAGATGTGCAATCGGCGATCAACGCCGCCGCCTCGGCGCTGCCGCGCAACCTGCCCTATCCGCCGGTCTATTCGAAAGTGAACCCCGCCGATCCGCCGATTGTCACGCTGGCATTGTTCTCCGACACGCTGCCGTTGCGCACGTTGAGCGATTATGCAGACACGCTGATGGTTCCGCGTCTGGCCGAAATCAGCGGCGTCGGACAGGTCACGCTGCAGGGCGGCGTGAAGCCTGCCGTGCGCATCCAGGTCGATCTCGCAAGGCTCGCTGCGACGCGCATCGGGCTGGAAGATTTGCGCGCGGTGATCGCCGCCGCCAATGTCGCGGGCGCCAAAGGCGCGCTCGATGGCGCGCAGCAGAGCTACACCATCGCCGCCAACGACCAGATCCGCGCGGCGGATTCCTACCGCAACATCGTCGTCGCCTATCGCAACAATGCGCCGGTGCTGCTGCGCGACGTCGCGGATGTCGTCGAGGGACTGGAGAACACGCGCGTCGGCGGCTGGTACAAGGGCCGCAACGCCGTCATCCTCGATTTGCAGAAACAGCCGGGCGCGAATGTCATCGCCACGCTGGAACGCTTGCGCACGGAACTGCCGCGCGTGCAGCGCTCCATTCCGGCTGGCGCGCAGATCGAAATCGTCAACGACCGGACCGAGAGCATCCGCGCCTCGATCTCGGAAGTGCAATTCACGCTTGTGCTGGCGGTGTTCCTCGTCGTCCTCGTCGTGCTCTTGTTCCTGCGCGACGTGCGGGCCATGGCGGTTGCGGCCGTCACGCTGCCGCTGTCGATTATCGCGACCTTCGGCGCCATGTGGCTCGCGGGTTTCAGCCTCGACAATCTCTCGCTGATGTCGCTGACCATCGGCACCGGCTTTGTGGTCGATGACGCGATCGTCATGATCGAGAACATCAAGCGCAACATGGAGAACGGCAAGAGCGCGCTGCAATCCGCGCTCGATGGCGCGCGCGAGATCGGCTTTACGATCGTGTCACTAACCTTCTCGCTCGTCGCCGTGTTTATCCCGCTGCTGTTCATGACCGGCATTGTCGGGCGCATGTTCCGCGAATTCGCCATGACGCTGACGCTCGTCGTTCTCGTCTCGGCTGTGATCTCGCTCACCGTCACGCCGATGATGTGCGCGCAATTGTTGCGCGCCAAGGCGCATCAGCCGCGCTGGCTCGCCTTCGCCGAATGGCCGATGACGGCGATGACACGCTTCTATGCGCGCACGCTGGGGTACGCGCTCGCGCGGCGCGGCGCCATGCTGGCGCTCACCATCGGCACGCTGGCGCTGACGGCGGTTCTCTACATCACCATGCCGAAAGGCTTCCTGCCCGCGCAGGACACGGGCGTGATGGTGGCTGTGCTCGACGCGGCGCCAGACGCCTCGTTTCAGGAAGTCTCACGGCTGCAGGCGAAAGCCTCCGAAGCCTTTCTCGCCGACCCAGATGTGCGCAGCGTCGCCTCGGTCGCGGGCATCGGCCCGCTCAACCCGACGAGCAATACGGCGCGGCTGACCATCATCCTGAAGGACCGCCGCGAGCGCGCGGCCAGCGCCAGCGTCATCGCGCAACGCCTGATGCGCGCGGCGGCTGCCCTACCCGGCGTGAATGTCTTCATCTCGCCCGTACAGGACATCCAGATTTCGACGCGCGCGGCGCGCTCGCAATATCAATACACATTGGCCGGAACGGATCTGGCCGAGATCAACGGCTGGGCCGACAGGCTGGCCGCGCAGCTTCGCCAGAGCGGCGTGATGCGCAATGTCGCCAGCGAGACCAATGACGGCGGGCTGCTGCTTTTTGTCGATGTCGATCGCGAGAAAGCCGCGCGGCTCGGCATCGGCATGCAGGCCATCGACGACACGCTGAACAGCGCCTTCGGCCAGCGCCAAATTTCCACAATCTACGCGCAATCGAACCAGTATCGTGTGGTGCTGGAGGCCGCGCCCGCCTATCAGGCCGATGCGGGCGCGCTCTCCAAACTCTATCTCACAGCAGCGAATGGCGCGCAGGTGCAGCTCGACAGCGTCGCGCGCATCACACGCACCACCGGACCGTTGTCGATCGCTCATCTCGACCAATTCCCCGCAGCGCCGATCAGCTTCGATCTCGCGCCCGATGTCTCGCTGGGCGAAGCAGTGGCGGAGATCCGCCGCGCCGAGACCGAGATCGGTATGCCCTCTTCGGTCATCGGCGCATTCAGCGCGGATGCGGCGGAGTTCGGGCGCTCACTGGCGACGCAGCCCTGGCTCATTCTCGCAGCGCTCGTCACTATTTATATCGTGCTCGGCGTGCTCTACGAGAGCTTCGCGCATCCGTTCACCATTCTCACCACGCTGCCATCCGCGGGCGTTGGCGCGTTGCTGGCGCTCATCCTTGCCGGACAGGACCTGTCGATCGTTGCGCTGATCGGCATCATCCTCCTGATGGGCATCGTCAAGAAAAACGCGATCATGATGATCGATTTCGCGCTCGCCGCAGAGCGCGACCAGGGCATGTCGGCGCATGACGCAATCGTACAAGCGTGCCTGCTGCGCTTCCGCCCGATCATGATGACGACGCTCGCAGCCTTGTTCGGCGCGCTGCCGCTGGCGCTCGCGAGCGGCATGGGCAGCGAGTTGCGCATTCCGCTTGGCGTCACCATCGTCGGCGGCCTGCTGCTTAGCCAATTGCTGACGCTCTACACGACGCCGGTGATCTATCTCGCCGTCGATCGCCTGCGCCGCCGCGCGCCGGCGCCAGCGCCAGAGCCGGAGCGCGTCGGATGAACGGCTTCTCGGCCATCTTCATCCACCGGCCGATCGGCACGATCCTGCTGTCGGCTGGCCTCATGGTCGCAGGGTTTGTCGCCTATATTTTCCTGCCCGTCGCCAGCCTGCCCAATGTCGAATTCCCGACCATTCGCGTCATGGCCGGGCGCCCCGGCGCCGATCCCTCGACCATGGCCGCCACTGTCGCGGCGCCGCTCGAACGCTCGCTGAGCACGATCAGCGGCGTGACAGAAATGACGTCGTCGAGCACGCTCGGCTCGACCGCCATCACGGTGCAATTCGATCTCGCGCGCAACATCGATCTCGCTGCGCGCGACGTGCAGGCCGCCATCAACAACGCCATCCCCGAACTGCCGGGTGACTTGCCCGCGCCGCCGCGCCTGCGCAAGGCGAACCCCAATGCGCAGCCGGTGCTCATCATCGCGCTCACCTCGACGACGCTGGCGACGGATGCGCTTTACGATCTCGCCGACACGATCATCGCGCAGCGTATGTCGCAGGTCGATGGCGTCGCCGAAGTGCAGGTCAATGGCTCCGAGCAACCCGCCATCCGCGTGCGGCTCGATCCCGCGCGACTGGCTGCGATGAACATCGGCCTAGACGACGTGCGCACGGCGCTCGCCAATGCGACATCGGTCTCGCCCATCGGCGCGCTCGATGGCGAAACGCGCATGTTGACGCTGTCCACCAACGGCCAGCTGCGCAATCCGGAAGATTTCGCCAATGTCGTCATCCGCGCGCGCAATGGCGCCCTGGCGCGCATCGGCGACATTGCGCAAGTCGAGCGCGGCGTGCGCAACACGCGCTCGGCCGGATGGTTCAACGGCAAGCCCGCCGTCCTCGTGCAGATCACCAAGACGCCGGACGCCAATGTCATCGAGACGGTCGATGGCGTGAAGGCGTTGATCCCGACCTTGCGAAAATGGATTCCGGCGGGCGTCGATTTCAACGTGATGAGCGACCGCACGGTGACGATCCGCGCCTCGGTCATCGACCTTCAGCGAACGCTCGCCATTTCCATCGCGTTGGTCATGGCCGTCGTGTTCCTCTTCCTGCGACAGGGCGGCTCGACGCTGGCGGCGGGCGTCACCGTGCCGCTGTCGCTAGCCGGCGCGCTCGTGCTGATGTGGGCCTTCGGCTTCACCATCGACACGCTGTCTCTGATGGCGATCATCGTCGCTGTCGGCTTCGTCGTCGACGACGCCATCGTGATGATCGAGAACGTGCATCGAAAACTCGAGAGCGGCATGGGCCGCATCGAGGCCGCGCTCGCCGGCGCGCGGCAGATCGGCTTCACGGTGCTGGCGATCAGCGTATCGCTCATCGCCGCCTTCATCCCCATGCTGTTCATGCAAGGCGTGATGGGCCGCGTGTTTCGCGAATTCTCACTCACGATGGTTTTCGCCATCGCGGTATCGACAATTGTGTCGCTCTCCGTCACCCCCATGATCTGCGGGCGCCTGCTGCGCCGCGAGTCGCGCGAGACTTGGTTCGATCGCGCGCTCGGTATTATCAGCCGCGCCTATGCCGCAACGCTTGGCCCCGCGCTGGCTCGTCCCGGCCTATCCATTCTCGTTGTACTGATGACGACGGGCCTCACCGTGCATCTCTTCCGCACCTTGCCGAAAGGCTCTCTGCCGCAAGACGACATCGGCCTCATGTTCGCCTGGACCGAAGGCGCGACCGATGTCTCCTTCCCGGCGATGCGCGTCCTGCAGCAGAAGGCGACGGATGTCATCAACGCAGATCCCGCCGTGGAATCGAGCGCGTCCTTCGTGGGCAGCGGTTTTACCGCAAATTCAGGCCGCATGTTCATCGCGCTGAAACCACCGCCCACACGTCGAGAGACGACACAAGCCGTCATCGACCGCCTGCGCACGCCGCTTGCGAATCTGCCCGGCATCCGCACATTTCTCGTGCCCGTGCAGGATGTACGCGTCGGCGGACGGCAGGGAAAATCAAATTTCCAGTTCACGCTCTGGGGCTCGAATTCCGATGAGATCGACGAATGGGCGCAGAAAGCGCTCACGCGGCTTCGCCAGCTTGGCGACATCGTCGATGTGTCGAGCGATCGCGATAAATCAGGGCTAGAAGCGCGCGTCGTGATTGATCGCCCAACGGCGGCGCGACTCGGCGTGTCGATCAGCGCCATCGATGCGGCGCTCGCCAATGGCTACAGCCAGAGGCAGGTCGCGACAATTTACGGCGAGCGCAACCAGTACAAAGTCGTCTTCGAAATCGGCAACGATCGCCAGCGCGATCCCTCCGATCTCGCTGGGCTCTTCGTGCCGGGCGCGGGCGGCGCGCAAATACCGCTTGGCGCGCTGGCGCGCATCGAGCGCAGCCTGTCGCCCGTCGCCGTCAACCACACCGGCCTCTATGCGTCCGCGACGCTGAGTTACACCAATGCGCCCGGCGTTGCAGCAGAGCGCGCAAATCGCGCGGTGCAGGAAGCCGTTCTCGGTTTGCATCCGCCCGATTCGATCCACGCGGATTTCGCTGGCGACGCCAAGGCGGCGGACGAGAGCGGCGGCAGTCAGGCCTGGCTCATCCTCGCCGCGCTGGTCTGCGTCTATCTCGTGCTCGGCATTCTTTATGAAAGCCTACTGCACCCGCTGACTATTCTCTCCACCCTGCCCTCTGCTGGCCTCGGCGCGCTGCTGGCGCTGGCGATCACCGGCACGGACCTGTCGATGATCGCTTTCATCGGCATGATCCTGCTGATCGGCATCGTGAAGAAGAACGGCATCATGCTGGTCGATTTCGCACTCGCCGCCGAGCGCGAGGACGGCCTCTCGCCCATGGATGCGATGCGCCGCGCCTGCGCCGCCCGCTTCCGCCCGATCCTGATGACGACGCTCGCGGCCATGTGCGGCGCGCTGCCTCTGCTGTTCGCCGAAGGCCCCGGCTCCGACCTGCGCCGTCCGCTCGGCATCGTCATCGTCGCCGGCTTGGCCCTTTCGCAAATCGTGACGATCTACACAACGCCCGTCATCTATGTCGCGCTGAGCCGTTTCGCGCGCGGGCGCAACGCCGCATTTCCAAAGCCGCTCGCGGCGCCGGCGGAATAAGCTAATGCGATCGCGCGATCGCCTATCTGACTTACACCAGCCTCTTTCACTCGCCGCGCGCCGCTTTCGCAAGCGCCACGACCGCGGGAGACATGGACATCGTTTCCTCCACAAGCGCCTTGAGTTCGTCACCGCTGAGCGTCGGGCCCACGTCGATCTTCTTCTCGCGCGTGAATGCAAGAAAGTCCTCATCTCGCATTGTTTCCTGGAAAGCGGCTTGAAGCGCGGACAGCCGATCGGGCGGGATGCCCGGCGTTCCCATGATCGACCGCCCCATGGCGTTGCCCAGCGCGAACAGCTTCAGCGCGCGGCGCTCGTCGTCGCTGCGACCGAGTTCCATCATCAGCGGGACATCGGGCAGACCGGGGTCGCGCGCAGTCGCGTACTGGACGAGTATGTTGACCTTCTTCTCGCGAAGCCAATCGGCATTATCGACCTTCATTGAAGCCCACGCCTTGCTTCCGCCCTCCACCTCGCCGCGTTGCATGGCAAGGTTGGTTTCGGCATTGCTGGGATAGGCCGGAATGATCTTGAATTTCGTCCCAGCAAGTTGGTTGAGCGCTTTCAAGTAGAAAACTGTTGGCGAGGCGGCGCCGGATCCGCCCATGACGGTCTCGCGCTTCTGCGCGTCCTGCAGGGTCTTCGTTGGCGACGTGTGCCACGTGTAGGTCACTTCGACGACCGGCGCGACGCGACCAATCCAGCTGAATTGACGCGCGTCATACTGGACGCCATCGGTGCCGAGTAATTGTTCGATCGCGACGGATTGCGGCGCGGCGGCGATCACCGTTCCGTCACGCGGAGCGCCGCCATACACCCAGTTCGCCATACGCAAATGGCCCGCGCCCGGCATGTTCTTCACGATGACCGTGGGCGCGCCGGGAACATGTTTGCCGAGATAGCGCGCAACCAGTCGACCGTAGAGATCGTAACCGCCGCCGGGATCGGTGCCCACATATAGTTCAACTGTCTTGCCCCGATAGAAAGCATCGACTGACTGCGCAGCAACGCCCGCGGGAGCGACAAGCAGACCTGCCAAGGCCAGAACGACATTCGCTTTCAATTGAGGCATGCGTCCCCCTGTAGAAATGCGTCAGCACGCGTCAGCCGGGCTCACGGAAATCGAGAAGCCTGTCCTGCGGGAAATCATAAAGCCGACCGCTTTCGCTCCACGACGGCAGGCACAGTTCGACAATCTTCGGCGCGATGTCGTCCGTCGTTCGCAAGGTCATCGGGTCTTCACCCGGCGCGGCCTGCGCGCGAAGCGCGGTGCGGATCGGCCCCGGATTGCAGAGCATCACGCGCAGATTCGTGCCTTCCGATTCCGATGCGCAGGTCTGCACGAGCGCATTGAGCGCGCTTTTCGAAATCGCATAAGCGCCACGCGCGGCGCCCATGCGTGCGCGGCTGCCCGCGCCCGAGGTCATGAAGACAGCGCGGCCCTGCGGCGCCGCCTGCAGCAATCCATTGAAGGTTTTGATCAGGCGCCAGTTCGCGGTCACGTTGGTGTCCATGACGTCGCGCCAGTCCTGCTCCGTCAGATCATCGAGCTGCGTGCGCCGGCCCATGATGGCGGCGTTACCGACGAGCACGTCGAGACGGCCAAATCGTTCAGAGATCAGTCGATGGAGATCGACAAAAGCGGATGGTGAGCAAAGATCAGCCGGAACGGGCGTGCAGGAATCGCCGAGCTTTTCCTTGAGTTGAGCGAGGCTCTCCTTGTCCCGCGCCAATGCAAAGACATGGGCGCCTTGCCGCGCGAGTTCGGACGCGACTGCCGCGCCTATGCCACGCGATGCGCCGGTCACGAGCGCCACGGCATTTTCCAGAGCATGCATCGTCATGAATCGTCGCGCGTCAGCGCGTCGCTTTCATCGCGCTTCATCAGCATTCCTCCCTCGTCATTTTCACCGGCGGCTTTTTTTGCCGCCTTAGTGGAATGTCTCAAAGCAGCGGCATGGACCCGGCTTTGCGATCAACCGCGCATAGTCTGGCTCAGGACAGGCGCTGACGTCAAATCTGGCTTCACCGACGCGTCAGTCCAGCTGAAGACGCACCTCGCAATTACGCACGCGGTAATCGCCGACGTAGAGATCGCTCATCTCTTGTTTGACGCGCTCGCGCGCTTGAGGATTGTCTGCCCAATTGCGCATTTCGCTCTCGGTATCGAAGGCCGAGATGGCGAAACCGGCATCTGGTTCGTCGAGGTCGCGGACCAACCAGCGCCGCTTGGGGCCGCCCTGCGCTACATTTTCCTGCGCCAGTTTCTTGAAGCGGCGCTCGTATTCCTCCCACTGGCCTTCTCTGATCCGGCCCCAGCTGATGCGCATGAACATGAGAAGCTCCCCATCCTATCTACCCGCGCCCCAAGCCGGATAGTGTTGCTCCGTGAACAGAGAAGTCAACGGAGATGTAAATTGCGGCACGGCCTCAGGCAGAGCGATATTTTGTACCCCTGCGCGCAAGGCAATCTCGCTTTGCAGCATGATGAAAATGCCAAGTATGGTCGCGCCAAGACTAACTCTCATGCGAGGCCACGGCATGTCTCCCAGACTGACACGCGCTTTCGTTCTCTGTTGCATGGCTTCTTCATGCATCGTTTCCGCTTCCGTGGCGGACGAGTTGACGAAAATTCGGATGGGCGTGATCGCCAATTCCGCTCGAAGCATTTCGCAACTCGGATTGTCGTTGGCGCAACGCAAGGGCTTCTTCAAGAACGAAGGGATTCAGGTCGAGCTAGTCCCGCTCCCGGGTGTGCAATACCAGATCGAGGCGCTCGACAAGGGGACCGTCGACGTCAGCCACACCGCGACGCCTTACCTCGTGCAAGCTGTGCTCAAGGGTTCGGACTCGGCGGCGATCATTGGCGGCTTGGCAAACCCTGTGTTTGCGGTGATGGCGAAGCCTAGCATCGCCAACTTGAGCGACCTCAAGGGCAAAGTCATCGGGCTCTCATTGCCGGTGGATACGATCACCATCGGCACGCTCAAACTTCTGGCTCGCGCGGGCGTCCAGAAGACAGACTTTGAGACCAAGGAATTGGTTGGCACGCCGATACGCGTCAATTGCCTTGTCAGTGGCGCATGCGACGCGGTGCCAGTTGGGCAGCCCGATGATCTTGCTCTCGCCAAGCAAGGCTATTCAAACCTCGGAACATCGCTCGAAGTCATTCCAGCGCTGCAATTCAACGTGGTCGCCGCCCGGCGATCCTGGGCGGCGGCGCACAAGGATATCGTGCTCAGATACGTTCGCGCGTTCGATGCGTCCTATCGCTTCATGAGCGATCCGGCCAACCGCGCGGAAGTGTCCGCCGTCATCACGGAAACGACGGGCGCGACGCCCGACATTGCCGACCAGATCGTGAAACTCTACTTCGAGCCATTCAAGGGCATCATGCCTAAAGACGCCGGAATCAATATGGATGGAATGCGCGCGGTCATTGCCCTGATGGGCGAAGTCGGCGAATTGCAGGCGCCCTTGCCAAAGGCCGACGCCTTCGTCGACTTGCAATATCTGAAAGCGGCGGGCGTGCCCGTCGCCGACTAGTGCGCCAGCCGCCGATTCATTCTGACGGCTGCAGCCTGACGATCGAGGCGCCCTCGTTGTTACCAACCCAGACCGTCGAAGGCTTGGTTGAATCGTCGACGAAGATGCGGCGAATATTCGTCTGCCGGGGCAAAGGATATTCGATCGCCTCGCCCGTCGACGTATCGATCCGCACGATGCGATCCGCCTCCATGCCCGCGGTCCACAGGAACCCATATTTATCCAGCGCGGCGTCATAGGGCGCCGTGTGCTGCGTCGGCACGGTATATTCCGTCATCTTGCCGGTGCGCGTATCGAGCACGCCCGCGCGGTCGCCATAGAATTCGCCGAATGCGAGACGCCCTTCGGAGTCCATGTGCCCACGGCGCGGACGCGAACGCGCGGTGCCGGTCTTGAACATCGTCACCTCGAGAGTCTTTGCGTCGATACGGACGATGCCCTCGGCTGAAAAGTCGTTGAACCAGAGGTTGTTCTGCTTGTCGGCATTCATGCCATAGGCCGAATGACGCTCAGTCTTCGGCATGTCCTTGAACGGATCGATGGTCTCGTAGGCGCCCGTCTTGACATCGACGCGATGAATCTTGTTGAGGCCGACATTGGTGACCCAGACTTTTCCGTCGACTTCCTGATGATGCGGCGCGATCAGAGCTTGCTGCGTGGCCTCGTTTATCAGTTCCTTGGGAACAGGATAGGTGCGGATCTCGCCGGTCTTCCGGTCGAACCGCAAAATGCCGCCCTGATACATCATCGCGAGCCAGAAGTTTCCGCTCTCGTCCTGTTCGAGATCGAGCCCGCCCATCGGGTAGCCTTCACGCAGGACCGGATATGGATGCTCGGTGATCTTTCCGGTTTTCGGATCAAGTTGCCCGATCTGGTTCGCGCCAAAATCCGAGAAGAAGACCATGCCGTCGCGATCGACCACCACGTCGTGCGCTTCCATGGTTTCCTTCGGCAGGTCGAATTCCGTGATCAGAAACTTTGCGCCCTGCCCCTTGATGCGCGGCAGAAGTTTGAAGTCATAACTACGCTTCTCCCCCGAGCTCATATTTATGGTGGACAAGAAATCCGCAAACTTCTTCGTCTCGGAGCCGAAGCGCGCACCGGCATTCGTTTCCGCCACGCGGATCTGCGGATGCAGCGGGAAGGAATTGTTGGAATATTGGGCCATGCGCCCCATCACTTCCAGAAACTCCGCCGACGTGTGTTTCGAGTCGGCGATGCGCTGCAGCGTGTGACAATTCGTGCAGCCCAGCAGCTGCTTCTTGTCGTTCACGCCGCCCGGCATGCTGGCGATCCATTCGGCGTTGGTGACCTGCGGGACGATGTCGGCCGCCTTGCGGAGTCTCAAATCGACCGTCGCCGCCTTGTCGTCGATCGCCACACTCGGAGCCGCGCCGTCGATCTCATAGCCTGTTGCGCGTATGGAAAGGACATGCTTGCCGGCGGCAAGTACGTTTCCTGGAAACGAGAATACGCCGCCCGCTTGCGTGGCGACCGTATGCGAGATGGTCGATCCGTCGAGGCGCGCCGTCACCAGCACGCCCTCCATCATGGCCTCCTCGGAGGACGACACCTTCCCGGTCAATTCGGCTGCGGAAACTTGCGGGGCGAAGGCTGCGACGACGCCAAGCGCGACGACGGACATGGACAAATGAGTGAACGCGCGTCTGGCCGCAGGTCGCATCGGAAATCCTCCCACTGCAGCCATCTTCACGGGGCCGCCTTGTATTGAGGATTTGCGCTCGGCTTGTTCCTGTCAAGTTAATACAATTTCTCGAGAGATCGCGCGCCGACGTTACAGCTTATTATTATGCTAAATTATGCTGCGCGGTGATCGCGACGCTCTTCATCAACGAGGGTCCTTTGCGCGCCGCGAGTGGACGCCTCGGCTGATCTGGCAACCGGGAGCGACAAGGCCCCGGCTCAGCTTGGCGTTGACGCAGTCTCCCAAGTATAGAACTTACATCCCGGCCACAAAACCACCCACCCGAAAGCCGCCATGCAGCCGCGCTCGTCCATGATCGTTCCGTTGATTGTTGGCTGCGCGCAATTCATGCATCAGTTCGACGGGGCCGTGATTGCGACCGCGCTGCCGTCCATGGCCAATTCGCTTCATGAGGATCCGCTCAAGCTCAATCTGGCGATCACCTGTTATCTGCTCGCCTTGGCGGTGTTCGTCCCGATCAGCGGATGGATGGCGGACCGGTTCGGCGCCAAGCGAATCTATCTGCTGGCGATCGTCGTCTTCACCGCCAGCTCAGTGCTTTGCGGCCTCTCGGACTCGCTCGCACAACTTGTCGTCTCGCGCGTGCTGCAGGGCATCGGCGGCGCCATGATGACGCCTGTCGGGCGCGTGATCGTCGCCAAGAGCACGCCCCGTGCAGATCTCGTAAAGGCGATGAGTTACATCACGATACCAGGCGCGCTCGCGCCTTTGCTCGGGCCATCGGTCGGCGGCTTCATCGTTACTTATTTTTCATGGCCGTGGATCTTCTTCCTGAACCTGCCCATCGGGATTCTGGGCATCTATCTCGTCATGATGAATATTCCGGAGATCAAGGAAGATTCGGTTCCGGCGCTTGATTTCAGCGGATTCCTGCTGGCCGCCATTTCGCTCGCCAGCCTTGTCCTCGGATTTGAATCCATGGGCCGCGATCTCCTGCCTACTTCGCTCGTCGTGACCCTGATCGCAAGCGGCGCCCTGCTCGCCGTGCTCTATATTTTTCATGCAAGGCGGATCGACAATCCGATCGTCGACCTGAAGCTCCTGCGCATCCGCACCTTTGCGGCGACCATTACGGGAGGCGGCCTTTTCTACATGAGCACGACATCGGCTGTATTCCTGCTCGCTCTGCTCTTGCAGGTTGGCTTCGGCTTCACGGCCTTCGAGGCGGGCCTCACCACGCTGGCGGCGGCCGTAGGCTCGCTTTTGACGCGCTTCATTTTCCGGAGCGTTCTGCGCGTCTTGAGTTTCCGAAATCTCCTGATCGGCAATGCTGTGCTGACCGGCGTCTATCTGATCGGCTGCGGCTTCTTTCAGGTGTCAACGCCGTTCATGCTGATGATCGTTGTCCTATTTATTGGCGGCTTCTCCCGCTCCACGCAATTCACCGCCGTGCAGTCCTTTCAATACGCAGACGTTCCCTCCAGCGCGATGAGCCGCGCTACGAGTTTTGCGTCCATGGCTCAGCAATTGGCGCAGACGTTCGGAGTGGGACTCGCCGCGCTCGTCATCCACATGAGCCTCGTCACGCGTGGTGGAACGGACCTCTCGCAGATGGACATCGCGCTCGGCTTCTTCGTCATCGGCGCCTGCGTCCTGGCATCGACACTCATCTTCCTGCGCCTGCCGCCCGATGCCGGCGCGGAACTAGGCGCCATCGGCCGTCCGAAGGGCGCCTGATGGCGTCTAACCAAGCAGGCGCACATCAGTCAAAACGCCTTATCCTGACTCAGCGCCCCAACGAGGCTTTGAGCTTCAGACGAGATCGGACGAGTTTGGATTTTGGAGTGGTGCCCGGGGACGGAGTCGAACCGCCGACACTGCGATTTTCAGTCGCATGCTCTACCAACTGAGCTACCCGGGCATTTCGCTTCGGCCCAAGCCGTTGCGAGTGGGCGGTTTATAGGAAGGCAGGCGCGGCTTGTCCAGCGTTCCGGCGTTGTTTTCTTGGGCCCACGCCCTTTTTCCCTAGTCTTCGTCGCGAGGAGCGGGACGGCGCTGCACGGGCTCGTCGTCCTCTTCGTCGGGGTCCACGGGCGGCGCGGGAATCGCGTATGTCCCGCCCAGCCAGCGCGCGAGATCGACATCGGCGCAGCGCTTCGAACAGAACGGCCGATAGGTCTGCGTCGAGGGCTTGCGGCAGATCGGACAGGGCGCCGCTTTCGACGCGTTGTCGTTGGCGATGTTCATGCGACGATCACTCAGACACGGTTGAGCCACAGGAGATGGGTTGGATACCCCTCCCCTGCGAGCATGGACATGGTCTCGTAGAGCGGCAGGCCGACGACGCTCGGATAAGACCCGATCAGCTTCAGCACGAAGGCGCCGGCGAGCCCCTGAATGGCGTAGCCACCCGCCTTGCCGCGCCATTCGCCCGAGGCGAGATAGGCCTCGATCTCGGCGTCCGACAGGCGCTTGAAGCGGATGCGGGTTTCGACCAGCCGATTGCGCACGGCGCCCTTCGGCGTCACCAGGCTCACGCCCGTGTAGACGCGGTGCGCGCGGCCCGAGAGCAGCCGCAAGCATTGCGCCGCTTCCTCGGTCACTTCGCATTTGGGCAGGATGCGACGGCCCACGGCCACCACCGTATCGGCGGCAAGCGTGAAGGCGCCCTCGAGCTCGGGATTTTTGGACACCAGCGCGGCGGCGGCTTCGGCCTTTTCGCGCCCAAGCCTTGCGGCGAGCGTGCGCGGCAGTTCATTGCGCCGCGGCGTCTCGTCGAGATCGGCGGGAATCAGCGCGTCGGGTTCGATGCCGACCTGCTGGAGCAGCGCGAGACGGCGCGGCGATGCGGAGGCCAGAACGAGCTTGGGACGCCAAGCCTCGCCTGACGTCTGGGTCGATTTCAGGCCGCTCAGGCCGTCTGCCTTGGCATCATGCGTCACGCCGGGCAAATCTCCGCTTACTTGAAGCGATAAGTAATGCGGCCCTTGGTCAGATCGTAGGGCGTCATTTCCACGAGAACCTTGTCGCCCGTCAGCACGCGGATGCGATTCTTGCGCATCTTGCCGGCCGTGTGGGCGATGATCTCGTGGTCGTTCTCGAGCTTGACCCGGAAGGTCGCGTTGGGGAGCAATTCGCTCACCACGCCAGGGAATTCAAGCAGTTCTTCTTTCGACATGTGGCAGCAGTTCTCCGGCGGCGGTCTATGGCCGGCCGGTATTTCGGCGGGTCCAGACGGCCAGGACAATGGATGAAGTGGCCGGACCCTAATCGAGAACCGGCCATTTGTGAACAGAAGACGGGCCTTCCCCGACGCGGAAAAGGCGAGATTTCGGGCAAAACCTACTTATTGAAGGCCAAAACCCTTTTGTAGAAGGCTTGGCCTCAGGCTTTCCTGGCGTTTTCGGACGCAAGGAGGGCGGCGCTTGCGGCCTCATCGGCCCGCGTCAGCGCCTGATGCCGACGATATGAGATGGGCAACATGCCCAGATAACCGATCGTCAGGGCGACCAGAACCTCCATCGGGAAGGTCGCGAGCAGCAGCACGAATGCCGCCACGGCGAACAGCACGGGGATGAAATAGTCGCGCGGGACGCGGCCCATCTGCTTGCCCGAGAAATGCGGAATGCGGCTCACCATCAGGAAGGCGACGGCGATCACATAGGCGATCTCGAGGAAGGTGAAGATGCGGCCATCAGGCATGCCGACGAACGAATACTTCAGGTAGATCGGCAGCATGGCGCAGATCGCGCCGGCGGGCGCCGGCATGCCGACGAAGAATTGCGCATGCCACGCCGGCTTGTTGGGATCGTCGATCATCACGTTGAACCGCGCTAGGCGCAGCGCGGCGGCGATGGCGAAGACCATGGCGGCAAACCAGCCGAGGCTCGGCGCCTGATGCAGGCTCCAGAAATAGAGCAGGAATGCCGGCGCGACACCGAAGTCCACGAAATCCGCCAGCGAGTCGAGCTCGGCGCCGAAGCGCGAGGCGCCGTCGAGCGCACGCGCAAGGCGCCCATCAAGACCGTCGAGCACAGCGGCTCCGACGATGAACACCGCGGCCATCTCGAACTTCGCCTCGGCGGCGAAGCGGATTGCCGTGAGGCCAAGGCAGATGGCGAGAAGCGTGACGAGATTGGGGAGCACGATGCGCATGGGGATGCGCGAGAAGCGCCGCTTGCGGCGTCCCGCGAAGGCGGCGCCTTCGGCTTCCATTCCAGTCCCGTCCTGCTCGATGCCCATCAACCGACCTTGTAGCTGCGGCGCGGCTCTGTCGAGGAAAGATCGGCCAGAACCGTCTCGCCCGCAATGGCCTTGGAGCCGAGACCGACGAGCGGCACGGCATTGTCGGGCATGTAGACGTCGACACGCGAGCCGAAACGGATCAGGCCGAAGCGCTCCCCCGTGCCGATCGAATCGCCTTCGCGCGAGAACGACAGGATGCGCCGCGCGATGAGGCCTGCGATCTGCACGACGCCGAAACGGCCATGCGCGGTTTCGATGATCATCGAATTGCGCTCATTGTCCTCGCTCGCCTTGTCGAGATCGGCGTTGAGGAAAAGGCCCGGCTTGTAGGCGATGCGGGTGATGCGGCCCGTCACCGGCGCGCGGTTCACGTGGCAATCGAACACCGACATGAAAACGGAGATGCGCGACAGCGGCTTGTCGCCGAGGCCGAGCTCGGGCGGCGGCGTGAAATAGCCGATCGAGGAGACGATGCCATCGGCGGGGGAGACGATCAGCCCCTCGCGCAGCGGCGTGACGCGCGGCGGGTCGCGGAAGAAATACGCGCACCACATGGTGAGGATGAAGCCAATCCAGCCGAGCGGCGACCAGATCCAGGCGAGGATCAGGGCGATGACGGCGAAGATCGCGATGAACTTGTAGCCCTCCGGATGGATCGGGACGATCTGACGGCGGACGGAATCGATCATGGACATGGGATGGCTGAGGCTCCGTTCGGACGCCTTTTCGCAAATCGGCGACCGGAAGTCACGCGCCGGGTGTATATTCTCGCATTGCTCCACCAAGATCGCCCGGAGTTTGGGCGCCTGAGCCGACAACCATTCCGCCCTTCGGGGCGTTGCCGTCTGCTGATTCCCCAAAAAATCGTATAAAGGTCGACCCATGAAGCTGTTCGAGTGCCAGGTTTGTTCGCAACCATTATTCTTCGAGAACGAGGCCTGCGAGAAGTGCGGCCACCGGATCGGCTTTGAGCCGGCAGCGCGGCGACTGCTCGCGCTGGACCCGATGGCGGATGGCGCCTTCACCCCGTCAGCCAACCGGCTGGCCCGGTGGGCGGCCAATTCGAATGGAACGGGCGAGACCCGCCCGGTGCGCTTCTGCGTCAACGCCTCCCAGGGCGTCTGCAACTGGCTGATCGAGGAAGGCGACCAAGGCACACATGACGCCTATTGCGTCTCGTGTCGGCACAATCGGACCATCCCCGATCTCTCCGACCCTTCTCAGCTCGACCTCTGGCGCAAGATCGAAAACGCCAAACATCGCCTGACCTACACGCTGCTCGCGTTGCGGCTGCCGATGGACGGACTGATGTTCGACATCCTCGCCGAAGCGCCAGGCTCCGCGCCGGTTCTGACTGGCCATGAGGATGGCCTGATCACGCTCAATCTCGCCGAGGCCGATGACGGTGAACGTGAGAGACGGCGCACCAGCATGGGCGAAACCTATCGCACCCTGCTCGGCCATGTGCGCCACGAAGTCGGCCATTATTACTGGGACAAGCTCGTGCGCGATGGCGGCAAGCTCGATGAGTTCCGCGCGCTGTTTGGCGACGAGAGCTATGATTACAGCGCTGCGCTGGAGCGACATTATGCGCAAGGCCCGGCGCCCGACTGGCGCCAGAATTATGTCAGCGCCTATGCGAGTTCGCATCCGTGGGAAGATTTCGCGGAGACGTTCGCGCATTACCTGCACATCGTCGATACCCTTGAGACAGCGCATGCGTTCGGCATTCAGGTGAACCCGCGGATCGCCGAAAACGAGGAGCTGTCGACCACGATCGATTTCGATCCGCACCGCATGCGCGACATCGGCAAACTCATCGACGCCTGGCTGCCGATCTGCTTCGCGGTTAATGCGCTGAACCGCAGCATGGGGCAGCCGGACCTCTATCCGTTCGTGCTGTCGCCCGGGGCGATTTCCAAGCTCGGGTTCATGGCGCGCCTCGTGCGCGACTGACCTCGAAAAGCGGCTGATGATTTAGGCATCGCCGGCCCGGCTTTAAGCAAAACGCACATCCTCGCGGCAAACTCGCATTTTGTTGCCCATCCTGACGCCCGTCTCGATTGACAGGGCGCCGGGAGGGCCGACACTGCGCTTTGCGCTTGAGCCCGCGCCGAACCATTGAAAGTGCAGCCCTTGTCGATCCGCGTCGCCCTCCACCACGTCACCAGCTACACCTATGACCGGCCCGTCACGCTGGGTCCCCAGGTCATTCGCCTGCGCCCGGCGCCCCATTGCCGGACGAAGGTGCTGTCCTATTCGCTGAAAGTGACGCCACTCGACCATTTCGTGAACTGGCAGCAGGATCCGCACGGCAATTGGCTGTCGCGGCATGTGTTTCCCGAGAAGGCGACGCAATTCAAGATCGAGGTCGATCTGACGGCGGAAATGTCCGTCATCAATCCGTTCGACTTCTTCATGGAAGAACATGCGGAGGAATATCCCTTCGCCTACACGCCTGAAGAAGCCATCGAACTCGCGCCCTATCTCGTCAGCGAGCCGCAGGGTCCGAAGTTCGCCGCCTATCTCGCCGGCATCACGCGCGAGAAAATGCGCACGGTGGATTTTCTTGTCGGCCTCAACACGCGGCTGAGCAACGAGATCAAATATGTGATCCGCATGGAGCCCGGCGTACAAGATCCGGAGGAGACGCTTGAACTCGGCTCCGGCTCGTGCCGCGACTCCGCATGGCTGCTGGTGCATCTCGCGCGGCAGCTCGGGCTCGCGTCGCGTTTCGTCTCTGGCTACCTCATCCAGTTGAAAGCCGATGTCGATTCTGTAGAGGGTCCGAAAGGCACGCAGCACGATTTCACGGACCTGCATGCATGGGCTGAAATCTATGTGCCAGGCGCTGGCTGGATCGGCCTTGACGCGACGTCCGGCCTGCTGTGCGGCGAAGGCCATCTGCCGCTCGCCGCCACGCCACATTATCGCTCCGCCGCACCGGTTTCCGGCATGGTCGAGCCCGCGACCTGCACGTTCGATTTCAGCATGAAGATCGATCGCATCCGCGAAGCGCCGCGCGTCACGCAGCCCTTCTCCGACGATGCGTGGGACAGGCTCGACGCGCTTGGCGACAAGGTCGATCTCGACCTCAAGAAGCAGGACGTGCGCCTGACGATGGGCGGCGAGCCGACCTTCGTGTCGATCGACGATTTCGAAGCCGCCGAATGGAACACGGCAGCTGTCGGCCCGACCAAGCGCGTCTTCGCCGACACGCTGATCCGGCGGCTGCGCGAGCGTTTCGCACCCGGCGGTTTCCTGCATTACGGGCAAGGCAAATGGTATCCTGGCGAAAGCCTGCCGCGCTGGTCCTTCGCGCTCTACTGGCGCAAGGACGGCAAGACGATCTGGCGCAATCCCGACCTCATTGCGGATGAAAGCGGCAAGGGCAAATACAAGGACAAGGTCGCAACCATCACTGATGCCGAAAAGCTGGCGCATGAAACCGCGACGCGCCTTGGGCTGCCGATCGACTGCGCGCTGCCGGCCTATGAAGATCCGGCGCATTGGCTGATCAAGGAATCCGATCTGCCGGTGAACGTCGATCCCAGCAATTCGAAACTCGACAACGCCGAGGAGCGCGCGCGCATCATGCGCGTGTTCGAGCGCGGCTTGACCACGCCGACCGGCTTCGTGCTGCCCATGCAGCGCTGGAATGTCGAGGGATCGAAGTCGCCGCGTTGGAAGACCGAGCGCTGGGAAACGCGGCGCGGCAAGATCTTTTTGACGCCGGGCGATTCACCCATCGGCTTCCGCCTGCCGCTGGGTTCCCTGCCCCACATCCCGCCGGAATCCTACCCCTACATCACGCCGCAGGATCCGACTGAAATTCGCGGAGAACTGCCCGACCCGAACGATCTCCTGCGACTCTACAGCGAGCCCGCGACAGGCAAGAAGCAAACAGTAGAGTCGGCTGTCGCGGCGCCCGTGCGCACAGCGCTCGCCATCGAGCCGCGCGACGGGATTCTGTGCGCGTTCATGCCGCCCGTCGAGCGCATGGAGGATTATCTCGAACTGCTCGCGGTGATAGAACTCGCCGCGGAAGCCACCGGCGTGCCAGTGCATATCGAAGGCTATTCGCCGCCGCAGGATCCGCGCATCGAAGTCATCAAGGTCACGCCGGACCCCGGCGTCATCGAGGTCAATGTGCATCCAGCCGCGAGCTGGCGCGAGGCGGTCCACAACACCGTTACGCTCTATGAAGAAGCGCGGCAGACGCGGCTCGGCACCGATAAATATCTCACCGACGGACGACACACCGGCACGGGCGGCGGCAACCATGTGGTGCTCGGCGGCGCGACGCCGCTGGACTCGCCGTTCCTGCGCCGGCCCGACTTGCTGAAGAGCCTCGTGCTCTACTGGCAGCGTCACCCGTCGCTGTCCTACATTTTCTCAGGCCTGTTCATCGGACCGACGAGCCAGGCGCCGCGCATCGACGAGGGCCGTCACGACGGTCTGTACGAACTCGAAATCGCCATGGGACTTGTGCCGCATCCTGAAAAGGGCGAGGCGCCGCCGCTGTGGATTGTCGATCGCATCTTCCGCAACATGCTGGTCGACGTGACCGGCAACACGCATCGCGCGGAAATCTGCATCGACAAATTGTTCTCGCCCGATGGCCCGACGGGACGCCTCGGCCTTGTCGAGTTTCGTTCGTTCGAAATGCCGCCGGATGCGCGCATGTCGCTCGCACAGCAATTGCTGCTGCGCGCGATCATCGCGTGGTTCTGGCGCGAGCCGCAGCAAGGCGGATTCGTACGTTGGGGCACCGCGTTGCATGACAAATTCATGCTGCCGCATTTCGTCTGGGAAGATTTCAACGGCGTGCTCGCCGACCTGAAAAGCGCCGGCTACGAATTCGATCCGCTGTGGTTCGAAGCGCAGCGCGAATTCCGCTTCCCGCTCTATGGCGATGTCGAACATGGCGGCGTGTCGCTGACATTCCGGCAGGCGCTCGAGCCTTGGCATGTGCTCGGCGAAGAAGGCACGCCGGGCGGCACCGTGCGCTTCGTCGATTCATCCGTGGAGCGTATCGAAGTTCTCGCGACCGGCTTCACGCCGGGCCGTCACGTCATCACGTGCAACGAGCGCGCGATGCCTATGACCTCGACCGGGCGCTCCGGCGAAGCGGTGGCGGGCGTGCGCTTCAAGGCGTGGCAACCCGCTTCGGGCATTCACCCCGTCATGCCGATCCATGCGCCGCTGACGTTCGACATTGTCGATACATGGAACGGCCGTTCGCTGGGCGGCTGCGTTTACCATGTGACGCATCCAGGCGGCCGCAGTTACGATACTTTCCCTGTGAATTCGTACGAGGCGCAAGCCAGACGCCTCGCGCGATTCCAGAATCACGGTCATACTCCCGGACCCATGGACATAAGCCGAGAGGTCCCGTCAGCAGAGTTCCCGCTGACGCTCGATCTGAGGAGGACGATTGGCTAGCGAATTACCCGGCACGCGTAATGCCGCACGACGGAGCGGCGGTTCGCCGCGCCGGGTCGAAAGCTGGACGTCATCCTATCAACGCCTGCCTGGCATCGACGATGAACTCCTCGACGCCACAGGAACGCCACGCCCGCATTGGCGCGACTTTCTGAACGCCTTGTCGCGAATCGACGACGAGCAGATCGAGCGGCGCTTCGCCTCCGCCGACCGGCACATTCGCGATCTCGGCGTGTCCTACCGCGTCTATGGCGAAACCAACGAGCGCTCATGGCCGCTGAGCCACGTGCCTCTGCTGATCACCGAGCGCGATTGGCGCGAGATCGCAGCGGGCATCAAGCAGCGCGCCGAACTGATGGAGCGCGTGCTCACCGATCTCTACGGCGAGGCGAGCCTCGTCAGCGAAGGCGCCCTGCCCGCAGCTGTCGTCACCGGCAGCGCGGATTACATGCGGCCCATGCGCGGCGTGAAGCCGCCGGGCGGCAAGTGGCTGCGCCTCTACGCTGCCGACATTGGCCGCGGCCCGGACGGGCGCTGGTGGGTGCTTGGCGATCGCGCGCAGGCGCCATCAGGCTCCGGCTATGCGCTCGAAAACCGCCTTGTGCTGTCGCGCGCGTTTCCGACGCTCTATCGCGACATGAACGTGCAGCGCCTCGCGCCCTTCTTCCGCGAATTCCGCAACGGCCTGACGCAATCGGCGACGCGCAGCGATCCGCGCATCTGCCTGCTGACGCCCGGCCCCTTCAGCCAGACTTATTTCGAACAGGCCTATCTCGCGCGCTACCTCGGCATCCTGCTTGTGGAGGGCGACGACCTCACCGTGCAGGACGGCGAAGTACATGTGCGCACCATCGCCGGGCTGAAGCGCGCCGACGTCATCTGGCGGCGCGTCGATGCTGACTGGAGCGATCCGCTAGAGGCCAACGCCGCCTCGCGGCTCGGCGTGCCGGGCCTGATGCAGGCGATCCGCAATGGCACCGTGACCGTCGCCAACATGCCGGGCAGCGGGCTGATTGAATCCCGCGCGCTGATGGGCTTCATGCCCGCCCTTTCACGCCGGCTGCTCGGCGAAGATTTGCGCATGCCCAACATCGCGACGTGGTGGTGCGGACAGGAGACCGAGCGCAAGCAGGTGCTCTCGCGCCTCGACGAACTTGTCATCGCCGGCGCTTTTTCGGATTCGCTGCCGGGCGGCGGCGATCCGCGCAGCATCATCGGCGCCGATCTCGACAAGGCCGCGCGCGCCAAGCTCGAAGAACAGATCGCGCGTCGCGCCGTCGATTACGTCGGACAGGAAGTCGTGCAGCTGTCGACCACGCCCGTGTGGGAAGACGGCAAGCTGACGCCACGCCCCTTCGTGCTGCGCGTTTACGCAGCGGCGACTGAAAACGGCTGGGAGATCATGCCCGGCGGCTTCTGCCGCGTGTCCGACCGCACGGACGCGCGCGCCGTGTCCATGGGCGAAGGCGTGGAATCCGCCGACGCTTGGGTGCTGGCCGACAAGCCGGTGGAAATGACGACGCTGCTGCCCACCGGCGACAGCGTGAAAATCCGTCGTCTGCTCGGCAATCTGCCAAGCCGCGCCGCCGACAATCTGTTCTGGCTCGGCCGCTACATCGAGCGCGCGGAGGCGACGCTGCGGCTCGTGCGCTGCTATTGCAGCCGCGTGATGGACCCCGACTCCATGACCGGCGGCGGACGACAATCGACCGCGCGACTGGCGCGAATCCTGATCGCCTGGGGCGCGGTCTCCGCCGAAATGGCGGAGGCGACCAGCGCCGAAATTTCCGCCGCCGCGCTACATGAGAAAAAACAGGTAGGTTCAGCCGTGTCGCTCGCGATATCAGCGCAGCGCGCAGCGGGCGTCATCCGCGAGCGCCTGTCGCCGGACGCGTGGCAATTGCTGAATGCGCTGGAAGCGCGGCTTGCGTCGAGCAGCGCCGCTGCTTTGCCCGAGACGGAAGCGTTCGACCATGCCGACAGCGCGCTGCGGATTATCGCCGCGCTCTCTGGCCTGTTTCAGGAGAACACCAACCGCGTCGCAGGCTGGCGCTTCCTCGACATGGGCCGCCGCGTCGAGCGCGCGATCAACACGTGCCGCTTTGCGCGCATCTTCGCCGACAAGGATGCGACGGCCGAAAACCTCGACGTGCTGCTCGATCTCATCGACTCGCAGATCACCTATCGGTCGCGTTACCTGATCGGCGTCGCGCTGGCGCCGGTGCGCGACATGGTTCTGCTCGACACATTTAACCCGCGTTCCGTGGCGTTCCAGGCGGACCGCATCGACGAGCATCTCGCGACGCTTCCGCTGCTGCGCGAGGACGGCATCATGGAAGCGCCGCGCCGCATTGCGACAAAGCTGGTTTCCGATCTCTCGGTGGACGAAGCCGAGCAGATCGACCCGAACAAGATCCTCGCTTTCGAGCAGCGTCTCATGTCGCTGGCCGAAGCCATCGCGCAGCGCTACTTCCTGCAGGGACCGGGCACCGCGCGGCAGGGCCGCGAAATGGATCTCGCATGATTTACGACATTCGCCACGTCACGACCTATCGCTATGATGCGCCAGTAACGTCAGCGCGCTGCACCTTGCGTCTGCTGCCCGCCGACGACGAAGGCCAGCGCGTGTTCGACAGCGGGCTTGAGGTTTCACCCGAGCCCTCGACGATCACCCAGCGCACCGATTTCTTCGGCACGCGCGTCGCCAATGTGACCATCGAGAAGACGCACCGCGAGTTGCGCATCACGGCTTTGTCGCGAGTCGAGGTCGAGCGCCGCGAGACGCCAGCGCCTGCGCTTACGCCGCCGTGGGAAGATGTGCGGCAAGCTGCTTTCTCATCCGCACAACTCGGGCCGCATGCGCCCGCGCATTTCCTGTTCCCGAGCCGTCTCGTGCCGCTGCACATTCCGGCGACGAAATATGCGGCGGCATCCTTCACGACTGGACGCACGATAGTGGAAGCGGCGAGCGAGTTGATGCAGCGCATCCGCGACGATTTCAAATACGATCCGAAGGCGACCGCCGTCTCGACGCCGCTGTCCGAAGCGTTCGAGGCGCGCGGCGGCGTGTGTCAGGACTTCGCGCATATCATGATCGCAGGCCTGCGCGGCCTCGGCCTGCCGTCCGCCTATGTCAGCGGCTACATCCGCACGCTGCCGCCGCCCGGCAAACCACGCCTCGTCGGCGCCGACGCGTCCCATGCATGGGTGTCGCTGTGGTGCGGCGAGATTTTCGGGTGGCTGGATTTCGATCCGACGAACGCGGTGCTTGCGGGCAATGACCACATCGTCATCGCACGCGGCCGCGATTACGCGGATGTGTCGCCGATCGATGGTGTGATCCTGGCGTCGGGCAATCAGGAATTGAGCGTGAGTGTGGACGTTGCGCCAAGCCAGCGCATGGCGAGCGATCCGCCGCCTGTGGCGCGGGAGCTGGTGTAGCTCTTCCCTTCTCCCGCACTGGCGGGAGAAGGTGTCATGCGCAGCATGACGGATGAGGGCGGCGCCAACGCGCAAATGTTCGAAATACGCTTGTGACGCAGGCGCCCTCACCCGTCAGGCTTCGCCTGCCACCCTCTCCCGCCAGTGCGGGAGAGGGTGGCGCGCCCCACAAAAACCTACGCCTCGATTTCCACGCGCACGCTCTTGCCCTCGGCTTCCGCGGCCTTGCGCAAAGCTTCTTGTGCGGCATCGACTTCGCGCTGGCGGTCCCACATGGCGCGGTAGACGCCGCCTTGGGCGAGCAGCTCTTCATGCCGCCCGCGTTCCACGATCTCGCCCTTGTCGAGCACGAGGATCTCGTCCGCGTTGACGATTGTGGAGAGGCGATGCGCGATCACCAGCGTCGTGCGACCCTGCGAAACGCGATCCAGCGCTGTCTGGATTTCGCGCTCGGTGAAGCTGTCGAGCGCCGAGGTCGCCTCGTCCAGAATCAGGATCGACGGATTCTTCAAAATCGTGCGCGCAATTGCGACGCGCTGCTTTTCGCCGCCTGACAATTTCAGGCCGCGCTCGCCGACCTGCGCCTTGTAGCCATGGGGCACGGAACGGATGAAGTCGTCGATCTGCGCCGAGCGCGCAGCCTCGTGGACTTCATCGTCGGTCGCATCCCAGCGGCCGTAGCGGATGTTGTAAGCAATGGTGTCGTTGAACAGCACCGTGTCCTGCGGGACCATGCCGATGGCGTCGCGCAAGGACGTCTGCGTGACATTGGCGATGTCCTGCCCGTCGATGGTGATACGGCCGCTTTGCGGTTCGTAAAAACGAAACAGCAGGCGCGACAGCGTCGACTTGCCGGCGCCCGACGGCCCGACGATCGCGAGCGTCTGTCCGGCCGGCACTTCGAAGCTGACGCCCTTCAGGATCGCGCGCTTTGGGTCGTACGCGAAATGCACGTTCTCGAATTTCACCGCCGCGCGATCGATGTGCAGCGGCTGCGCCGTCGGCTTGTCCTTGATCTCGGGGTTCTGGCCCAGAATCGTGAACATGCTTTCGATGTCGATCACCGCCTGCTTGATCTCGCGGTAGACCATGCCCATGAAATTCAGCGGCTGGTAAAGCTGGATCATCATCGCGTTGATGAGCACGAAATCACCGAGCGTGTTCGTGCCGTTGCGAATGCCGTTGATGCACAGGATCATCACGACCATCAGGCCGATGGAGAAGATGAGCCCCTGCCCCGAGTTCAGCACCGCCAGCGAGACATAACTCGCCGTGCTGTTGCGCTCGTAGCGCTCCATCGAGCGGTCATAGCGCTCGGCTTCGCGCTTCTCGGCGCCGAAATATTTCACGGTCTCGTAGTTGAGCAGCGAGTCGATCGCCTTGGTGTTCGCGTCGGTGTCGCTCTCGTTCATGTTGCGGCGAATGCCGATGCGCCAGTCTGTCGCCACTGTCGTGAACTTCAGATAGGCGAGGATCATCAAGATGACGGTGAGCGCATAGCGCCAGTCGAACTGGAAGAAGAACACGCCGAGGATCAGCGCGAATTCAACAATGGTCGGCGCGCCGGTGAGCATCGACATGCGCACGATCTGCTGGATCGCCTCGCGGCCACGCTCGAGCACGCGCGTCAGCCCGCCGGTCTTGCGCTCCAGATGAAAACGCAGCGACAGCTGATGCAGATGCACGAAGACTTCGTTGGCGATGCGGCGCACGGCGTTCATCGCGACGGCGGCGAACAGCGCGTCGCGCGCCTGCGTGAAGAATTGCATGAAGATGCGCAGCAGCGTGTAGACGACCACCATCGCCACCGGTCCGGCGAGGATCGTGGGCAGCGGCACGTCGGCCTTGCCGTCGGTCAGCAGGTCCGTCGCCCATTTGAACGAATACGGGACCGCGATGGTGATGAGTTTGGCGATCAGCAGCAGCGCCATGGCGCCGACCACGCGCGCCTTCAGGTCGGCGCGGTCCGCGGGCCAGATATAAGGCCAGAGATGCCTTACCGTGGTGGCGAGCGAGGCTTCCGCCTTGATGTCAGGGGTGGCCGTGGGCTGGGCGGGGATCTGTTTGTGGTGCGGGTTCATGCTTCTTCTTGAGCCTTCGGGCCACGTCCCCGGGCGGGGCTGTGAGAACTGGGCCGACATATAGGCTTAATTCGCCCCGCGTGCACCCCGTCGCCCGACAAGTTCGCATCAGTTCGGCTTCACGCCCTGCGGCACCACGAGGATCTGCTTGGGGAAAATCAGCGAGGGATTGCGGATCTGCGTCGAATTGGCCGCATAGAGCTGCGTGTAGCGCTGGCCATTGCCGAGCATGCGCTGGCTGATCCGCCACAAGCTGTCGCCGCGCTGCACGGTCACGCTCTGGAGTTCGGCGATCACGGCGTCTGAACCGCTGCCCGAGGCTGCGCTGCGCGCCGCCGCGTTGGCGAGGCGCGCAGGATAATCGAACGGCACTTCGGCCTGCGCGATGACGCGCCCGGAAGCATCGAGGTGGTCGGCGCGCACCGTGTAGGCGCCGGGGTTCATGCCGCGCTCGACCTTCAGCGACCAGCGGCCCTGATCGTTGGCGGTGACGCTGGTCACCGGCGCGCCGTTCAGCGACAGCCGGATGGTGGAGCCCGGAGCGCCCGTGCCGGTGGCGTAGAAGCCGCCGA
>JANXTB010000008.1 GCA_025356415.1 Hyphomicrobiales bacterium
CGACGCCGTGCCGCAAGAGCAGCGGGCTCGCTTCGAGGTGAGCGCGAAGTTCGGTGTGCGCCCGCGTCGAGCCATGCCGCACGGAGATGACAAAATGCGAGCCGACAAAAATGTCGGTCTCGCCATACTCGATGTGTTCGCCAAGTAAATGAGCGGTCCGCATCACTACAAACAGCTGGTCGCCATACACGTCGAGCTTTGGCAGCTGATGCGCCTTGAGCGCGTCTTCAACCGCCAGCGGATGCAGGTGAAAATTCTTTTGCAGCGTGCGAAGCTCGTCCTCGGTCGGATCCAACAGCCCGATCCACACAAAGTCGCTTTTGTCCTCCGCACAGCGGATCGGTTCAGTAAGCGAGACCTCCTCAGCCTTGAGGCCGTTGCGATAGCGCGAGGCAGCGATCACCGTCATGTTTGCCCCCGTTGTAGTTTAGGTGAGGGATAAGCACGCCCGTGTCGTGATGTTACCCGAGTGGCCGCATCAGTCTAGCTTTGGCGTCTCCGGCTTTGGCCTGTCCGCGTCGCATTATTTAAAGAAAATCCTGGACTCGCTTCAGGATTAGGCTGCCCAACCATACTTTTTTGCGCTTGAGTGGAATGTCGGCTTTGCGCCAACATCGGACATTTATTCGCTCGTTAGAGAATGGACGTCGACCTTTGTCTTGATACTTGGCCGTTTGCTTGTTGCCTACTCTGCGGAGCAACGGCCAAGCTCTCCCCGACGTGATGCATGCCTTGGTGCAACGCACAATTGTTGGGCTGCAATAATATCTTTCTGAGACTCACACTAATAAGGGCGGCAAAATCAGGTAACATCTAAGAATGCAGGGTCTAAAAATCTGCGAACCGCGAGGGAGAAGCGCTAATGGACAAAGAGTACGAGAACATCAAAATCCACAAGGAAGATGGCATTACTTTCGTTTCTCTTAATCGGCCGGACAAGCGCAACGCCATGAGCCCGGCGCTCCACTACGATATGGAAGACGCGCTGATCCGCTTGGCCGACGATCCCGAAACGAAGGTTCTCGTGCTCGCGGGCGAAGGAGATGCATGGTGCGCCGGACAGGATCTCAAGCTCTACTTCAGGGAGACTTACAATAATCCCGCCGAGCGCAAGCGCTCCAACACCGCCAGCCATCACTGGCGTTGGGAGATGCTGTCGCGCTATTCGAAGCCTACGATCGCCATGGTCAATGGCTATTGTTTTGGCGGAGCGTTCACGCAGCTCTGCGCATGCGATTTTGCGATCGCCGCAGACGATGCCGTCTTTGGGCTTTCTGAAGTCAATTGGGGCATCATCCCGGGAGGTCTGGTCAGCTGGAATCTGACCGATACGATCCTTCCCCGTCACGCGCTGTATTACGCAGTAACGGGCGAGCCCTTCAACGGCAAGCGTGCTGAAGAGATTGGCCTGATCAACTTCTCGGTGCCGAAGGATCAGCTTCGCGAGAAAACCATTGAACTCGCAAAGAAGCTGACCAAGCTCAACCCGGGCGTTGTCCGTTACACGCGCGAAGCCGTCAAGGCAGTGCGTCGCATGGGACCTGTCGAGGCCCGCGATTATCTGGGCAGCAAGCAGGACTCGCTGCAAAAGGCCGACAAGGAGATCGCCGATCGCGTCGGCATGAAAGAGTTTCTCGACGAAAAATCCTATCGCCCTGGTCTCGGCCCATATGAGCGCCCGAAGCAAGACTGAAGAGGCGATCCGTCGTGTCGAGATTGTCGTTGAACATGGCGGCGCTGATGGCGCCCCGAAACGTCGTGCTGGTGGGCGCCTCAGACCGCAACTGGTCTGACCGTGTCCACCAGAATCTCGTTCGGTTCGGGTATCCGGGAAAAATCTTCCCGGTCAACCCGAACCGGAAGGAGCTCTGGGGACTTCCCTGTTTCGCATCGATTTCTGATTTGCCCGAAGCGCCGGATCATCTCGCCATCTTCCTTCCCCATGAGCAGACGATCCGCGCGCTTGAGGAGGGTGGGGCGCGTGGCGCGCGCAGCGCCAGCATGCTCGCGGCCGGCTTCGGCGAAGGCGGCGATGATGAAGGGCGCGTACGGGCCGCCCGGCTGAAGAGCGTCCTGGAGAAATATGGAATTGCTGCCGCGGGCCCGAATTGCATGGGTCTGGCAGTTGGCGCAGCCCGTTTTACGACTATCCCGGATGAGCATCTCGAGCCGTTGACCAAAGGACCGGCGGCCGTGCTCTGTCAAAGTGGCGCGCGTGCCCAAACGTTCAGTCGCGGGTTGCTCGATGCCGGGCTCGGTATCGGTTACATCGTATCCTGTGGAAACCAGACCGGACTTACCTTCGCGGATTATATTGGTTACCTCGCGGGGGATCCGAACATCCGTGTCATCTGCTGCTATATCGAGTCCGTGGTCGATGCGCGCACCTTCCTTGCTGCTGCGCGGCACGCGACGGAGTGCGGCAAACACGTTGTCGTCCTGAAGGCAGGCGGCAACGCGGCGGCCCGGGATGCGGCCTTGGCGCACACGGGCGCGCTTACCGGAAGCCTGGAAGCGTTCGATGCATTGGCCCGTGATGCGGGCGTCATCCGGGTCGACAACCTGGAAGATGCGGTCGAAGCAGCGAGCATGCTCTCCACTGTTGGCCGACCGGCAGGCCGCCGGCTGGCAGTCATGACGAATTCCGGGGCGTTCAAGTCGATCATCACCGCGCGCGCCGAATATTACGGGCTGTCGCTTCCAGATCTGCAAGAGTCGAGCAGGGCGTCGATTTTGCAGTCGATTGCAGATGCGGACGTTTCGAATCCGTTCGATACGAAGCGGACTTTGCCAACGGACGGGTACATCGCTTCGGTCAGAGCCTTGCACGACGATCCAGGAGTCGACGCCGTTCTCATCGCGGAAGAGCTGCCCCGCGACGCCGGCATCGAGAGGAAAGTCCAGAACTTCCTCGCGCTCGACGCCTATGTCGCGGAGGAAGCGACGAAGCCCGTGGTCGTGTTTTCACCGCTGACGTTTCGAGAAACGCCTTACATGCGCGAGCTTCGGAGCAAGCTCCCTCACCTTGCATGGCTTCGTGACGTCTCAAAAACGCTTCGCACGCTCGCGAAAGTGGCTCTGGATGCGGACGAGCAAGGCGTTGCCGATCCGCCGTCGACAGTTCGCGTGGATCTGCGCAAAAAATGGATCGCATATTCGCGAAATCTCGCGGGTCCCACGGCCCTGAGCGAAGTCGAGTCCAAGGCGCTCCTGGCGGACTACGGACTTCCGCTATTGGCCGAGGTGGTGGCGTCCTCGCCGGAACAGGCGTCGCAGGCCGCCGAGCAGATGGGTTACCCTGTCGTGCTCAAGGCCGTGTCCGCGTCGGTGCCACACAAGAGTGACGCCGGCCTCGTCGCTCTCGACCTGCGCGACGCCGCCGGCGTTCTGTCCGCTGGGCGTAAATTTCAGGAGATCTGCGCGAAGCTGCCCGCCGAACTCGAGGGATATCTCGTGGCGCCGCAAGTGAAAGATGGCGTCGAGATGCTGGTCGGCATCCAGCGCGATCCGGAGATGGGCTGCGTCGTCATCGTGGGGCTGGGGGGGGTGTGGTTGGAGCTCTACAAGGATGTCGCCTTGGCGCCGCCATATCTCGAACGCGAACGCGCTCTGGCGACAATCGCCCGGACAAAGGCGAGCGCTCTGTTGGCGGGCTACCGCGGCGCTCCGGCGCGCGATGTTTTGGCGCTGGCGGATTCGCTGGTTGCGCTCGGTCGCATGGCGCTTGAACTCGGAGACATTCTCGAATCCGTAGATGTGAATCCATTGCTCGTTCGAACAGACGGGCAGGGAGCGGTCGCTTTGGATGGTCTAGTCGTACTAAGGCCACCCCAAACTTAAAAAAAAGTTGGAGGAGATGATGCTCAAGAGATCATGGCTCGCGGCTTTTGGCGCCGCGATTATCTGCTCGTGCCATGCAGCTGTGGCGCAAACGAGCGAAGATGCCTTCTTCAAAGGCAAGACGATCACCTGCTACATCGGTTACGGCCCGGGCGGCGGCTACGATACGTTCGCGCGCATTATCAGCAAGCACATGACGCGGCACATTCCAGGCGAGCCGGGCATTGTTCCCGTGAACATGCCTGGTGCGAGCAGCATGACGCTCGCTAATTACATCACGAAGATCGCCCCGAAGGACGGGACTGCCTTTGCCGCGGTGAACTCGGCTCTTATTTTTGATCCGCTATTCGCAGGGTCCGCCTCGAAGGCGCAATTCGCGGGACCCGATTTGACGATGATCGGCAATGCCGTCAGCTCGGCCTCCGTTCTGGTCGCGTGGAAAACGGCCCAAGCGCAATCGCTCCCCGATCTGATCGCTGGTAAACCCCTGCTGGTCGGAGCCACTTCGCGTTCGGGCGACACCTATCTGCTTCCTTTGGCGGTGAAGAAAGTCCTGGGCCTTTCCGGCCTGAAGATTATCACGGGATATCCCGGCACGCGGGAGGCCGCGCTGGCGTTGGAGCAGGGCGAGATCACCGGGCGCATGTGGGACATGGAAGGGATCAAGGCCAGTCACCCCGAGTGGATCACCAACGCGTCGCTGAAGATACTCGCACAGCTCGCACCCACGAAAATGCCCGAGGTTCCCGCGAGCGTTCCGCTTGTCAAAGACTTTGTTTCCAGTGACACGGACAAAACGGCGCTCGACATTATTTTCACGAGCACGGTGCTCGCGCGGCCGTATATCGCTCCTCCGAATTTGCCGCCCGAGCGCGTCCGCATCCTCCGCAAAGCGTTCGCGGAGACTTTGAGCGACCCGGCGTTCCTGGCGGAGATCGACAAACTGAACCTCACAATAGGACTCACAAACGGTGAAGAGATGCAGGACATCGTCAAGCGCGCTTACGCATCGCCGCCGAATCTCGTGGCGCGCGTTCGCGAACTTCTCAGTGACTGATCATCCAAGAACTCTCCATATTTCGCCTTCGGCCATGGAATAGAAAAATGACGAGCTCGGAAAACGATCGGACTCTGCTTCGAGATCAGGCCGCACGCTTTGCAAGCCAGAATGTGAGGCTTGGTCTGCTTGGACGTGTTGAGCCTGGAGCGGGGAACTGGGATGCCGCGTTGCAAGAGTCCGGCTGGAACGGCCTGCTGACGCCGGAGGCTATGGGCGGCAGCGGTTTGAGCCTCGCCGACATGGCTGGCGTCGCCGAGGAGATCGGTCGAAAACTGCTGCCGAGCGCCGTGGGGCCCATGGTGGCGGCATACCTCCTCGCATCGGGCGCCGCCGCGGGAAAGTGGGCGCAACAGGCTGCCGGCCAGGTGGCCGTAGCTTTGTCGGCGACAATGGCCGAGCAGGCGAACCGCACCGTTGACGTCGATGCAGCAGGCCGCGCGACCTTGAATGGGAGTGCGCGAATTTGGACATGTCATCGCGACAAGCAATGCGTCATTCTCGATGCGGTCGCGAGCGGTCGGCCCGTTCTGGTGCTTGCGCCTTTCGATCTTCCCGGAATCGAACTCCGGGAGATTGAAGCGGTCGATGGCAGCCTGTTGGCAATCATATCATTCACCAACGCAGATCTGCCAGACGGAGCAGTCTTGGACCAAGCCGAGGCGACTATCGCGCGCGCGCGCGCTGCTACGCGCATGGGTCTCTCCGCTGAACTGCTCGGGTGCTGCCTGGAATTGTTTGACCGAACCCTCGCCTACATGCGAACGCGCCGGCAGTTCGGAAAAGCGATCAGTGAGTTCCAGGCCTTGCAGCATCGTGCGACCGACATTTTCGTCGACCTGGAATTGTCGCGCGCTCTCGTCCATGAAGCAGCGCAGATCGTTGACAGCAAGGAAGGCTCGCATGCGATGGCGTCGGCTGCCCGGGCGAGGATCTGCGAGACCGCGATGCGCGTCTTGCGCTGGGCGGCGCAAATGCATGGGGGGATCGGATTCACCGACGAATGCGATATCGGGCTGTTCATCAAGCGGATTGTCACTGCGACGCGCTGCTATTCGGACGCGGCGGGCGAGCGGAGGATCGTCTATGCCGCGGGTGGCTCCGGTGACGATCTCGCGACTCACTTTCAGTCGGATTCAGTTGACGACCAGGCATTCCGATCCGAAGTGCGCAAATTCCTGACGAGTGTTTTGCCGAATGAGATCTGCGATTTGCCGACTCGGCCAAAGGTGGAAGTGGCAGATTGGTGGCATCGCAAGTTGTACGAGAAAGGCTGGATTGCGCCAGCATGGCCCAAGGCGCACGGCGGGATGGAAGCGACAGTCGAACAGAGGATCATTCTCTTCGAGGAGCTCGCAATTCGCGGCGCGCCTGAGCTTTCAAGCCAGGCGATCTATCACATCGGCCCGACACTCATCCGCTTCGGAACCCCGGAGCAAAAGACGCGGCACCTCCCTGGTATGCTGGATGGCAGCGTTCGTTGGTGCCAAGGCTATTCTGAACCGGGTTCAGGGTCCGATCTCGCCTCGCTGCAGACCTCCGGTGAGGTTCGTGGCGACAAGATCATCGTCAATGGCCAGAAGATATGGACCACGGGCGGACATGTCGCTCATTGGATGTTCGCTCTGATACGCACCGACAAGCACGCGTCAGATCGTCGGCGGGGCATCAGCATGGTCCTTATTGACCTGAGTTCCGACGGCGTCAGGCGTCGTCCCATCAGGACCATCTCTGGTGAAGATGAATTCTCCGAGGTGTACTTCGACGAGGTTGAAGTGCCCATCGAGAATATCGTGGGTGGTCTGAACAACGGCTGGGATATGGCCAATGCCGTTCTGGACAATGAACGTCTGATCAGTTCTACGCCTCAAAAGATCATTATCTTCCTGGAACGCGTCCGGCTGGTCGCTAAGAGCTCCGGCGCCTTTGAGGATGCCGCTTTCTCGGACCGCTTCACCAAGGCTCAGATAGATGTTCTCGCTTTTACCGCAGCCTTCTCGGAAGCGCTCAGACTGCTCAAGCGCGACGCCATACCGAAGTCAATCGCCTCGGCGCTGAAGATCGCAAACGGTGAGATATTGCAAAATCTGGCAGACCTGCTCCTGGAGGCAGCCGGGCCAGACGGGGCCAGCCTTGCGCCGATTCATGCAGACTGCCGATCGATTCATGTGGGGCGGTCCTTCCTGCAGGCGCGAAGGGCGACCATCTATGGCGGGACGTCCGAGATCCAGAAGAACATTGTGGCTCGTCGCGTATTGGGGCTGTGACCGGATGGGCACCCGCGGCTATCGGCGCTCCATGATGTCGATGGTCGTGGAATGCTCCTGAAACCCTGAGCGTATCTTGCCTTCCGCAGCTTGCGCCCTGATCATCCGGCAAGACTCGGACGTTGAGGGACGCGACGATATGCGAGATGTTCATGAGATCGTAGCTTTCACGCGTGTTGCGGAATTGGGCAGCTTCACCTCCGCTGCGGCGGAGATGAAGATTTCCACGTCTGCGGTCAGTCGTTATGTGTCGAACCTTGAGCAACGGCTAGGCGTCAAGCTCATCGCGCGGTCTACGCGCCGTTTGATGGTCACGGAAGTCGGGCGGGAGTTCCTGAGCAAGATCCGCGACCCGCTGCAGGCGCTGGAGCAGGCAACAGCGTTTGCCGCCAACTTCGATGCGAGCATGACCGGGACGCTGCGGATTCATTCGAGCCTCGGCGTTGGCCAGAGGCTTGTCTCCAAGGCAGCTCGTACTTTCGCAAAGCACCACCCGGGCGTGACCGTGAAGCTGGAGATTGGAACCGAATTACCGAACCTGATCGGGGAGGGGTATGACGTTGGGATAACTGTCAGGAACTCGACCGACGTTATCGACAAGAGCACGCGCCTGATCACGTTGGCTCCGATCAAATATCTTGTCTGTGCTTCCCAGGACTATGTGCGCATGCGTGGACGTCCCGAAAGCATCGACGACTTGCAGCAGCACAATTGTCTGATTCACCACAGTGTTCGAGGCCCTTACGATTGGCGCTTCAAGGAGGGCGGCAAGGAGCGCGTCGTTAAGATAAAGGGAAACTTCGAAACCAACGACAGCATCATCCTGCAAGACGCTGCGCGGGACGGTATCGGAATTGCTCGCCTTCCCGACTACGCCATCTCGGAAGACCTCGCAACGGGCGCTCTTGTCGTCTTGTTCGATAGCCTGATCAGTTGGGGCGACGTGATCGCTGCCGTCGTTGCCTCTGGCAAGCAGCCCACTCGGGTTGATGAGTTCATCGACTTTTTGATGGGGTATGTAAGCACGCATACGGAGCTTTGACGCATACGGCTAAGCCACAAGCTTTATCGCTTGATCGTGGATGCCGCTCCCTCGAATGAGGAAACCACGCCGCCACACGCCATCGCCGCCGCAGCGGCAGACCTTGCGACCTGCATCGGTGCCCCGGTGATCGTCGCTTTCACATCGGGTGGAGCAACAGCCGCGCGGGAGGCGCGCAAACGCCCTGCCACACCGATCCTGGCCATAACTTCCGACGAGGTTGTCTCAAGGCGCTTGTGCCTGACTTGGGGCGCACACAGCGTCCGCTCGGAAGTCGTGCACTCTTATGGGGAGTTGGTCGTGCGCGCGGTGAAACTGGCGCGAGATGAGGATTTTGCTCGGCCAACCGATCAGATTATAGTGGTGGCGGGCATCCCCTTCGGGGAGGCAGGCTCAACCGATAATATCCGAGTGATTCAGGCATAAGTCTCGCGTCGAGAAACTCTTTTAGAAACGCGCTAAAACTTGGACGTCGCGATGATTTGCAGTCATCGCGAGCCGAATTTGCGCTCGCGATCGGACGTCCGTGTTGGGTCTCACCGGACGTCGATCGATCATTGTCCGCTCTGCGCCAGGAGCGGACATCTGCGCGCTGCTGACATGCAGCGGAGACATCCTGACGCGACACCGATGCACCGCTCTACTGCTACGGCCGATGGCTGAGGCTGCTCCGTGATTGCGTCCGGCACGAGGACGATTTTTGACGGGTCGATACGGACGGGGCAAGCCTGGCCCACGGTCAGGTCGGGGCTGCTGTCGGCCTTAACCCGATGGTCTCCTACGTCCAGCAGATACTCGCTGTGGCTGCCCAGGAAAGTCTCGCGCAGCGCTGTCGCGGTGAACTGGCTTTCCGCGTTAGCCTCTATGGTGCCGCCGATCTGGATTCCATCGGGACGAATGGCCATCATGCGTTTCGATCCCGGCTGCACGGGCGCCCACGTTGCGTGGCGGCTTACAGCAGCGACCCACTCAGGCGACCTCAGTCACTGTGGGTTTGCCTCAAGATAGGGTAAGGAGACCGCTGCTGCCGATCGGTGCCGACGAGGTGGCTGCGAGGATCTTCAGCTTTTCCCCGTCTCGCCAGTGGCAGGACCGATACGAGGTCTGCGATCATTAGGTCGACATGCCCGGCCGCGAGATCGTTGAGCACTATCGGTTCATAATCTAGATAATCCGAAGAAAGTCGCGCTCACGATGCCGCAGATCGGTCGCCACGCAGTATCGCGTCCAGGCTGGTCGGCTCAGCGCGCAGACGCTGCTCGACGTTCCTTCACACCATTCAGAGGCTGACGCCGCTTTTGCGAGAGAGCAGATAGAGGCAAATCCCGACCCCGATCATCATCGACGACCAGATGACGCCAAAGGCGGCAAGTTCATTCACCTGACCGTTGACCCATAGATCGTAAAGCATGACCGAAACGACCTGCGAGTTAGGGCTGGCGAGCAAGATCGGCAGGGCGACGCCGCGCACGCACAGAAGCACGACGAAGAGCCAGCTCATGAACACCGATGGCAGAAGAAGGGGCAGGACTATCTTGCGGAAGATCTGGAAACGATTGGCACCGGCGCCAGCCGCGGCTTCTTCAAGCTCCAGATGGATCTGCATGGCGGCGGCGTGCGAAAAGCGCATGCCGTAGGGGAGGTATTGCATTGTCGCGGCGATGATGAGCGAGGCAAGCGTTCCGTAAATCATGAAGGGCATGTTCAAGAACGTCTGCATGAAAGCCACGCCGAGGACAATGGCGGGGAAGGCGAGCGGGACGCTCGTCAATTGCTCCAGGATAAACGATCCGCGCATGCGCCGCGCTGACAGCCATGCGCTTCCCGTCGTGAGCAGCGCGACCATCGTTGCGGCACCGAATCCATAGATCAAGGTGTTGAGCACAGCCGTGCGGAAATAGGGATTGGCGAACGCGAGATCATAATTTGCAAAGGACATTCGCGACAACATCGTCACATTCATCCCATCGTAGAACGGCACGAGGGAAATGAGCATGATCATCCCCAGCGGAACCGCGAGCAGGACGATCATCAAAAGAATGAGCGTGGCGCCGAAGACGTGCCGCCAGGCTCCCAACTGGATGACCCTCGGACGGTATCCCTTCCCGGTGACGGTCTGAAACCGCTCGCCCTTCGCCAGAATGTGCCTTTGCAGCCAGAGGAGAAGGATCACAATGCTCATCAAGGTCATTGCGAAGGCACCGGCCTGCCCGAAGTTGGAAGGAAGCTCCTTTCGGATACTTGCGAAGATCTGGGTGCTGAGGACCGTGACGTCGCCCACGCTGCCGATGATGGCCGGAATGTCGAAGGCTTCGAAGGCCCTGATGAAGATAAGGAGAAAGAGCGCAAGCAGGCCCGGGAGCGCGAGTGGCAACGTGACGCGCACAAGCGTCTGAAAGATGCTCGCGCCAGACATCAGCGCCGCGTCTTCGAACGAGCCGTCCATATTGCGGAAAACGTTGCAGAGCAGCAGGAAGGCGAGAGGCATCCACAGCATGCCTTCGATCAAGATCATGCCCTTCATCGAGTAGACATCGAAGGCGGGCTGCGCGGCCCCGGTCATCATCATCAGGATCGCATTGACCGGACCGCTCTTGCCCAGAACCAGCACCCAGGCGCCTGTGTAGAGGACATGCGGGATGCCAAGCGAAATGATCGAAACGAGAAAGACGTAGCGGCGTCCAGCAAATGACCTGGCATCTGCAAAACGACGGCTTTCGGGTTAACGTCAAGCGCACCCGGCGCCTGATGCGGCTGATGGGCCTGACGCCGATTTACCAGAAGCCCAACACCAGCCTGCCAGCGAAGGGCCACAAAACCTACCCTTATCTGCTACGGGGGCTGCGGGTTGACCGTCCCAATCAGGTTTGGTGCACGGACATAACCTACCTGCCGATGAAGCGCGGCTTCCTTTATCTGGTCGCGATCATGGATTGGTTCACCCGGAAGGTTTTGGCGTGGCGGATATCCAACACCTGCGAGGCCGAGTTCTGTGTCGAGGCGTTCAATGAGGCCGTGCACCGGTTCGGCGCGCCCGAGATCATGAACAGCGACCAGGGCAGCCAGTTCACGTCTTTTGCCTGGACCGAGCGCATGAGGCGCGCCGGCACAAAGATCTCGATGGACGGCAAGGGCCGCTGCATCGACAACATCTTTATCGAGCGTCT
>JANXTB010000025.1 GCA_025356415.1 Hyphomicrobiales bacterium
TGATGACGATCGTGTAAAAGAGCTTCCCAAAACCTGATCTTAGACCAAGCTCAAGTTGAACACCCGCCTATTTCGCTTCAGATTTCAACCTGCGATATGTCCATGCTCAGATATTGGGAGCGTGGCGCGCGAGGCGGCCGAGTTTTACGCAGCCACCTTCCCTGACAGCCACGTCGATTCAACGCATGCCGCGCCATCCGACTATCCCGCCGGCAAGCAGGGTAACGAGCTGATGGTGGAATTCACGCTCCTGGGTCAGGCGTTCCTCGGCCTCAACGGCGGCCCGCAATTCAGCCCGAACGAGGCGGTCAGCTTTCAGGTCTATACCGACGATCAGGCAGAAACCGATCGCTACTGGAACGCGATCGTGGGCAATGGCGGCCAGGAAAGCGAGTGCGGCTGGTGCAAGGATAAGTGGGGCTTTTCCTGGCAGATCACGCCGCGTGCGCTGATCGAGGCAATGTCTGCTGGTGGAGACGAGGCCAAGCGCGCGTTCGACGCGATGATGACGATGAAAAAGATCGACATCGCCAAGATTGAAGCGGCGCGCCGGGGCGCCCCGCCTCTGCCGTGAGAGCCGCGCTATTGCGCAATCGATTTCGCGTCGCCCGTGAGTTCAAGGATGTGAAGTCCGGTGTTGGCGCGATCGACAATGTAGATGTAGCCGCGATCGTCGGTTTCGACGTTGTTCGTCTGGATGGCTGTCTTGCAGCGGTCCTGTCCATCGACCTTGATGCAGCGCGGCGTCGTGCGCTCGGTAATGGCTGGAATGAAGCTTCCAACTTCGACCGGATGATAGGGATCGCGGATGTCGAGCGTGCGCACGCCCGCGTTGAAGAACGCGATGAATGCGAGCTTCTTGTAAAAGATCGGCGCGAAACTTTCGTTCGAAGAATGCGAGCCGAAGCGGCCGCCGCGATCGCAGAAATTTCCGCTCGCTTCCGGAACGGTATAACTTGACACGATCAACGGTCGCGTCTCGACGGTCACGTCAGCGAACCAGACCATCTGCCGCGGCTCGGTGCATTCATTGACGAGCGACTCGTCGACGATCATCACGAAATCCCGGAGCGGCTCCTGCTTGCCCTTTGCGAATTCCTTGATGGCCATGCGCGGCAACGGAAAGGTCGTATGTGCGCCGTTGAAGGCCGACAGGTACAGGCGGGAAATCTCAGGCTCGGCGAGATTTTTTGCCGTGAGCTCGGTCGGCCCTTTCAAAAGCTTCTCGCGATCGACGATCTGCAGAATGCCGCCCTTGTTGGTGCCATAACCAAAATAGATGCGGTTCGTTTGGGGGCCGAGCGAGATCGGCCCGTGCAATTCGGTCGGGGCGTCGCCGCTCGCGCCGGGCTCTTGTCCCACCAGTCCGAAATCGCGGATTCTCTTCGGATTGGCCGGATCGGATAAATCATAGACTTGCGTCATGCGTCGCACGCGCCAGCCCTCTAGTCCCGAAACAAGATAAGCGATGCCCGTTTCGCACTCCCAGAAGTTCTTGTGAGTGCCCTTGATGCCGGCGATGCGCGAGACAAGCACGGGTTTCTCAGGGGACGCGACATTCCAGATTTCATGCGCGGAATTGCCGAAGGTCCGGAGCAGATACACGGCGTTGCGATCGCCCCTGGGAACTTGCGATCCATCGCAGACGCGCGTCATCTGTCCGCCGCCGGCCTCGTCGAGGCCTTCTTCTCCGGGAATGTGAAACAGGTAGACGGGCTTTTGCGGATCACTCACGTCGACGATGGACGTGCCATTGAATTCGGCTTGGCCCGTCAGCGGGTTTAAAGGCTTGGGGTTCGCCTCTGTCCCGCCGTGATGGCCGATGTAGGCAATGTAGCGAGCGCCTTGTTTATGAATCGTTGGCTGGTAGGCGCTGCGGGCCTGAAGGTCGTTGGCGCCAACGAGCCGCATGTTCACGGCTTCGGGCGGCGCGCCAATTTTTTGCGACTGCGCCAAAGCGCCGGATACGCATGCGAGCGAGACAGCGCAAGCAGCAAAGATCACGTTCCGCGAGGACGCGTTCGACATTGTCTCTTCCTCCCACGCCGCACTTTTTTTAAACCCAGGGCGTGCGTGATCCTTTCCTCGCCAACCGGCACTGTCAAGCGTTCGCAAGCAAGCTAGCTTTGCAAACTAAGACATTGCCGCGAAGCGCCAACTGGCGGACGCACGCGTTCCGCATTTCCCTTTGGCGCAAGCGCCTTCACCAACGAATGGACGCACTGATGGCGCCGAAGCGGTCGCCCCTCGGCTGGGTCGTGTATTCACGACTGCGGAACACGTGCGTGTAGGAGATGCGGAGCTGATCGACCGTGACGACGAGCCCGCCCTGCAAGTCCGCCACGAAGGGAAGCTTGTGGACGCTCGGACCATCCACGAAGGTGTTGCCATCGAGGAAGGCGTTGCGCGCGATGGCGCGGCCCTCGAGGCTGGCGAACAGGTACCAGCCGAAATTCGCCCGCGGCTCGAAAAAGCCGGTGCCGGGGACGGAGGGGCCGATCCGCGGCGGGCCGAAATCCTGCCGCAGATCCTTGCCGATGCGCAGCGTCGCGCCCGCATTGGCGAACGTGTAGACATTGCCGGCCGCGAAGCCGGCATGCGGCGTGAAATCGATTCCGTAATCAGACTGGAAGGCGTAGGCCGCGAGCGCGCGCCAGCTGCGCTGATACAGGAGCTGGACGGTCGGCTCGTTCTTGAGCTGGTGGTCCCATCCCAGCGGGCTGTCGATGTTCTTGACGTCGTGAACGAATTTTTGCGACTGCTAGGCCAGCGAGGCCGGTCCGATCACGCCGAAGCTCAGCGCGACCTGATCGAGCAGCGGGCCGGCCTCGCCGATCAATCCGAAGGACGCGTTCAGCCAGCCTGCATAGGGGCGATCGCGCGGATCGGGATTGACCCGCCTTGTGTCGCGGGGCGTAAAGATCGCCTGCTGAATGGCGTATTCGGTGCGCACCTCGCCCCAGTCGGCAAACAGGGGGAGGCTCTTGGCGAGGCCCACCGCCCATTGCGGCGTTTTCGAGGGCGACGTCACCCAGCTGGCGCGCACGCCGCTGGTGTAGCCTTGGTCTGTCCGGGCGAAAAGGTCGTTCTCGACGACCAGCGAGAGGTTGCCGATGTCCTCGGTCTCCGGCGGCTTCTTCTCGGAGGCTGCGGACGCCCCGGCGTGGACCGCGAGCGCCAGGGCCAGGCCAAACGGAATGCTTTTCAAAAAGGTCATGGATCAGGCTTGCAGGTGGGAGGGCATGCGCTCGTCGCGGATACTCACAGCCACCGCACCGGCGCCGCTGACACAAAGCGGACGCTTTGAAATCCGCGACCGTGGCCCTTGGTTCCACCCGCGCCGCGCGACTTCCCACTGCTTTTCAGGGCCCAAGAAAAGCCGGGCGCCAGCCCCGCGGCGCTTGTCCGGGCGAACCTCACGTGTTATTGCCCGCGCAACCACACGGAAGCTGCGCTGAGCCGCTGTTTTCGGAGACCCGGAGAGGTGGCAGAGTGGTTGAATGCACCGCACTCGAAATGCGGCATAGGTGCAAGCCTATCGGGGGTTCGAATCCCTCCCTCTCCGCCACTTCCCCAAAAAGATCAGCAATTCTCGTTTGTTACTGATATAGCGAGATATCTGGCCGCCCGAGTGGTACAAAAGGGTGGTACAAATTGGCTCTCGCGATGGCACGTCCCTGGAAGCATCCGAAGACGGGTATTTATTGGCTGCGGCGCGGCGTGCCCGCCGAACTTCGCGATGCCGTTGGCAAGCGTGAGGAAAAAGCCAGCCTCAAGACCCGTGATCCAGCCGAGGCTAAGCGGCTGCATGCGATTGCTATGGTCGCGCTCGAGGAGCGGTGGGCGAACCTGCGCACGCCTGCGCGCAGGTTCGCGAACGGAGAATTGCACGACATTGCCGTGCTGACCTACAAGGCTTGTCTTCGAGAGGGAAATACCCCCGGTATCGATTGGGAGGTCGGCCTTGCCGATGATCTGTGGACGGACACCTACGAATCGGTCCTTTCGCTCGATACAGACCTCATACGGCGCGGTGTAGGGAAGCAGTATCACCGCCTATGGTGCAAACAGCGTGCTGATGAGTACCTCGTCTCCGTCGGCATCAGTCCGGATGATGAGGACCGGTTGAAGGTTGCCAAAGCCATCGGCTTGGGCGCTCATAAAGCCATCACCGCCTTGCAGCGTCAGGCCAAGGGCGATTTTCGGGCGGACGCCTTTCTCGCGGGCGAAAATGTCGCGCACGGCAGCACGCCCGCCAGCTCGGCGAAGGTCGTCACATTCAAATCGCTTCTCGACGGCTGGGCGGCTGAGAAGTCACCGGCAAGCAAGACCCTTTACAGCTGGGAAAAGGTTTTGGACCAGCTGTGCGGATTCGTCGGACATGATGATGCCGGCCGCCTCACGCCCGAGGATCTTTTGAAATGGAAGGCAGCTCTGCTCGAACAGGGGCTTCGCACGAAGACCATCCGTGATTCCAAGATCGCCCCGCTGCGTGCCGTCCTGCAATGGGGCGTCCTAAACCGGAAGCTCCCGTCCAATCCGGCGTCGCAGATCCAGATCGACGTGCGTGGCAAAATGACTGACGGCATCCGCGGCTTCACAGAAGAGGAGGCGGTGCTGATCCTGCAGCATGCCGCTAAGGAAATCGACCCCGTCCGACGGTGGATTCCGCTGCTATGTGCCTATTCTGGCGCGCGTCTGTCTGAGGTCTGTCAGCTTCGCAAACGGGACGTGTTTGAGCACGAGGGCATCTGGTGCATCGCGTTCGTACCTGAGGCCGGGTCGCTCAAGAATGTGAATTCGGAGCGCGTGGTCCCCCTGCATCCCGCCGTGCTCGATGCAGGGTTTCAGGAGTTCGTCTCATCGAGCAAGGCGGGCCCACTCTTTTCGATGCTCGGCGCTGATCGGTTCGGAAATCGGGGCGGCACGGGGACTAAGGTGATCAGTCGATGGGTTCGGGCGATCGGCATCGCAGACGAGCGGATTTCGCCCAGCCACTCCTGGCGGCACCGCTTCAAAACTCTGGGCCGACGGCATGGGTTGATGACCGATATCGTCAACGCTATGACAGGGCACCACCGCAAGAGTGTCGCCGATGCCTATGGCGAATTTCCAATGGCGGCGCTTCATCGCGAGCTGCGGAAAATTCCGGACCCTCTTGCGCAGGTCGTGGCCAAGATACATTCCCGCCAGGGCGCTATCATTGAAAGTAATGACTGACGAAATGAACGGCACGCCAATTCAATTCGGCCGAGACGGGACCGTAAGTGGCCTGCTGGATGTGATCTGTCAGCTGCGGCGCACGCAACTCAAGCGGGAGGCGGGAATCCCGCTGCGCTTTTCCGCAAAGGTCCGCGTCGCGCCACTTGTTGACATTGGTGCTTCGCCCTTACGCGGACGTTACAGCGCACGGCGACGTCATATGGCTCACCGCGTCGACGAGCGCCGGCATAATGTCCTTTGCGACATCCTCGTCGGCTTCGCGTTGGAATGCGGCCGTATCGACGGTGAGCTCGATGCGGATCATCGCTGATTTTCAGCGGATGGGCTGGCAAGCCACAAATCCTATAGATGAAGCCGCGATCCATCTGCTAGGAAGCCCGCAACGGGGTCTCCCTTCGCATACGGGCTGTGCAACTGCGGCCTAAGAGCGAATGTCTCCACATATCATCCGCGCCGATTGATTCGGCCACTAGCGAGATTGGAAGGGAGACCCCGTGCCATCGGCCACGCGTATGTTTGGCACTCCGAAGGCCATTCCCATCCCGCCCGAATTCACTGACGAGCCCACGCTGCTCAGGCATCTTGGCCTGGGGCAGAAGGAGCTCAAGAAGATCTGGTGGTATAGGGAGGGGATGTATCATCGGTTTGCTATCGCGAAAGGCAAAGGCAAATCGCGGATCATCACCGCCCCGGACAAACGCCTGAAAATCCTCCAGGCAAAATTGGCTCCCCTACTGGACCTGATCTACCAGCGGCGCTACCCGGTCCATGGTTTCGTGAAAGACCGATCCGTAAAGACCAATGCCGAGGCGCACGGGCGACGACGCCATGTGGTCAACCTCGATCTGAGCGACTTTTTCCCAAGCATAACCGAGAACCGCGTTCGGGGATTGCTGAAGTCGCTGGGTATAGACGAGCGTGTTGCCGACATCGTGGCTCGGATCTGTTGTTGCAACGGGCAGGTACCGCAGGGCGCGCCTACCAGCCCGGTCCTTTCCAATATGATCTGCTATCGTCTTGATAGAGAGTTGTTGGAGATCGCCAAGCATACCCGGGCGATTTACACTCGCTATGCTGACGACATCACATTCTCGACTTATCAACCGCCGAGCCTGCTTTTCAAGGGCCAGCTCCCAGCGGCGGGCAGGTTCTTGCCCAATATCCTGTCACCGGAGTTGACCATGGCCTTCGCCGGGAATGGATTCACGGTCCACCCGGACAAGGCTCACTACGCGGATCGAAATTCCCGCCGGATCGTGACAGGCGTCAAGGTGAATGCCGGCTTGAACGTGGATCGCCGCTATGTTCGGAACATCCGGGCCGTCATGCATTCGATCGAGCGTGTCGGCTTGGAGGACGCGCAGAAGAGGCACGACGACGCGAAGGGAAAGGGAACGCTCGAAGTGCATCTTCGTGGCAAGATCGCTTACATCGCACATTTGAAGGGTAAATCGGACCCGGTGGTTCGATCCCTGGCTCTACGCTACAACAAGTCTTTCCCGAGCCATAAGATCAGCCTTATCCCGACTGCCGAGGAGATGCTGGATAGATCAGTCTGGGTCGTGGATTCCTCTGAAAATTACGGCACCGCTTTTTTCTTGAAGGGCGCTGGGCTTGTGACGGCAGCCCACTGCGTTGTTGGACTGGATGAAGTCGAGATTCTTCATCCGTCCAAGCACACCACGACCTTCATGGTTAAGATTTTGAAGCGCGACGAACATCGTGACCTGGCAATCCTTGACCACTCGCCGATAGCCGAAACCGAGTATTTTGAACTCGAACCGGCGGCGGCGAATGCCGGCGTGCGTGCGCCAGTGACTGCATTCGGCTACCCCGATTGGGCCCCTGGCGATCGATTGAACGCCCGGCCCGGCTATGTCAGCGTCCTCACGCCCAAGTCCGGCGTGCAGATGATCGAGGTCACGCAGCAGCTAACGCAAGGGATGTCGGGCGGCCCGATACTCGATGCGGACGGGCACGTCGTAGGGATCATTCACAAAGGCGGTCCGGGGGAAGGGCGGCAGCTTGCGGTGAACATCAGTCAGCTTTGGCAATGGCTTGCTGCAACTCCCTAGGCTTGCGGTTTGGGAGGGCCTACCTCTCATCCGTCTGCGCAAAATCGAGATCCAGTCTCAGGCTTTTCTCAATGAGCTCGGACAGCAGCCGCATGACGTACGGCTCCAAATCCAGCCGTGAGCCGACGTCCCGGAAGATCGGGCGCCATTACTTTCGGGGGCCGGCCTTGCCCGACTGTCTGGCTTGCCAGACGTTCACGGCGATCTCGCGGACCCGTTCCATGGTGACCTCCTCGCGGAAGGTGACGCCGCCTTGGTGCCGACCTTCCGAGGATGCTGAAACGCTGCGTCGACCTTGCCCCCGACGAGACCGCGTTGGCCATGGTCCGGCTATCGGCGGATGGCGTCGGAACGTAGCCAATGGCAGTTTAAGGAGGCGTAGGGGTACTACCTCACTAGTTAGCGCGGCCAGAGGGCTACTCAGGCTGACGGCAGGCAGTCAGATTTGGTGAAGGCGAATCTCACATCCTCCATCGGCGAGAAGTGTTTGGAGCCGCGCGGCCCGGCTCTTGGGGACCGCGATCGCAAGAAGGCGCTCCGCCCGCGAGGCTCCGACATAGATCTTACGGGCTTCTTCGGCGGCGCCCGTTGAGGTTTTGCCTTCTAGAAGGTCGATGATCGCGCCAGCGGTCTTAGTCGTCATCACCACGCACACTCCGGGAAATTCCTGCCCCTTTACGGAGTGGATCGTGCGGGCCGGCGAAGAATCTGTTGGTGCGCGTGCGAGCGCCGTCGTCAGGTCTGGGTGGCCTTTGAGACGCTGGTTGATGGTGGAGTTTACGACGAGGCCGGCGACGAGAAGACTGCGGGCTTTGGTCAGCCATTGATCAACGGTGTCGGCCTGGTCGAAACGGAGGCCATTGGCGAGCGCAATGATCTCCGGACGCCAACGGCCGTCCTCAAGCCCTTCGCTCAACACGTAGCTATAGTAGCCTCCCAATGCATCAATGCGGCCCTGAACCAGCAGGACGATGCGGTGCAGGTTGACGAGTGCGTCGCGACGATTTCCAACGGTGAACGCGAAGTGGAAGTTCATAGCCGCTTCCGCCAGAAGGAGCGTCATGTGGGCGGTCGGCTCTATCGTCGGCTGACCGATGGCTTTTGAAGCACTGGCCCGCGTTGACGCTAGAACCGGTGCGAGATGTAAGGGGATGCTCAGTTCCTCGACGAGGCCTCGGAAGGTTGAGCCGATGGCCGGAGAGACCGCACTTCCGCCATACGACAGGATGTGGATCGGCGTCTTATCAGCGCGATGCGGACCCAACGGTTTGTCCGGATCCGAGCGCGACGACGGCGGTCGAAGCGTCACAATCGCCGCGCAGATTGCCGGGCTGGATCTGAAATTGCCGCTCATCGGCAAGCGATCCGTTGCGTCGAATGTCGCGGCGAATCGTTGAAGTTCGTCGGTCACGCCGCCCCGGAATCCGTAGATCGACTGGTGGGGGTCGCAGATGACCTTCACCTTGATCCCGGATGCCCGCAGCCAATCGACGATCGCGAGATCGGCAGGGTTACAGTCCTGGGCTTCGTCGACAATGATCTCCCGAAATCGGGCAGCGAGCGCGGCACCGACGCGCTTGGCGAAGGCCACGTCAAACAGCCTTTCGCGGACACAGACGCGGACATCTTCGAAGTCGATTTGGCCCTGGCTTCGCGCACGTCTGATCGTGGAGAGTGCGCTGGTCTCATGCGCCGTGATCTGGCGCTTGTCGACGTCGAAACCCTCGTCCTTCGCCAGCGAGGGGATAACCTTGCCCGTCGCTCGGTCAAAGCAACGCAGTCGGAGTGCTTGCGCGCCGTCGTAGGGCGGCCGCACCTCCCAATTGCTCTTGTCGGGGACAAGCTTCGGCAACTGATCGCAATCGGGAATGCCGAACGGAGCGATCAAAAACTGCCACAGAAATCGATCGAACGTTCCGATGAAACTCGGAAACAACGGCGCCGGGAGCACGCCGAAGGCGCGGAGGCGTGTTTCCAGCTCATCAACCGCCGCGTTTGTGAACGACAGGAACGCGACGCCGCGTCGGTCGGCGGGATGATTCAACAACTGACGGGCGCGCTCGACCATCGTCCTGGTCTTACCAGCGCCAGGGCAGGCCGTTACGAACGCCGTGCCGGCGTGGTCGATAACATTCTGCTGCTCTCGGGTCGGCGCGTATGAGGAGGCGGTCACGGGACGACGACCTCCTCAATGGCCTTCGCGATGTAGGCTGGGACTACGAATGCGTCGCCATCCTCGATCAAACGAGCGAGAATCTGAGCGAAATCGCCCTTGCGGGTCTTCTTGAATATCTGGTGGATCTTCTTCGCGCGTTCATCACCGCTGAGCGCAACCGCGTTGTCCCACTTCTTTTTTGATCTTGGGTGAAGCGTCAGATACGCCTTGCGAAGGATGGCGGAATTGCCCGCCTCCAGCAGTTCGGTCTCCAGCGAGTAGATGCTCGTGACCGCCGCAAGATGCTCGCTCGCGCCGAGCGAGCTCGCCAGGCTCATCAATGCGGTCTTGCGCATCTCGCCCGGAATAGGCGGCTCCTCGACGTCCGCCACATCATCTGCAACGGACACCACGGCCGTGTCTTGCTCCGAAGCGGGGCTAGCAGGGACCTCCTCCGCGGTGTCGCTCGGCAGCTCCTCGTCCTCGTCATCGTCGCTGTCGCCCGTACCTTTGTCTCCATCCGTCAGGATAACGACGCGGTCCGCTATGCGAGCCCCATTGACCGACGTCAGCAGCAGCGTCGCGTACGGGCTGAAATCGACGCCATCGATGGGGACGAACACCGTTGATCTGAACAGACGGAGTTGATCGGGATGCTCCTTCAGCGTGTGATGCTTTGCGATGGCCGGGAGGAGAAGAGCTTCTGCGATTCCTTCGACCAGCAAGACTCGTCCACCGAAGAGAAGCGCCGCCTTGGTGACATCGAGGTAGCGATCGACCTTGCGGCGCTCCAGCGCATCAAGCGGCATCAACGATAGGGGAATGCAGCGGGTGGACCGGCGAAGCGCCGCCGCCGTCATGGTGGCGGTGAGCGCATCGGTGCCCGTCACGTCAGCTTCGGTGTGGTCGGTGCCCAACCCACTTCCGATGACCGCCGCGTCGGCGACGGTCGGCTCGATGGTTGGTCCGCCAGCAGGCGCCTCCTCGGCGCTCGCCACGACGGACTTGAACACGACCAGTCGGTCACTATTGACCCACGCCGAAAGGTTCGGGGAATGCGTCGCAACGATGACCTGGAGTTCACCAGATGGAGCGTGGTCGGCGGGCGCGTCTTTGCGCGATTGCTCGGCCTGGTCTCTCAAGAAGGCGAGGACGGCCGCCTGGAGCTGCGGATGAAGATGCGCCTCTGGCTCCTCGACGAGGAACAGCGTAAGGTCGGCTGATCGGACCTTCTCAAGCTCTACAGCGATGATCGCCATGAACAGGAGATTTGCGTATCCGTGTCCGGAATACCGGAGGTCTTCGGGGTCGACGCCGTGGTCGGCGAGCTTAAATCTAAGGTCTCGGGCAATATCCACCAAGGCTTCGTCTGTAGCGAATCCGAGAGAAGCTGTTTGTCGGCGAACCCCCGACGTCAGGGCTGACAGACCCTTCTCGACTGCACCGTCTACTTTGACGAGGACATCATGCGAGTGGGTGCGCCCGAGTTCTTTCGCAAGCTGTGCGGGCGTCGTCCCCTCGAGGAAGTGATTTAGGAGCGCCATGATCCGCGTAGGATTGCTGGACGCCAGAGAGCGCTTCGCGTCACGGAGCGGCGGCAGGTAAACATGCCGGACCATCTCATGGCAGCCTGGTTCGGCCGAGTTTCCTTCCTTGCCGGCCCAGAGCACCGGTTTGACGCCCGTTCGCGTGCCATCGAAACGAAGGCCGAAGCGCGCTTGGGTCAGCGACGCATCCGTCGCAGCCGAAATGAAACGTCCCTGCTGTCCCGTCGAAAGCTCTGCGAAGCTGGCCTCCAATTCGAAGTAGCTCGTGGCGCTCTGAAAACGAACGTCAGTGGACTCGCAATAGATTTCTCTTCGTCCACCGAGAGGCGTTGTGAGCAAGCGAACTGCGTCGATGGCGTTGCTTTTGCCGCCGTTGTTTTCACCCACGAAAACCGTCAAGTCTTTTTGAAGTTCGATTTCTCCTCGGTCGAAAGAGCGAAAGCCGTTGAGCTTTATATTCTTGAGATACATCGAATCCCCCTCATACGGAGGAAGCATAGAGCAACGGCAGGGATTTTTCGATAGGCGCCGATCCCGACTGCCCACATTGCACAGGAGTTTGAAGGAGAAGCAATGTTGACGGAATTAGAGAACGCATTTGACGGGATCGCAGAGGCGAAGAAACATGCCGCTAGGAACGGTTCGGTTCAACTGCCTCTGCGGAAGCAGAGCGCCATCAGTGCTTGAACAAGTGATTGTAAGAATTCCTAATTACATGCCTAGAAGAGGAGTAAGGAAGGAAAGCCCACAAGGATATTGCCCAATTCTGCGTCCGCAAGGGTGAGTGAAGGACGCTCTCGCGTTTCCCGACCAAGCAGTATTCACCGACCCTGTACGCGACCAAGCGGCCGACGTTACGGGTTGGCGACTCAGCGCGCTCTTCAACATAATAGACGTTAGAAGGACGATAGCTTCGGTGCCATTGACTCGGTTTGCTTTTAACGAACTTGCCCAAAATCGCGAATGGCAGAGGTCAAATTGTCAGATCTGGCTGCGAGAGACACGTCTGAAGCGGGTTGCCCTAAACCAGACGCTGCCAAAGTTGGCTATGGGCCACCCGCGGTTGCTCGACTGACAAGCGCAGCAGACTGCCCATAAGCAGACGTTCCAAATGTCGGCTAGGGGTCAGGAGCGGCCATCCATCAATCGATTTCGCAAGGCGGAATGCGTCCGATGGTCGCCTTGCTCACGCCCAGTACACGCGCGAGCTGTCGGACACTCCCGCCTTTCGCGCGCTCCTCCGCAACAAAACGGCGCTGATCATAACTGAGCTTGAATTTTGGTCCCATCTTGATCCCTCGGGCGGTTGCCCGCTTGCGCCCTTCGCTCGTTCGGCTCCTAATCAACTCCCGTTCGAATTCAGCCAGTCCCCCGAGTACCGCCAGCATCAAACGGCCGTGCGGCGTGGTCGTATCGGCCCATGTGTCGCTAAGAGATTTGAACAGAGCACCGATCTTGGTGAGACGATCCAGCACAGTGAGCAGCTGCAGGGTGCTGCGAGCAAGGCGATCGAGCCGCGTTACAAGAAGGGTGTCGCCGGGCCGAAGAGCAGCGATGGCTTGCGCAAGCGCGCGACGGTCTACGCGCGCGCCACTGATCTTCTCCTTAAAGATCTTGTTGGCGCCGGCCGTGGTGAGCGCGGCCACTTGTGCATCGAGAGTCTGCCCATCTGTCGAAACGCGCGCGTAGCCGATAATCATCGCTGCTCCGTGAGACTATATAGTGAGACGCAGAACGCATTGAAAAGGCTCGCTTGGTTGGATGTCTCAGGAATGTTGAATTGCGAGACGCGCCAGCAGCCTCTCAGAGCCGTTCTCCCTCATGGAAGGCTATCGCGACGGGGCTGCGTGGAATCCCGCTCGGAGTTCGCGTCGCGAATTGAACCGTTGCCGATTGGACGTTGCGCGTCAGAAGCCCCCGCGCGAAGTCCCGCGTGCCTCGTATGCTGGCGCCAAAGCTGCGCCCGTCCGGCATTTGCAGGATGACGCGTTTGGCGTAACCAGATTGGCTGCCCTGTACCTCGTCGATACGAACGAGATCGAATTCCGCATCCTGGAACGGCTTCCTCTTGAGGAGACTGGCAGAGCGGGCCGACTCGTACGGGGAATTGAGACGGATCATCTGCCCTTCGTAGCCGGCGGCGCGATAGGCCACGAAGAGATCGTTCATTTGGTCTCGGTGCTCGAGGCGGGTGGTCGCGACGAGGTGGATGGCCTTGACGAGCTGGACGGTTGCGTGAAGCGCCGCGGCAACCGCTGCTCGACGAGCGGAAAAGATCCCAGGGTGTGAAGGCATATCGAAGACATGAAATTCCATCAGCGACTCGCAGCGGACCCTTCTCGCGACGTCGGGTTTGCGCGTGTTCACCAGGCTGATGATCGTGCTGAGATTGTCACGAAGCGCATGAGTGTAGAGCTCGCCATCGAGCAGCGAATCCGGATGAACTGCGAAAAAAGGTTTGAGGGCTTCTTCGATGTGGCTGCAGGATGTAATCCGGCGCCCGGTGCGCGACCAGAGACCGCGTGCATCGGCTAAGCACCTGACACCATCGAGCTTTGGCTGGCTGAAAGTCACGCCAGTCGGCAGCTCGCCACTGAACGTTTGTGCGAGCATTGGCTTGATTGCGGGCCTTTCGGACTGAGCCCTGCCTGATCGTTCCGACGTCTGCCCTTGTGGTGCATAAAGGGCGTCTAGGATCATGGCGGCCTCGCATCGGGTTGACGCTGAGGATTCGGATCATGCGCCTGGATCTTTACGCGGAAAGCGATCCGCTCTAGCGCTGTTGCCGCGGGGTGTGCCCGCTTCCTCGCCAAAGGTTGGCATGGAGATTCGATCGGCTCAGGGAAATGGGGAGCGGGTATAATGCGGATCGGATCTCAGCGTGGTGCGCAGCCCACGCAGATGGAAAGTCACCTCGATCTCTTCGCGCAGAGCTAGGGTGTGAAGCCGCCGATCCGCATAGATGATGAAGGTCCGGTCGGCAGGACGGTAGACCACGCGTCCGCGCGGAAAGTCTTCATATTCGTGCCATGCGACTGCGGTCGGGAGGCCGTGCCTGGAGAGCGCGTGCGGGCCAAGACCGCGCCACGCGTCCCAGACATCGAGGTGCCCTGACGCAAAGGTGAGAAACGCACCGTACGTCTCGGAATCATCCAAGGCGGTCGCCTCGCCGATGATGGCTGTCCGTCCGCCCGCATCCGGAACGCCCCAGAATACGCCAACCGAAGGATTTGAGGCTGGGTGCACACTGCTGACAAAGTTCGCTCTCATCGCCGCTCCACAACCTTTGCTGCCCGAGTCCAGTGGGCCGGTCCCGTTCCGATGTAGAGTGCGCATCAATCCGTTATCGCGCGCGGCGCTTGGCGAAAACGGATCCATCGGTGCTGAGAACGGCAATAGGCAGGGCCTGCTCGTCTGTGAACACGCCTGCGGACAGCGGACCGCCATACACTGCGCCGGTGTCGAGATTACAGCGATGCGGCAGGACATGCGGACGTCGGCTGTGGCCTGGCAGCAGGAGCGTTGGTGAGTGCCCGTGAATGATGAATTTCTCGAACGGGCCGGGATGATCCAGGAAGGCCTTGCGGATCCATAAGAGATCCTGCTCGGATTGCGCGTCGAGGGGCACGTCGGGGCGGACACCAGCATGAGCGAAGAATCGACGGTCATCTTCGAATGAGACAGGCAAGGTCCGCATCCAGGCGACCGCGTCGTCAAATGCGTCGACGGTCCGCAGCGAGCGCAAGGTCATGCCGCCGTCGTTCCGGATAAATGCGTGCATGCCGGCGTCGGACGCGACAGCGGCGATCATGAGCGCCTCGTGGTTGCCGCGCAGGCAGATCGCTCCGGCCTGCTGGAGGGCGCGAACCCGCTCGAGCACCGCCTGTGATTCCGGGCCGCGGTCGACATAATCGCCGAGAAAGACAAAACGGCACGGCCTGCTGGGATGATGCCTCCGACGCCATTCTGCAATGACGTCGAGAAGCGACTCGAGCTTGTCAGCCATGCCATGAATATCCCCGAATGCAAGGGTAATCATCCCGCCGCTCCGAACCACGCCGTGGCGCCCAGACCTGATTGGGCGACTCCAATGTGGCTAAGAGGTTCGGGCTGCCCAATCGCTACTGAAGGGACTTCGTGGTTTGAGGCATCTGGCTGCAGCCCATGAAGATAGGCAGCCGCCTGCGCGGCTTTCGAAGCGGCGGTGAAGATAGCTCTTTTGTCGGCGCGCAGAATGGTTAGCCAGTGAGCCAGGTAGTGGGCGTGATCCGGTCGCGGCGCTGGTGCGACATTGAGGTCGGCGCAAAGAAATGCGGATGCAAGTTCCGCGATCAACTCCTCGACGCAATAAGCTGCATCGCCAAATCGTGTTCCGAGTTCGCGGCCGCAACGGTCCTTGGGCGAAGTCCAATGGGCGAGTTCGTGAAAAATAGTATTGTAAAGAGCTTCCGGGGGCGTGCTCGCGCGGGAGCCCGTAAACGCTGAGACTGGCGGCAGATGAATGGTGTCGGTCGAGGGACGGTAAAAGGCCCGATCGCCGCCATAGAGGAAGGTCGCGCGGGTTGCTGCAATGAACTCGGCGGCTGACGCCAAAACCTGGGCTTTGTTCCGCTGCGGCGGTGCGGGTGGAGTGAAACCCTCGACTTGCTCGGCGGCGAAGACGGCAGACGCGCGGGCGACGAGGCGGCTGCCTGCGTGATGTTCTGATTTTCCGCTAACTTCCGACGCCGGATCTTGACCGCCAACGGCCGTCGCGGGCTGACCCTTGTAGAACACGATCGTAACGGCCTTCTCGCCTCGGCGCACTTGCGCACCGAGCGACGCCCATTGACGGTAGGTGGCGAAGCGACCTGATGTGTAGCCCGCCGCCAAACCCCGAGCCCACAAAACAAGAACATTGACGCCGTGATAGGGACGGCCCGTTGCGGCGTTCAGAGGGAGCGCCAAGCCGCCCGACTGATGCCAAGGGAGTTCGAAGTCGTTTGACGTTGGCGCCTCCAGCATCTCGATGATCTGGTCTGTGATCTTTGCGTAGAGCGTATCTGAGCTGGACATAGCAGAAGCATTCTCCTTGCATACACGGATTGATTTCAATGCTGCGCCGATCAGCTTCGATCTGCCGCTGCTTGCACCGCTAGATCTGCACAACAGGCGGCGCGTCGGCACACGTTCGCGCCGACGCCCTACCATTGGCTGCTAGATCGGGGTGACTGCGAGCGGGTTTGACGAAACGTTGTGAGAAGAAACAGCCGCGGTTGCTTTCGAAGACGAAGGCTTTTCTGCCTTCACGCTTTTGAACTTCGGCGCACAGAGCTCCAGCTCACCGTCGACCAACCAAAAATCGCAATAGCGTCGGTGCAAGGCGCTGGCGTGCTCGGGATCACACAGCCGGATGGCTGCGATCAGCTGTTCCAATGTGATACTGAGAAAGCGAGCCTTACCCTCATTCGGCTCGCGCAATTGACTGAGATAAAGGTCTCCAGCTTGCTGCGTGAGATGATTGAGCTCGGGTGAGATGAGGATGAAGCAGCCTTCATCGTAAAGACCAACGTCCAACATGCTTTGCGCCAACATATGGTCGCGCCACAATTGCTCGATGGGGTGATCACGCAGCGCGCTCGCGGCAGGATCGTGAAACAAACCGCAGCTTTCTGACAACTCGTCATACCTCGGGCGCGGACGCGCCCGCGGCTCCCGACCCGACTCGCTGTATTTCATTTCGACGGCGATAAACCCGCGGCGACCCTCCGGCGTATCGTAGCGCATGAGAAGATCGAAGGCGCTGTAATCACCGGTGAAGTGCGCGTTGCCGCGTCCCGGCGAGTGCTCAAACAGGATCTGACGCACTACGCCAGAAAAGCCTGGTATGAGTTCGTGCATCGCCGATGTCGCCCGCATCAGTTCCTGCTTCAGCGGCCCGAAGGCGTTAAAGACTAAAGGCATGCTCGACAGAAGATTGCAGTACAGACGTTCTTCTTCAATCATGGCGCCGTATTCGCGATAATTGACCTCACGATGAACCATGTGCGCGATTTCTGGAGAGAGGAAATTACCGCCGCTCATCCCTGCGGCAGGCGTAATCTTGCTCCCGAGTTTGCGTCGTTTGTCACCTTCGGCGACGTAGGAGCCCATTGGGAGGCCGCGATCTCTTCGCCAAATCGATTGCAAGAGGCGAGCAGCCGATCGAAACCGGGTGTCGAGCGGCTCGTGACATGCATGCTTCTTCAGCACGGCCTCGGGAATCAGCGGGACGTGTTCAATCGACTGGCCGAATTCGGGCGCCATTGCTTCATCTCCATTTACTCGATGAAGCGGATTCGGAGCGGCCAGCAAAATCTTCATAGTGGACCAGGAAAAAATTGAACGATCTGGCGTGGTCACGAGCAAGGAGATTTTGCGGCCTTCCTCCGACATGCGAGTGATCTCCATCCTCAGGGTACGGAGTCGCCGCCGCGTCTGCTGATCTCCTTGCAGCGGACAAGCGCCGTGGTGGAACATGGAGGAACGGCGAGATTGCGCCGATCTGGGCCGGCATGTCGTCGTGCACGCAGTCACCCACCCGGGTTCGCAAGACCTTCGCGCCGTGTTCGATGGGCCGAAATCGAATGCTGTCCCGCGTTGCAACGACACCTCGATCGGCGTCGGTCACTTCCCAAGGAGTCGACTGGAAACGCTGGTCTTTGAGTTTGAGGAGGGCATCAATGGTCGACAGCGCGCGTGCGACAATCCCGCTTGGGGCGAAGATATCAAAGTCATGGGAGCCCGACGGGGCAGGGCAGTGACGATCACGGTAGCTTGCGCCATGGTCGACCGGTTCGTCCGGGACGTCGACGACTACGCCGAGCAAAAGGAACTGCTAAAAGCTTTTGTGAGGGGCGTTGCCAGTTCTCAAGGAGTGCACGACGACTTGATGGTCTGTTTGAATCCAGCAGACGACCTGGAACAGGGCTGTTTACTTGATCGTGACCGGGACGTCCGCTAAGGGCGGCGATGATGGGCAAGTCGGACGAGGAAACAGGGCCAATGGGCTGATCACTCCCTACCGGCCTATGACCTTGGAAGCCGCAGCGGGCAAAAATCCTGTTACGCACGTCGCCAAGATTTTCAATGAAGTCGGAATCCCGAATGAATCCCGTCTAACCGCGACCGATGTTCAGCGCGTTGTGGATCGACGGCTCTCGGGAAGGTCCTGGCCTCGTTCGGTCGTTCGAGGCAGTTCTAATCCACGTGTTTCCTGCTGGTTTCAATCGCCACGACACCTTTAGACGCCGTCGTCGTCAATGGGCGCCGGGGCTTCGCCGCTGGCCTCGGGTTCTGTCCCTCGGATCGCCAACCCGGACGGCCGATGTCGCCCAGTGGTAAGCGTTGAACTCGTCGACCTGCATCTTGTGTGCGCCGGTTGGGCACTCCGAACGGCTCTCACTATAGACGCACAGTCTCGGACGCTGCTGGGCCAGTGCAGGCATTCCGCCGAGCAGCGACACTGCCAAAATGCAGCCAGACGTGAGTACGATCTTCATAGCGACCTCTCCGGACGCGGGCAGTTGAGGGTGCGCCGAGGCGGCGGCTTTTTTCAACTACCCCAGACGGAGTACAGGGACGAAGACCGAGACCTTCTGTTTGGGTCCCAGAACGCCGCGCGCCGCGCTGATGCGAGCGCTCGACATCGAAGAAACAAAGACCGCGCTTATGTAGCGGAGGCTCGCCAGCGAGGAACGGCGAGCCTCTCCCTTCTTCGCCGTCAGCCAACTAATCTGCGTGGGTGCGGAAGCCGCAAGGCGGCCGCCCAGCGGCTCAGCCTCCTGTTTTGGGCTCCGATCGTGACTGCTTGGGCGACATGCACCGGAAACTAGGGTCAAAACGCACGCAGTGGTCCGTGAGGCTCAAGCAACGTTGCTGACTTCCCTTATGCTAACGCCGAGCAGCCGCCGCGGATGGAGTCCGCTGCCTAGGGCTCTAGCACCCCCCGCCCATAGCGTCTGGTCTTTTCAGACCATTGCGGATGTGCGACATTCATTCTGTGGCTAGACGCTTTCACCATTCGCTTCTCCCGCTTTTGGCGGTGATCGGCCTCCTCTTCGCCCCGCTGACGGCGCCGGCGCGCGCTATACCTGTCGCCGGCGCGATGGCCAGCTTCTCGCACGAGCCAGCTGAGATGCCGTGCTGTCCCCCCGATAAGCCGGCGTTACCGGACTGCGAGAAGAACTGCCCCCTCGCATCGATCTGCCTGGCCAAGTGCTTCCAGGTGATCGCTGCGGCCGTGACCGCGACGACCAACTTTGGCGTATTAACGAGGCTCCGCCCCGAAGACGATGCTGCCGCCGAGCCGGCGGGACCGGCGCCTCAGCCGAGACCCCCACGAACCTAGGACCATCCCGGCCGCTCGGCCGGTGTTGGGTCGGCGTGCTCGCAGGTGCGCGCGCCCGTCCGCTTGTGACCGCGTTGGGCGCGGTTTTGCAGACCATCCTAGGATTTTTGACATGCGCTTCCTTTTGTTACGCGTGGCCGCGGCCGCGCTCTTCGCACTGACCGGTTCCTCCTCCGCTTGGGCCGAGATCAGCCATTATGAATTCCAGCTCGTCACCAAGGAGGCCAAGGCTGGCGACGCCGTCCTCGACGTGCGCCTTGTTGACACGACGACGGGCAAGCCCGTGCCGGACGCGGTCATCTTCGCCAAGCGGATCGACATGGCGCCCGACGGCATGGAGACGATGACCTCCAGCATCGAGCAGTCGGACGCTCCGGAGCCGGGCGTGTACCGCTTCAAAGCGAAACTGACCATGGCTGGAGGTTGGCGCCTTTCGCTCGGCGCCAAGGTGCAGGGCGAGACCGGCACGCTCGAAGGCAGACTGATTCTGAAGGCAAGGCCATGAGCCGGTCCGCCTGGATCGCCGGGGCTCTCGCAGCGATCGCGACGGGGGCTGGCGGCTATTGGGCCGGGCAGCACGCGGATACGCTTGCCAAGCGCCCGTTGCGCGCGATTGCGCGAGGCCTCGGCGCGGCTGGCGACCCCGTCGTGACAACCGCGCCCCCGGCGCAGTCGGCCGGTCGGCCAAGCGGCCCGGTGATTTATTACAGACATCCCGACGGGACGCCGGCCTATTCGCTTGAGCCTAAGCGGTCGGAGAGCGGCAAGGACTTTGTTGCGGTCCGGGCGAGCGAGGATCTCAGCTTCGACGAGCCTCCAGCACAATCGGCGGCGCTGGCGGCGGGCGGGAACGAGCGTGGGAAGCGCGTGCGCTTCTATCGCAATCCGATGGGTCTGCTGGACACCTCGCCGACGCCGAAGAAAGACGCGATGGGGATGGACTACATCCCGGTTTATGACGGCGACGACCAGGACGCGACCACAATCACCCTCGCGCCGGGCCGGCTGCAACGCACCGGTGTGCGCTCCGAGCCCGCCATCAGGCGGGCCATCGTGCGCCAGGTCCGCGCCCCAGGCGCGGTTCAGATCGACGAGCGCCGGATCACGGTCGTGGCGACGCGCTCGGACGCCTTCATCGACAAGGTGGCGGACGTGACGACCGGTGACCGCGTGAAGAAGGGCGAACCGCTGATGCGGCTGTATTCGGCCGAGATCGCGGCCGCTGGCGCCCAATATCTGACCGATTTGAGCGCCGGCGGCAGGACGCTGTCCGGCGGCCGCCAGCGGCTCGAAAATCTAGGAGTTCCGGCCGACGTGATCGTCAACATCGAGAAGACTCGCCAGCCTTCGTTGTCGATCCCGTGGTCGGCTCCGCGCGACGGCGTCGTCCTCGAACGCAATGTCGTCGAAGGCATGAAGGCGACGGCCGGCGACGTGTTGTTCCGGCTAGCGGACCTCTCGACCGTCTGGGTCGTGGCTGACATCAATGAAAACGATCTCGCGGCGGTGCGCGTCGGCGCGCCGGCGACAGTCCGCATCCGCAGCCTCCCCGGTCGCACCTTCGAGGGCCAAGTGGCGCTGCTGTATCCGCAGATCGCGAAGGAGACTCGGACGACGCGCGCGCGCATCGAAATCGCCAACCCTGATGGCGTGCTGCTGCCCGACATGTACGCGGAGGTGGCGATTGCAAGCAGCGCTGGCGCGCCGGTAATCGCCGTGCCCGACAGCGCGGTCATCGATTCCGGCGACCGCCGGGTGGTGATCGTCGACCGCGGAGACGGCCGCTTCGAACCGCGCGAAGTGGACACGGGGGTCCGCGGCGGCGGTCTCACCGAAGTTCGCAACGGCGTCGAGGCCGGCGACAAGGTCGTCGTGTCGGCCAACTTCCTGATCGACGCCGAAAGCAACCTCAAGGCCGCCCTGCGCGGCCTGGCGAACGCGGAGCAGGCGCCATGATCGCCCGGCTCATCGCCTGGTCCGCCCGCAATCTGGTGCTCGTCTTTGTCGGCACTGCTTTCGCCGTGGGGACCGGCCTCTACGCGCTCAAAACATTGCCGCTCGACGCCCTCCCTGACCTCTCGGACGTGCAGGTCATCGTCTACACCGAGTATCCGGGCCAGGCGCCGCAAGTCGTCGAGGATCAGGTCACTTATCCCCTGACGACGGCTATGCTGACCGTGCCGAAATCGAAGGTGGTCCGTGGCTTTTCGTTTTTCGGCGTGTCCTTCGTCTACGTCATCTTCGAGGATGGCACCGACCCCTATTGGGCCCGCAGCCGCGTGCTCGAATTTCTCAACGCGGCGGCTCAGCGCCTGCCCGGCGGAGTGACTCCCGGCCTCGGACCGGACGCCACCGGTGTCGGCTGGGTTTACCAATATGCGGTCGTCGCCAAGGACCTCTCGCTTGCTGAGCTGCGCTCGCTTCAGGACTGGGTCGTGCGCTTCGCCGCCTCGCGGGCGGAGGGCGTCGCCGAGGTCGCGTCGGTCGGCGGTTTTGTGAAGCAGTACAACATCGTCGTCGATCCACTCCGCCTGCGCGCCCAGGGAGTTTCGCTTGCGATGGTGCGCGACGCCGTGCGCGCCAGCAACCGCGACGTCGGCGGGCGCACGCTTGAACTCTCCGAGTTCGAGTTCATGGTGCGCGGCCGCGGCTATATCAAATCCACAACCGATATCGAGAACATCGTTCTGAAGACGCTAGGCGGCGTGCCGCTGCGGCTGGGCGACCTGGCGCGCGTCGAGATCGGGCCTGACGAGCGCCGCGGCATCACCGAACTCAATGGGGAGGGCGAGGTCGCCAGCGGCATTGTCCTTCAACGGTTTGGCGCCAACGCTCTATCCGTGATCGAAAACGTGAAGGAGCGCCTGGCGCATATCGGCGCGAGCCTGCCAGGGGGCGCACAGATCGTTCCGGTCTACGACCGCTCGCGCCTCATCGAGGCCGCGATCGACACGCTAAAGCGCACGCTCTTGGAGGAGAGCGCCATCGTCGCGCTGGTCTGCATCGTGTTCCTGCTGCATCTTCGCAGCGCGCTCGTCGCCATCCTCATGCTGCCGGTCGGCATCCTGATGGCTTTCGCCGGCATGAAGGCGATCGGGCTCGGGTCGAACATCATGAGCCTCGGCGGCATCGCCATCGCAGTTGGGGCGATGATCGACGCGGCGATCGTGATGGTCGAGAACGCCCACAAACACCTGGAACGCGCGCCGCCTGATAAGCCCCGGGTGGACGTCCTGGTCGAGGCGGCGAGCGAGGTCGGGCCGGCGCTGTTCTTCAGCCTGCTGGTCATCACCGTTTCCTTCTTGCCGATCTTCACCCTGGAATCGCAGGAGGGCCG
>JANXTB010000082.1 GCA_025356415.1 Hyphomicrobiales bacterium
TCTTGATTGCGCCGGGCATGTCGATGCGCGCCAGCACGTCGCAATTCTCGCGCGTCAGGCGGCGCAGGCCCTTGCCTTCGGCGCCGAGCACCAGCGCGAGCGGCCGCGTCAGCACTTCGTCTTCGAGCGAACGTGGCCCCTCGGAATCCAGCCCGACTCGCAGGAAGCCGCGCTTGCCGAGCGTGTCGAGCGCGCGGGCAAGATTGACCACGGTCACGATCGGCACATGCTCGAGCCCGCCAGAGGCCGCCTTGGCGAGCACGCCCGAGATGGCGGGCGAATGGCGCTCCGTCGTCACGATGCCATCGAGCTTGAAGGCCGCCGCCGTGCGCAGAATCGCGCCGACATTGTGCGGGTCGGTCACCTGGTCGAGAACGAGGATGAACCCGTCGTCCGGCAAGTCGCCAAGATCGAGGTCGGGCAGGTGGCGGGCTTCCATCAACACGCCCTGATGGACGGAATCAGCCGGCAGGCGCTGGCCGATGGTCTCGGAGCTGACGATCTGCGGCGTGATCTGGCGTGCGGTGAGTTCGGGCGCGAGCTTCTCGGCTGCGGCCTCGGTCGCCACCACGCGCAGGATGGTGCGGTGCTGCGAGCGCAGGGCCTCGCGCACGGCGTGGAAACCGTAGAGCAGGGCGACATCCGACGGCGTCGCCGCCGGGCGCGCATGGCCGCGGCTGCGCGAAACGGTCTTGCGTTCGCCTTGCCGTTCACCCTGTCGTTCACTTGGCCGCTCGCCCTTCCAGGGCGTGGCCTCGCGGGGCGCGCGCTGGTCGGGGCGCTCGGGCGCGCGGGGTGTGGAGGGGCGTTTGTCGCGTGGGGCGTCGGGGCGTTTTCTGCTCATGGAGCTCTGTGTGTCACGCGGCGGAGCCGGAGGCAAACACCGGCTTCCGATGGATGACCAGGCGATATGACGTTGTGCGTGATCTAAAGCGTTGAACGGCCGCGCCGCAGCCTTTTTGGGTTGACAGTCCGGCGCGCTCCCAGCATAAGCGCGCTCACGGATTTGCCCCGCGGAGACACGGGGCTTTTTCGTCGGGGGGCATGCCCCTCGTTGGGGGAATGTCCCGAGCGGCAAAGGGGGCGGACTGTAAATCCGCTGGCTAAGCCTTCGCAGGTTCGAGTCCTGCTTCCCCCACCAGCCTTCGCCCTTTGGGCTTCGGCTCGGCAAGCCGCAGTTGCGAAGGAACGCAGGCGGACTTTTCAGATTTCATTTTTCTTCCGACTGCGCAAGTTCAGACGCCTTCTGCGACGTCGCCCCGTACGCCCTCGTCTCGCGCGCGTTGAATTTAACGGTGCCGTCGGCGCGCTCGATGGCGCTGCTGGTGCGCCTTTCGTTGGGGCGTAGGGCTGGAAAAGGGTATGGCCCGTCTCCGCCGCTCGCGTTATATTGCCGTTAGCCGGGAGGCGCGGGGACTGCAGAGCCGCGTTAAAAGCTTGCAGGCTCCGAGCAGTATCTTGCAACTCCCGGTTGCTTTTCTCATCGGCCATACGGACGGTTCTTGCTCTGCTGACGATCTTCATGTCGGCCATTTGAGCGCTATCTAAAATCGGGTTCCGGGCGAGCTTTCGCCAACAAGCGCCTCTGACATCTCAGCGCTCCGAAACGGTCACCCGCCCGCGCGCGCGAGCAGCAATCGCAGCTGTCTTTTCGTCTTCTCGAAATGCTCGCAAAGCAGTCGCACGGCCTCATCAGCCTTGCGGTCGATGACGGCCTGCATGATGGCGCGATGTTCCGCGTCGGCGTCGCCCCAGTTTCCGCCCGCCGACAAGCCAATCAGCCGGTAGCGTTCGGCGGCGTCGAAGAGATGATCGCAATAGGCCAGCAGCCAGTCAGAGCCGCACCCGGCGAGAAGGCTCTGGTGGAATTGCCTGTGCGCCAGCGTCCATTGCGATTCGCCGGGGCTGCGGTCATCGCGTGGCGTTCGCAGGAGCCGGTGAAAGGCGAGCACGACGGCTTCCTCCCAATCGGCGCCGCCGTGCGCGATCGAGGCGCGCAGCGCCGCCTCGTTCACCAGGCAGCGCGCGCGGGTGATATCGGCGAGCTCCGTGAGACTCACGGGCGAAACCTTGAAGCCGCGCCGGTCGGTCTGCCGCACGAGGTTCTGGCTTGAGAGGCGGTTCAGGGCCTCGCGCACGGGGCTGAAGGCGACGTCGAAGCGCTCGCAAAGCCCGCGGATGTTGATCTTCGAATCCGGGGGCAGGGCGCCGGACAGAATCTCCTCGCGCAAGGTCGCGAAGATCGTCGACGTCAGAGTGGCGCTGGTTTGCGTGTCGCTCACGGAATGCTCCTCGTGTTCCGTCTTGCCAAAAACCATGCCTCCTGCCAAGCGCTTGTTGTCGATAAAGATGTTTGTACTTATCATTTTATCGATAAAAGCTTGACCCCATTCTGACCGCCGCCTAGCCTTCCTGAAAAGGACAGGTGGAAACGCATGGGCGTGGCGAAGGCTCTGCCGGGTTTTACGGCGCATCACATTCCGACCCCGGGCAGCGGTCCGTACATCCTCACCGAAGGGCCGGACGGCGCCGTCTGGTTCTGCGAGAGCGGGGCGGGGAAGATTGGCCGCCTCGATCCGGCGACGGGCCGCATCGATGAATTCGCGCTGGCCGATCCCGCCAGCAATCCCATCGGCATCATTGCGGGCGCGGACGGCTGCCTCTGGTTCACCCAGAAGAAGGGCAATCGCATCGGGCGCATTACCCTCGACGGCCGCATCGATGAATTCGCCGTGCCGACGCCCAATGCCGGCCCGGACGCGATCGCGCTTGGGCCTGATGGCGCGATCTGGTTCTCGGAAACCGACGCCGACAAGATCGGCCGTATCGACGCCTCGGGCGTCATTCGCGAATTTTCAGGCGGGATCACGCCCGGCAGTCGGCCGCTCGCCATGGTGGAGCGCGACGGCGACCTGTGGTTTTCGGAAGCAGGCGGCGGGCGCATCGGGCGCATCTCGATGGATGGCCGCGTGCGCGAATATTGGATCCCGACAACGAACAGCCAGCCGCGCGCCATCGCCGCGCATCCCGACGGCACGCTCTGGTTCGTCGAGACGAGTTCGAACGCGCTCGGCCGGCTCGATCGCGAAGGCAGGATTACCGAGCATCGCGTGCCGACGCCCGAGGCCTCCTTGCGCGGCGTGACGGTTGCCGCCAATGGCGAGCTCTGGTTCACCGAGAATTTCACAAATGCAATCGGCCACATGACGACGTCTGGCGAGGTGCTTGGCGAATACGAAATCCCGGTACCTGGCAGCGGGCCGCGTTGCATCATGACTCATTCCAGCGGACGTTTGTTCTTCGGCGGTTTCGACGCCGGGATCATTGGCGAAATCCGCCTCTCCTGATTGAGGAAGTTAGAGTGTCTGTTGAACGCATTTCCTATTCCGCGGGCTCGGTCGAGGCGATTGGCGCGCTGGTGCGCGGCGCGGGCGCGCCCGCCAATGCGCCGTTGATTCTTTTCTCGCCAAACTGGCTTGGCGTCACCGAAGCGGCGATCAGGCAGGCGCAGGAGATTGCGGCTGGCCGCTATCACATCTTCATCGCGGACAGTTTTGGTGGGGGCAAGACTGTCGCCGGCCCGCCCGAAGCCGCCCAACTTGCGGACGGCCTGCGCACGAATTGGGCCGAGCGCCGCGCGCGCATCACTGCCGGGTTTGAGACGATGCTGGCAAGCGCAAAAGCGCGTGGCCTTGGCGACGGACATCGCACGGCTGCAATGGGTTTCTGCTTCGGCGGCGGCAACGCGCTTGAACTCGCACGCGCCGGCACGAGCGCGCGCGCCATCGTCTGCCTGCATGGCGATCTAACGACGCAAGGACCGACGGCAGCGCCGGGCGCCATCAAGGCGAAGATCCTTGTCGCGCATGGCGCTGCGGACCCGGTGGCGCCCAAGGCGCAGCGCGATGCGTTCGAGACGGAGATGGACGCCGCCGGCGTCGACTGGACGATGCTGTGCTTCGGCCACGTCGTGCATTCCTTCGCCGAAGAAGGGCCCGTCGTGCCCGGCGTCGCGCAATATGATCCGCGCGCGGCGCGTCTCAGTTTTTCGCTGATCCACACATTCCTTGACGACGCATGGTCCGAGTGAACCGCGCGCCGACGAGTCGTTGAAAAGAACGTAAAACAAAGGGAGGAAACGCATGCGTGTTTTGGCTTGCGCGCTCGGCGCGCTGCTCGGGCTCGGATTCGCTGCAGGCGTTTCCGCGCAGACTTATCCTGCAAAGCCGGTGCGGATCATCGTGCCGATTGCGCCGGGCAGCGTCACCGACGTGATCCTTCGCGCGGCCGCCGAAAAGATAAACCCGCGGTTCGGGCAGAATCTCGTCATCGAGAACCGCCCGGGCGCCAGCGGCATCATCGGCGCTCAGGCCTGCGCGCGGGCCGACGCGGACGGCTACACGATCTGCGCCGTCTACCACAACACCATGTCGTTCAACCCGTACCTGTTCGACAAGCTTCCCTACGACGCGGAGAAAGATTTCGAGCCGATCACACGGCTCTTTTTCCTGACCGAAGTTCTCGCCGTCAGCGCGAAGACGGACGCGAAAACGCCCGCTGAATTGCGCAAGCTCGCGGAAACGCAATCCGACAAGTTGAACTTCGGCACCTTGGGCCACGGCTCGCTGCCGGAACTGCTCGTGCGCTGGATGAACAACCAGTGGGGCACGAAGATAGCCGCCGTGCCTTTCGCCGGCGGCGGCCCGATCGCCCAGGCGTTGACCACCAACGAGATCCAGATCGGCAATATGGGCCTGGGGAATTTCCTCGGGCAGATTGAGGCGGGAAACATCCGCCCGCTCGCGGTGACGACGGCCGAGCGCTCCAAACTCCTGCCCGATGTGCCGACCTACAAGGAGGTCGGGCTCGACGGTTTTTCGGCGCAGGCCTGGTGGGGACTGGCGGCGCCGAAGGGAACGCCGAAGGCGGCGATCGACGCGCTCAACGCACAATTTGTGAAGCTCTTCAGCGAGCCCGAATTCCGCGATTTCCTCGAAAAGCGCGCGGTCGCGCCCGCCGCCACATCGCCCGCCGAGTTCGCCGCCTTCCTGAAGCAGGATCGCGCGGGCGCGGGCAAAGTGATCGAGATCGCCAACCAGCCACGGCAGGAATACAAGCCCTGAGTGTCAGTTCCTGACCGACGCTCGCCAAGCCTTCACGGCCGCCAACGACTTGTCCACGTGCGGCGCGGCGTCCGACGCCTTCACGCGTGACAGGATCCGCCCGTCGGGCGCGATGACGAAGGAGACGCGGTCGGCATAGGGCAGGATCGCGCCCGCAAAGCCGAATCCGACGTCATAGGCCTTGATGACCTTGAGCTGCGGATCGGCGGCGACCGGGAACTTGTCCCGGCAGGCCATCGACGAGAACTTGCGCTGCGTCTCGATGCCGTCGGACGAAATGCCGATGACGGAGGCGCCGGCCTGAGAAAACTCGTCCATGGCCTCGGCGAAGAGATGCGCCTCCTCGGTGCAGACGCTTGTGAAGGACTGCGGATAGAAGAAGAGCACCACCGGGCCCTTGGCGAGCGAATCCCGCAGCGAGAAGCGGATGCTCTCGCCAGCCAGCGCGGCTTCGGCGCTGAAGTCAGGCGCCTTTTCGCCGACGCGCGTCTGCGCGGCGGCCGGGTCGACGGCGAAGAGGGACAGGACAGTCGAGGCCAGCAACGCGAGGGCTCGCCCCGCACGCGCTGCGACAGTTTTCGGCGGAGAGATTCTGGCCATGGCGCGCGCATCCTGCTGGAGAAGGGTCGCGAACTATATCGGCTCCGCAAAGCTTCCCGGCAAGCCGCCAGCGCCCCATTGCAAAAACCGATCGGGCAGGGCATATCTCTGCCCGACGCGGGTGTAGCTCAATGGTAGAGCAGCAGCCTTCCAAGCTGAATACCAGGGTTCGATTCCCTGTACCCGCTCCAAATTTCTTGACGGCCTGCCTCAGCGTTGAGCCAGAAAATGGCATTTATATTTATGATGCCCGGGCCCGGCTCCGTAAATTAAGGAAAGAATCTGGACGCGTTTTGACCTCGTTTACAGCTGTTGCAGTTTTTCGATAATTTCCTCGGAAACTTGCCTCCATGTCTTCAAAGACGAACGGGGTGGCGCCAGAAGCGTAATTCTTCCATCGAGGAAATCTCGGATCTTGTTCTTGATGTCATCGACAGAATGCGGGTCGAAATAAATCGCGTGGTCGGCGCCAACCTCGGGAATAGAGCTGGCCTTGGAGGCCAGGCAATGTTTTCCAAACCAAAGGCTCTCACCAACTGGGAGACCCCATCCCTCAAAGAGGCTTGGAAAAATTGTGAAACGACAATCCCTGTAGAGCTGCGCAAGCATTGCGTCATTCGCATTCTCAAGGACCGCGACCGGCGGCCTGTCGCGGTCAAGAATAATCCGGATAGGCTCGGCGTTATGAGTAAATTTTCCGACGAGGATCAAAACGGGCATGCGTCGTTCTCGCGCAAGGTCCGCCCAGGCTCGCACCAGGGCAGCCTGGTTCTTGCGGGCCTCGATTGTTCCAACACAAATAACGAACTCGTCACTATGGTGTTGCTGACAGTGCACGCGGACGAAGTGCCGGGCGTCCTGGCCTGAGCCCCGCGCGCCGTTATCTTCATTTGCACAGAACTCATGCGCCAGCAAAATTACATCCGCCTCGGAAGCCTTGGCGACAATGTTCGTCCTGACCAGGTCCGATTTTGAAAAAATAGAATTGCAATAAATTTTGTCAGCCCATGTGTCTATCCATTCCAGATACTCGCTGAAATTACGATAGGCCTCATAGGATACGAAGTTTTCACCGAAAATCGGGATCGCATCGTGGACGAAGACACCGATCTGCATTCCATGGTCGAGCTTTTCTGTTGCGACCTTTTGCAGAAAAGACTTTTTGTTCCAGACCGCCCCGAAAATGAAGTAGATGTCCGTCGAACGAAATTTAACCCGACGAAATCGAAGGCGCCGCCTTCCCGAAAGGGCTGGCATGACCATCCGAAATCGTTGCGCCAGGCCGGAACGCCTCGTGCGAATAGTTCTGATCGCGCGTTTCCATTTGATATAAGTATTGATCGTGTCGATGGGCCGTATACCCGCCCCATATGGGATCACGCGGAAAGCGCCCATCGAGCGAACAGAAAAGATCACATGTTCCGGATCGGTCGATTGTTCAGCAATTGCACTGATGACGCGTTGAATGCCGGAAACCGTCTGAGATTTCACCATATACGCAACGAAGTCTGTCACATCAATGATGATTCTTCTTCGCAGTGGCGGCCCGTCTGAAAGCGTTGTTGCAATGAGAGTGTTTTCAGCAGACCCGGAAATCTCGCGAGTGATCATGATTCAAAAGCTCTCTTGTTGAAAACGCATTTCTGTCCAAAGCCTGAAATTCGGTCGAGATCTTTGAAAAATAGGCGCTGGCGGAAGAGAACTTGGTCGTGGTTTAAAAAGCCCCTTTGATCCCGCTTGCGGTCATCTCACGTCTTCCGGTTTGCGCTCTTTCGCAAATTGGGAATCGACCATCAAGCCGTAGAGGCTACCGGGGAGGGCGGTTAGAGCCTCATGCCTCCCGCATTCCGCAACCTGTCCCTGATTGATCACACAGATGTTGTCAGCGTTGCACACGGTCGAAAGTCGGTGAGCGATGACGAGGGTCGTTCGCCCTTCACGCAGTCTATCAAGAGCTTCTTGCACGGCGCGTTCCGATTCCGCATCCAAAGCCGAGGTTGCTTCGTCCAGCAGAAGAATTGGAGCGTTTTTCAAAAAGGCGCGCGCAATGGCGATGCGTTGGCGTTGGCCACCGGAGAGTTGCATTCCATGTTCGCCACATTGTGTGTCGTAACCGAATTCAAACGTTGAGATGAAGGCATGTGCGTATGCCGCTTTAGCCGCGGCAATGATTTGGTCTTCGCGAGCTCCTGATCGACCCAGGGCAATATTTTCCCGGATCGTTCCCTTAAAGAGAAACGTTTCCTGACTGACATAGGACACTGCGCGGCGCAGCGAATCTCGGGAGACCTTTGCTATATTCTGCCCATCGATAAAGATCGCGCCTGAATCCATCTCCCAATAACGCAACATTGCGCTCATGAGCGTGCTTTTCCCAGCGCCTGAGCGGCCAACGAGAGCAGTTGTGTGCCCACCCTCGGCGATCAGGCTGAGGTCGCATAAGACGAGCTCGCCGGCCCTGTAGCTGAAACGCACATCCTTGAACTCAATACGCGCAGGCCCGATCGATAGCTCCGGCAAGCCGGGAGGTTCGTGCTCGGCGGATTGTTCTTCCAGAAATGCGTAAACCATGGCGACGCCGGGCATGCAGGCGCTGAGGTCTACGTTCAGGCGAGCCAGGCGTTTGGCCGGTTCATAGGCCAGCAGGAGCGCTGTTATAAAGGAAAAGAACGCGCCGGGGGCGGCCCCGTCGTTGATGACGCGCGAGCCGCCATACATAACCACGATCGCGATTGCGAGGCCGCCGAGGGTTTCCATCATCGGGCTTGAGCGTGCGCCCACCAAGGCCATTTTGTTTGCTGCGCTTTCCAAAGCGTCGATGGCCGCATGCTGCTTCTGACGCATGCGCGGCTCGAGCGTAAAGGCTTTCACGATGCGGATGCCCTGCGCAGTCTCCTGCAGGGATTCCATAATGTTTGTGAAACCAGCAAATTCCGTCAGAATAATTTTGCGCACGCGCCCGGAAAGGCGGCGGGTGCCCACCACAGCGAAAGGCATGACAGTCAGCGCCATGATGGACATGAGCGGGTCCTGCAGGATCATGATAGTCATCAAGCCGATCATCGTCAGCGAATCGCGTGCGAACGCTGTCACCAGCATGTTCAGGGCGCTGGACACCGACTGGGTGACGAATGACTGGCGGGCGATGAATTCTGTCGAGTGCCGCGCGCCGAAATAGCCAACGCTCATTGCAAGCATCTTGTCGTAAATACGCTTTTGCAGGTCTGCAACGATGCCGTTTGCGACGCGGGTCAGGATGACCTGCTGGCCATAGGCCGCAAAACCTTTTGCAACGCTCAACACGACCATGGCGCTTGCGATCATCCAGACCGCCAAACTTTCCTTGGCGATGAAGACCTTGTCGATGACATCGCGCATAAGCCAAGCCATGCCGGCCGTAGCGCCAGCGACAATCGCCATGCACAAAAAGGCCGCCGTATAGGCCCGCCAGTGTTTCGCGCCCTGATCACGGACCAGTCGCACGATGAGGGCCGGTGCCGCGGCGTTGTCGATTTTCTCAATCCTTTTACGAAGCCAGAGCGTTAAACTTTTTCATCCGAACATCTCGAATAAAGTGTCCAGAATGTGCTCAGCTGGCAAGCATCGACGGCATGGTGCGCCGCGCATCTTGCCATTGTCGTTTTATATCGCGAAGAGCAGCGGCGGCATGCGCTACATCCGCCTCGGCCCAACGCAGGTTGCTCCCTTCATAATGAAATGTCCGATCCGCATAGGGGACGAGCTCGAACCGGATCGAAATGGCGTTTGCATACAAAGGCATGAAATCCATATTGCCGGACCAGCCGGTCGCAATCGTCGGAACCCCGATTTCGAGCATTTCTTTGATATTGAGGCCGTATCCTTCTGATCGATGGAGCGATAGGAAGACATCGCCCATCTTCTGAAATGCTGTCATTTCCAGGTCGGTCAGGACAAGTTCAGTGAGTGAAATATTCTCGGCTCCATCCAACTCCTTCAGCAATTCCTGCTTCATGAATTGCGTGCGATGAGAGAACCGGACTTTCATCAGCAAGTGAGCGGTGGGGTCAGCTGCGAACGCCATTTTCCATGCCCGGACATGGGCGACAGGATTTTTGCGATCCGGGCAATTGCGCAGGTCCATGATGGCCAGGGCGAGAAATTGATCTGGTTTAATCCCGAACTGTCTCCGATTCATGGGAGCGACATCGGGAATGGAAACAGAGTGCGGTACGACTTTCACAGGTATGTCGGTCTCCGCCCGGATCGCCTTGGCGCAAAATGTCGAGGGAGTCCAGATTTCGTGCACGATATCGAGCGCAAAGCGCCAGTCAGGCGGTATGCAATCGAATTCCGTGACCCAAAGGCCGATTCTGTAACTAGTTCGAAATCCCTTCGGCGCGGTCGCGAGCAAGCGACGGTACCCTCTTGGTTGTCCTAATATGATCACTGTCTTGTCGCTGGAGCGCGTCTGGCCTGCACCGCCAGGGGTTTCTAGCCGCTTCATCTCGTAGCGATATGAGCGCGCCAAGCCACTAACGCGGTCGGTGTTGCCGATCGTGATGATTTCAGCTTTCGAATTAAAGGGCCTATCGAGTTTTCTGAATTTCAATCCTGTCAAACGTGCTCGCAACGAACGGAAACGCCATCTCAGTGCGCGATGCGCCTGCAGATTGCCTGAAAAAGGCGACCCAATGGCCGTCATTACGGAAGAAACGAGATTCATTTAAAATCCAAAAAACATCGCAATTGTTTTATAATGCTCTGTTCAAGCTGCGATTGCAACTATTGGCTCTTGACGTCACGCTTCCGTGGCGCCGCACCCGAGCCGGCTTGCATTCAGGCCCGTCATGCTCCGTCGCCCGACCGTCACAGTCTTTTTGCTTGCCAGACACCGGGATATTCCAGACAGGGGCAAGTCCGGCTGGTCCCGCCCGCCAACCACTTCCCCCTTGCCCTTTGCCTCGCACCCGTCTATCTCCCGCGCGCGTTTGCAACTCGACCGCCCGGCCCTTGGCCGGCGGCTCAACCATCTGGATGAAGCATGGCCAAGGAAAAATTTGCGCGTACCAAGCCGCATTGCAACATCGGCACGATCGGTCACGTTGACCACGGCAAGACGTCGCTGACGGCGGCGATCACGAAGGTTCTCGCTGAAACCGGCGGCGCCCATTTCACCGCCTATGACCAGATCGACAAGGCGCCGGAAGAG
>JANXTB010000104.1 GCA_025356415.1 Hyphomicrobiales bacterium
CGCGCGGCCATCCTCGCCGCGCGCAAACGCGGGTTCATGTTGGGGTCGGGCATGCCCATCTTGGCCGCCACGGTGATTTCACGCCCGAGCTTGGAGAACAGCTTGGACCGCACAGCGTCCTGCTTCCCCTTGCGGTGCATGATGTTCTTGAACTGACTATGGCCTGCCATGGACCCCTCGAAGACGCATGTGAATGGAGTGTGGCGCCTTATACGCTCGGGCGGAGCTAAATTGAAGGGGGCCGCTCGTCGTGAGGCTAATCCCAAAACTCCGGCAACGCCGGGGCGAGCCGCCCGCCCATGCGCAGCGGCGCCACCGCCCGCGACAGCCCGGTGGAATCATCGATGTCCACCGCCAGCCCGCACAGGGTCGCAGCGCCGTCGGCGGGCTCGAAGCGGCCGCCCGGGATCTTGCGGGTGAAACGGCGGAGCGGCTCTTCCTTGTCCATGCCGATGACCGAATCGTAGTCGCCCGTCATGCCGGCGTCGCTCTGGTAGGCGGTGCCGCCGGGCAGGATCTGGTGGTCGGCGGTCGGGATGTGGGTGTGGGTGCCCACCACAAGGCTCGCGCGGCCGTCGCAGAAGTGGCCCATGGACATTTTCTCGGAGGTCGTCTCGGCGTGCATGTCGAGCACGAAGGCGTCGCAGCCGAGCCCCAGCGGACAGGCGCCCATCTCGCGCTCCACCGCCGCGAAGGGGTCGTCCATCGGGTCCATGAACACCCGGCCCATGGCGTTCATCACCAGAACGCGCTGGCCTTTTTCCGTCTCGAACAGATTGGCGCCGCGGCCCGGCGTCCCGGCAGGATAATTGGCGGGGCGCAGCAGGCGGGGCTGGCGCTCGATGAAGACGAGCGCCTCGCGCTGGTCGAAGGAGTGATTGCCGAGCGTCACGCAATCGGCGCCCGCGCCCAGAAACTCGTCGCAGATGGCTTCCGTGATGCCGAAGCCGCCGGCGGCGTTCTCGCCGTTGACGATGACGAAATCGAGCGCATAACGGGCGCGCAGCGCCGGAAGGCGATCAAGCAATGCAGCGCGGCCAGCGCGTCCGACAATGTCGCCGATGAAAAGCAGACGCATCTTTCAGGAGCCCCGTGTCACGCGCGTGTCGATGGTTTCCTGCTCCGTTACCACGAAATCGAGCGGATGGTCGTGCGGCTCGTCGGGAATCAGTGGGATTTCTTGCGTGGCGAACGCGATTCCGATCGTGGTCGCGCGCCCGAGCGCCGCAAGCGCGCGGTCGTAGAACCCTTTCCCATAGCCGATGCGATGGCCGCGCCGATCGAAGGCGGCGAGCGGGACCAGCAGCGTCGCTGGCGCAAGGGCCCGCGCTTCAGGGGTGGGCTCCATCATCCCAAGTTCGCCTTTGAACAGAGCGTCGTCCTCGTTCCAGATCCGGAACACGATGCGGTCCGCCATGACGCAGGGCAGGAGAATGGCGCAACCGCGCGCCCGCAGCAGCGCCGCGGCAGGGCGGGGATCGGCCTCGCTGCGGATGGGCCAATATGCAGCGACCGGGCCATCCGGCAGCGCCAGCGCGGCGACGCGGGCGGCAATCAGGGCGCCGGCTTCAGCGCGCGCATTTGGCGGCAGCGCGTCGCGGCGCGCGAGCGCTTGCGCGCGCAATTCAACTTTGGTCTGGTCTGGGAGGGGGCCGTGTCCCGGTGAGGTCATGCCATGCGCGCCGGGTCGGGCTGGAAGAGAAGGGTGCGGGCCACAAAAGCCGTGGGACATCGATCCCGGGAACCTACAACGTAGGTGGGCGCCATATGACCAAGTCCACGGACGAGGCCAGGGACAGCTCCCTTAGAGATCGATAAGCCCCGGGAATACTGGTCCAACACGCACCCCGCAGCGCCGCATTGCTAATCTAGGGTGTCGGAGCCCGAAGGGGAAGGGGGCATCGTCATTGCGGCCACGCAAAGCGACGAAAGATGGATTGCTTCGCTGCGCTCGCAATGACGGCGAAACTAACCCTTCACCCCACCCACGCTATGCGCGATGCCTTCAATCCGGCGCGCCGCGAGGTCGATGGTCTGGGCCATGCTCTCGACCAAGGCTGCCGAGGCATCCGCCTTGTCGGCTGCCGCCTGCTGGAGAGCGGCCACCTGGTCTTCGAGGTCCGCGACGCGGTGGCGGTTTTCGGAGAGTTCGTCCGCCATGGTGATGGCGGCCATGACGGTGAGCCGCTGGTCGCCGATCTCGCCGAAGGCGACGCGCATGTCCTGGATGCGTTTGTCGATCTGCGCCGCGAGGACTTCCAGATGTTCTTCCTCGCCGGGCGCGCAGGCCATGCGGAAGGAGCGTCCGGCGATGGTGACCTGAACCGAGGAGGCTTCGCCCTGCGACATGGCTCAGGCTTCCTCTTCGGAGGGTGCGACGTCCGACGCGGGCTCGTCCTCGCCCAGCAGGCCGCGGATCGACGCGCCGGCCGCGGCGAGGCGGCGGGCCACTTCGTCATGGGCGTCTTCAAGCTTGCGGATTCGCGTGGCCGAGGTTTCGAGCTCGAGGCCGAGCCGGGCGCGGTCGTCCTGCATGACCGCGAATTCCTCTTCGAGGTCCGCCCGATGGGCGTCGCTCTCCGCGCGGCGTTCAGCAGCGGCCTCGAGATGATCGAGGGCGGCGGCCAGTCGCTTGAGCGGCATATCGAGGCGTTCTGGCAGTCTCATGGGGTCCATGGTTAAAGATCCACGCCCATTAGGAGCGGAAACATGTTGAACGTCAACGCGCTCATGGCTGGGTCCCACAGCTCATTCGTGAGGCGCCCTGACGAAATGCCTGTGCAACATGGCTGAAAGGCGCCCCATGGCTCCCTCAGCTTGCGTTGACAGGCAAGGGTGACCTGTTATCAAACGCGCGCCTCTCGATCTTCACGGGATAGCGTCCTCGCGAGCCGCCATTGCGCTGGCGCGCTTCCCTTCTCCGGGCCCATCCGCCGCGACCGGGCCTGCGCCACTGGAAAAGAGCATCATGAGCGTCACCCACCAGTCGATGGCCAATGCTGTCCGCGCCCTTGCGATGGATGCGGTCGAAAAGGCGAAATCCGGCCATCCGGGCCTGCCCATGGGCGCGGCCGACATCGCCACCGTCCTGTTCCGCGACGTGTTGAAATATGACGCCGCCGACCCGGCCTGGCCCGACCGCGACCGTTTCGTCCTGTCGGCCGGCCACGGCTCGATGCTGCTCTACGCGATTCTCTATCTGACCGGCACGCCGGGCATGACGATCGACGAGATCAAGAATTTTCGCCAGCTCGGCTCGAAGACCCCCGGTCATCCGGAAAACTTCATCACCCGTGGCGTCGAGACGACCACCGGCCCGCTTGGGCAGGGCATCGCCACGGCGGTCGGCATGGCGCTCGCCGAGCGCATGATGAACGCCGAATTCGGCGACGCCGTCGACCATTTCACCTATGTGCTCGCCTCCGACGGCGACCTGATGGAGGGCGTCTCGCAGGAAGCGATCGCCATTGCCGGCCATCTCAAGCTCAACCGGATGATCGTCATGTGGGACGACAACGAGATTTCCATCGACGGCCCGCTCTCGGTGGCTGATTCCGTCGATCAGATCATGCGCTTCAAGGCTTGCGGCTGGAACGCCGTGCGCATTGACGGCCATGACGAGAAGGCGATCCTGCGCGCCATCCGCCGCGCCCAGAAGTCCGACAAGCCGACGCTCATCGCCTGCAAGACGCAGATCGGCTATGGCGCCCCCAAGCGCGCCGGCACGTCCAAGGCCCATGGCGAGCCGCTCGGCGCCGAGGAGATCGCCGGCGCCCGCCTCGCGCTCAACTGGCCCTATGAGCCCTTCGTCATCCCGGACGACATTCTCGCCGCGTGGCGCAAGGCCGGCAAGAAGGGCAAGCGCGTCGCCAAGACGTGGCGGGCTGAAAAGCTCGACGCCATGCCCGCCGACAAGCGCGCCGAATTCGAGCGTCGCATGAAGGGCGACAGCGCACCGGGCCTCACGGACGCCGTGCGCACCGCCAAGCAGCGCCTTGCCTCGGATGCGACCTCCATCGCCACCCGCAAGGCGTCGGAAGCCGCCATTGCGGTTCTGGCTGCGGCAGTGCCGGAACTCATCACCGGCTCGGCCGATCTCACCGGCTCCAACAACACCAAGGTCGCGGCGACGCCGGCGATCTCGCCCGGGAATTATGCGGGGCGTTTCGTGCATTGGGGCATTCGCGAACACGGCATGGCGGCGGCCGTCAACGGCATGGCGCTGCATGGCGGCTATATTCCGTCGGGCGCGACCTTCCTGGTCTTCGCAGATTACATGCGCCCTGCGCTGCGTCTCGCCGCGCTGATGAAGACGCGTCATATCGAAGTGCTGACGCATGATTCCATCGGCCTTGGCGAAGATGGCCCGACCCATCAGCCGGTCGAGACCATCGCGTCGCTTCGCGCGATCCCGAACCTCAACGTCTTCCGCCCTGCCGACCAGACCGAGACAATCGAGTGCTGGCAGGCGGCGCTGGAGGCGCGCAACACGCCCTCCATCCTGGCGTTGACCCGCCAGAACCTGCCGCAGGTGCGCACCAGCTTCGTGGAAGAAAACCTCTGCGCGCGTGGCGCTTATGAGCTCGCGCCCGCTGAAGGCGCCGCTCAGGTGACAATCTTCGCTTCGGGCTCCGAAGTTGAAATCGCGCTCGCGGGCCGTGATCTTCTCAAGGCCAAGGGCGTTTCCGCCCGTGTGGTTTCGGTGCCCTGCATGGACCTGTTCCTCGATCAGGATGACGCCTATCGCGCGAAGGTGATCGGCGACGCGCCGGTGCGCATCGCGGTCGAAGCAGCGGTCCGCATGGGCTGGGACGCGCTGATCGGCGACAAGGGCGCCTTCATCGGCATGAAGAGCTTCGGCGAGAGCGCGCCCTACAAGAAGCTCTACGAACATTTCGGCATCACGGCGGAAGCCGTGGCCGAGGCGGCGCTCAAGCGTTTGCCGCGTTAGGCACAAAACAAGGCAGCGTTTGCCGGTCTGACGCGCCTTGCTGTATGAAAAGCTCATAAATCCGGTCGGGTTCGCCCGGCGTTAATCATTCGAGGAGAGAAAAGATGACGGTCAAGGTCGCGATCAACGGTTTCGGTCGGATCGGCCGCAATGTCTTGCGGGCGATTGTCGAATCCGGCCGCACGGACATCAAGGTCGTGGCCATCAACGATCTTGGCCCGGTCGAGACGAATGCGCATCTGCTGCGGTTCGACTCGGTGCATGGCCGCTTTCCGCACAAGGTCACGGTTGACGGCGACACGATCGACGTCGGCTTCGGCCCGATCAAGGTCACGGCGATCCGCAATCCGTCCGAGCTCCCCCACAAGGAACTCGGCGTCGACATCGCGCTGGAATGCACGGGCATCTTCGTGACGCGCGACAAGGCCGCCGCGCATCTCGAGGCCGGCGCCAAGCGCGTCATCGTCTCGGCGCCTTGCGACAATGCCGACCTCACGGTCGTCTTCGGCGTGAACCACGACAAGCTGACCAAGGATCACCTCGTGATCTCGAACGCCTCGTGCACGACCAACTGCCTCGCGCCGGTCGCCAAGGTCCTCAACGACGCCATCGGCATCGAGAAGGGCTTCATGACGACGATTCATTCCTACACCGGCGACCAACCGACGCTGGACACGATGCACAAGGATCTCTACCGCGCCCGCGCTGCGGCGCTGTCGATGATCCCGACATCGACCGGCGCCGCCAAGGCCGTCGGCCTCGTGCTGCCGGAACTCAACGGCAAGCTCGACGGCTCGGCGATCCGCGTGCCGACCCCGAACGTCTCGGTCGTCGACCTGAAGTTCGTCGCCAAGCGCGCGACCACGGTTGCTGAAGTCAACGCCGCCATCAAGGCTGCGGCGGACGGCCAGCTGAAGGGCATTCTCGGCTACACCAACACGCCGAATGTCTCGATCGACTTCAACCACGATTCACATTCGTCGGTGTTCCACATGGACCAGACGAAGGTGATGGACGGCACGTTCGTGCGCATCCTCTCCTGGTATGACAACGAGTGGGGCTTCTCGAACCGCATGAGCGACACCGCCGTCGCCATGGGCAAGCTGCTCTAAGACCAATAGGGCGCGTTCTTTCAAAGGAACGCGCCCTTTTCTTTGTTGTCGGCAACATCACGAGTCATTTCCGCATGAGCGCCTTCCGCACCCTCGATCAGGCTGACGTCAAATCCAAGCGCGTGCTTTTGCGCGTCGATCTCAATCTGCCGATGGACAATGGACGCATCGCGGACGCCACGCGCATCGAGCGCATCGCGCCGACCATTCAGGAACTCGTCAAGAAAGGCGCGCGCGTTATCCTGCTCGCGCATTTCGGCCGCCCGAAGAACGGACCGGACGAAGCCAATTCTTTGAAAGCCATTGCGGCGGCGCTGCCCGAGCATCTGGGTTTGCCCGTCGCGTTCGCGTCCGATTGCATCGGCGCGCCGGCTGAAGAAGCGGTGGCGAAGATGAAGGACGGCGAGGTCCTGCTGCTGGAAAATACGCGCTTCCACAAGGGCGAAGAAAAGAACGATCACGATTTTGCTGCGGCGCTCGCGAAGCTCGGCGACGTCTATGTCAACGACGCCTTCTCGGCCGCGCATCGTGCGCATGCCTCGACCGAAGGCCTCGCGCATCTGCTGCCCGCTTATGCCGGACGCGGCATGCAGGCTGAACTTGAAGCGCTGACGGCGGCGCTTGAAACACCGAAGCGTCCGGTTGCGGCGGTCGTTGGCGGCGCCAAGGTTTCCACCAAGCTCGAACTGCTTGGCAACCTGTCGAAGAAAGTCGATTTCATCATCATCGGCGGCGGCATGGCGAACACATTTCTTGCTGCGCAGGGCAAGAAGGTCGGAAAGTCGCTGTGCGAGCATGACCTTCTCGACACCGCGCGCGAGATGATCAAATTGGCGAAAGACGCCAAATGCGAAATCGTTCTGCCGAGCGACGCCGTGACGGCGAAAGAATTCAAGGCGCATGCGGCTGCGCGCGTCACCGATGTCGATCACGTGGCCGATGACGAGATGATCCTCGACTTGGGCCCGCGCTCGGTGGTCGAGGTCGAGAAGATCCTCACCGCCTGCAAGACGCTGGTGTGGAACGGCCCGTTCGGCGCCTTCGAACTGCAGCCGTTCGATGCCGGCACCAATGCTGTGGCGAAAGTCGCCGCCGATCTCACGCGCAAGGGCGCGCTGGTCACGGTGGCTGGCGGCGGCGACACGGTGTCGGCGCTCAACCAGTCGGGCGCGGCTGAAAGTTTCACCTACATTTCGACGGCCGGCGGCGCCTTTCTAGAATGGCTGGAAGGCAAAGTCCTTCCGGGCGTCGAAGCGCTGCGCGTCAAGTAATTCGAACACCTCCGAGGGAGTAAGCCAAGATGAACAAGGATCAACTCGCGTCAGTCGCGCAGGCCATGACAGCGCGCGGCAAGGGCATTCTCGCAGCTGACGAGAGCTCCGGCACGATCAAGAAGCGCTTCGACGCCATCGGCGTGGAATCGACCGCCGACACGCGCCGCGACTATCGCGAATTCATGTTCCGCACGCAGGAAGCGATGTCGCAGTATATCTCCGGCGTCATCTTGTACGACGAGACGATCCGCCAGAACGCCAAGGACGGCACGTCGCTCGTCAAGCTGATCGAAGCCGCTGGCTCGATCCCCGGCATCAAGGTCGACGCCGGCGTGAAGCCGCTGCCGAATTTCCCGAACGAGACGATCACCGAAGGCCTCGATGGCCTCAGCGAGCGCATGGCTGAGTACTACAAGCTCGGCGCGCGCTTCGCGAAATGGCGCGCGGTGATCGACATCGCCGACGGCATCCCGACGCGCGGCGCGATCCTCGCCAATGCGCAGGCGCTCGCCCGTTATGCCGCGATCTGCCAGGCCAACAACATCGTGCCGATCGTCGAGCCGGAAGTCCTCATGGACGGCGGCCACACGCAGGAACGCTGCTACGAAGTCACCGAATTCGTGCTGAAGACGCTGTTCGATGAGCTCTACGAAGCCCGCGTCTTCCTTGAAGGCACGGTGCTGAAGCCCAACATGATTGTGCCCGGCAAGAAGTGCGCGACGCAGGTGTCGCCTGAGCAGGTTGCGCGCGAGACGATCCGCGTCTTCAAGCAGACCGTGCCGGTCGCGGTTCCGGGCATCGCCTTCCTCTCGGGCGGTCAGGCCGATGTGGAAGCAACCGCCAACCTCGACGCCATTAACAAGATGGGCCCGCTGCCGTGGAACGTGACCTTCTCGTATGGCCGCGCCCTGCAGGCTGCGCCGCAGAAGGCATGGTCGGGCAAGGACGCGAATGTCGTCGCCGGTCAGAAAGCCTTCTCGCACAGGGCCAAGATGAACAGCCTCGCCTCGAAGGGCGAATGGAGCAAGTCGCTCGAAGGCTGATGCTTTCGACGCACTGACAAAAAGAAAGCCCGGCGGAAACGCCGGGCTTTTTTATTGGCGCATATGAAACGCAACTCTTACTTCCAGGCCTCGAACGCCTCGTTGATGACGCGCTCGCCGGCTGCGCCCTTCTCGAAGGTGAGCTTCGCGATGCGTTGATCCGACAACAACATCGGAATGTCGATCCAGCCGCGCGTGCGGATGAGGTCGATGTTGCGCGACGCAGCCGCGTCGCCGCGCGTCAGGCCGACGAGGAAGTAATTGCGCAGGATCGGCGCCGGGACGCCTGTGAGCGCATCGCCTGCAGGCGTGTCTTCCTTGCGCATCTGCGGCGTTGAGATCTGCGACACGCCGGGGATCGGACCGCCTTCAGTCGGCATGAAACGCACTTCCATCGTGTGCGAGGCGGGCAGCGTCTCATCCGTGTTTTTCTGAAGCAGGATGACGGCCTTGAGTTTCGCATCCGGCATGTCGATTTCGGCGCGCACGCCGATGGCCAGCGGCTGCCCCGGTCCGCGGCTCACATTGTCGAGACGCCAGACGACATTGCCGACATAGGTGCGCACCCGCTGCGGCTCATCCGGCGCATCGACCAGAAGCGCAGCGCGCTGCGTGGTGGCGACCGCGGGCGTGTTCGGCTGCTGTTGCTGGGGCTTCGGCGGCGTCGTTGGTTGAGTCTGCGCCTGTGTCTGCGGTTGGTCGGCAGGACGCGTCGCCTGCTGACCGCCGCCGATGCGCTCGACGATCTTGCCGACCGACTGCTCGTTGGACGCCTCGGAGCCGGGCGCAGGGCGAAGCCGCGCGAGATCCTCGGGATTGTCACGGCGCATATAGGCGAAAACCGCGATCGCGCCGACAACCAGCGCCACCGGTAGGCCGATCAGCAGCGGACGGAAATTGCGGACCTTTTCCGATGGCGGTTGCGGCGCCGCTGGACGTACGGCGCCCAGACGCGGCTCGTCGGACGTCTCGTCCGATAGCTGCTGGTCGGCCGACTGGTTCGACGCCTCGGCGCGGGGACCGTATTTGCGCAACGTGATGTTGATGGGCGCGGCGGTCTCACGGCGCTCGGGCGGGGCGGCGTCGCCGGTCAGCCGCGACACCGCGATTTCCGCTTCCGTGGGGAGCGGCTTGGGCGCTTCGACGGACGGCGCAACGCTTCCCGCAGGCGCAGACGAGGATGGCGTCGGGACAGCCGGCGTGGCGGGAGACTTCGGCTCCGGCATCGGCGCCGGTCTGGTCTCGAAAGACGCGGGACGCGGCGGGGCGTCCGGCGGCCTTGCGTCGCGCGGCGCCAAGTCACCGTTGGTGGGCGGCTCCGGCGGCGTCACTTTGGCGGGGACCGGCCGGGAGAGCGACGCCAGACGCTGACGCGCGGCTTCGAGCCCGCTCAGACCGGCAGGCCGTTCGCCAGGCGCCGCGCCCGGACGGGGCGGCAGGCTCGGGCGCGGGGGCAGGGCGGGCCGGGGTGGTTGCGCGTTAGGGCGCACGAGAGGCGTGTCCGTGCGCCGGGCCACCGGATCAATGGGCTTGCGCGCATTGGCGGCGGGCGCGGGAGGCGGCGTCGCGGGCGCTTCCTGTTCGAGGCGAGCGATCGCCTCGTCCAGCATGCGGATCTCGCGCTGGATATCTTCTTCGGCTATCGGCGGCTGCACGGCGCGCAATTGTCCGATCAGCGCCATCTTCGCGCGATCATAAATCGCGCGGCGCGTCTCTGGCGTCGATTGCGGCAATCCCGCGATCGCTCTTGCAAGCAGCGGGTAATATTCAGCCATTTCGCGTTACGACCACTCTCAAGACCCTCGACACACGCGACACGCCCATCCGGGACGACTCAGTCCTGGAAAGGATTATGCACGAGAATCGTATCATCACGCTCCGGGCTCGTCGAAAGCAAGGCCACCGGAGCTTCGATCAGTTCCTCGATACGACGCACATACTTGATCGCCTGCGCCGGCAGGTCGGCCCAGGACCGCGCGCCGGCGGTCGTGCCCTCCCAACCCGGGATCGTCTCGTAGACCGGGACGACCCGCGCCTGCGCAGCCTGGCTCGCCGGCAAGCGGTCGATCCGCTGGCCATCGAGCATGTAGTGCGTGCAAACCTTGATTTCGTCGAAGCCGTCGAGAATGTCCAGCTTCGTCAGGGCGATGCCGTCAATGCCCGAGGTCTTCACGGTCTGGCGCACCAGCACGGCGTCGAACCAGCCGCAGCGGCGCGCGCGCCCCGTGACGGTGCCAAATTCATGACCGCGCTCGCCGATGCGGCGGCCGATCTCGTCGCTCAGCTCGGTCGGGAACGGACCGCCGCCGACGCGGGTGGTGAAGGCCTTTGGCGATGCCCAGCACATAGCCGATGGCGCGCGGGCCGACGCCCGAACCTGTAGCGGCGTTAGCGGCCGTCGTGTTCGACGAGGTGACGAACGGGTAGGTGCCATGATCGACGTCGAGCAGGGCGCCCTGCGCGCCCTCGAACAGAATGCGCTTGCCCTGCCGGCGCATGCCATCGAGCAGTTCCCAGGTCGCGGCCATGTAGGGCAGCACCTGCGGGGCGACGGCGAGAAGTTCCTCGCGCAGAGCCTCGGCCTGAATTTCCGGGAGTCCGAGGCCGCGGCGCAGCGGGTTGTGATGCGCGAGCAGGCGGCCGATCTTGTCGTTCAGCGTATCGGGTTCGGCGAGGTCCATGACGCGGATGGAACGGCGGCCGACCTTGTCTTCATAGGCCGGGCCGATGCCGCGCATCGTCGTGCCGATCTTGGTGCCAGACGTCGACGCCTGCTCGCGATGCGCATCGAGTTCGCGATGGATGGAGAGAATCAGCGGCGCATTTTCGGCGAGCTTGAGATTTTGCGGGCCGACATCGACGCCCTGCGAGCGGAGCTGGCCGATTTCCTTCACGAGGTGATGCGGATCGACGACAACGCCATTGCCGATGACCGAAATCTTGCCTTCGCGCACGATGCCCGAGGGCAGCAGCGACAGCTTGTAGACCTTGCCGTCAATGACGAGCGTATGGCCGGCATTGTGGCCGCCCTGAAAGCGGACGACGACATCCGCCTCGATCGACAGCCAGTCGACAACCTTGCCTTTACCCTCATCGCCCCACTGGGCGCCGACGACAACCACATTCGCCATGATGATTTCGCTCTTTTGTCCGCGCGCAAGCGCCGCGCAGATCACCGCGCACAAGCAAAAACCCCGGCACAAAGGCCGGGGCTCATTGCGGGAATGGATTACCCAATCGCTGCGCCGGAGGCAAGGTAAAGGATGCGTTGCGAGCAGGATCGGGGCCCGGACCACCATAAAAGGCGCGCCGAGCTTGCCAAATCAGGCGCCTTTGGGCACTCCGTGCGCGCAACCTTGGAACCCGCGCCTTGCCCGATGACGTCCACACGCCGCTCGCCGTCCAGCGCAGAGCCTGGATCCTCCTCCTCCTGACCGCGATTTTCTGGGGCGGCAACGTGGTCGCGTCCCGCCTGGCGGTGGGCGAAGTCTCGTCCATGGCCATGGTGGCGATCCGCTGGGGCATCGTGAGCGTGGCCATGCTGGGCTTCTGCTGGCGCGACTGCGTGCGCGAATGGCCTCTCCTGCGCGCCAACTGGCTGCGGCTCTCGTTGATGGGGTTCTTCGGATACACGCTCTATCAATTGCTGTATTTCGGCGCCGCACACGCGACGAGCGGCGTGCATCTGGCGATCCTGCAAGGCGTCGCGCCGGCGTTCATCTTTGCGGGCGCCTGGGCCTTCTACGGCACGCCGATCGGCCTTATGCGCGGCGTCGGCCTCGCGCTCACCATGCTGGCGGTCGCCGTCGTCGCAACGCATGGCGAGCCGCAACATCTGATCGGCATGGATCTCAACATCGGCGACATCGCCATGCTGGTGGCATCGCTGTCCTACGCGGCCTACACGGTCGCCCTGCGCAAGCGGCCGCCCGTTTCGGCGCTGGTGTTCTTCACCGCATTGTCGGTGGTCGCGGCGCTCACATCGCTGCCGCTGATGATCGGCGAAATGATCCTTGGCCAGACGCAATGGCCGACGCCGAAGGGCTGGCTGGCGATGAGCTACATCATCGTCTTTCCCTCGCTGCTCGCGCAGATCTTCTTCATCCGCGGCGTCGCTATGATCGGCCCGGGCCGCGCCAGCCTGTTCTACAATCTGGTGCCGGTGCTCGGCGCCATCATGGCGGTGACGCTCCTAGGCGAACCCTTCGCGCCCTATCAAGCGGTCGGTCTCGCGCTGGCGCTCGGCGGCGTGCTGATTGCCGAGGTGTTTGGCGGGCGGAAGTTTTAGACGAGTTCGATGCGAAGGCTGCGGCCCAGCACTTTTGCGGCGCGCTGCAAAGTTTCCAGCGTGACGCTTGGATGCGATGGGTCCAGCAGGCGATCGAGCTGCGCGCGGCTCGTCTGCATGCGCTCAGCCATCCTCGTCTTGGTCAGGCCCTGCGATTTCATCTCAGTTGCGACTTGATATGCGAGAACGGATTTGATCGCCGAGGCGGTCACCTCTTCGCGAATGCCTTCGGCATCAAGCCAGCTATCGAAGCTGGAGCCAATGTGAGGGTTAGCCTTCATCATCTTGAGACATCCTTCCAGCGCTGCTTGGCCAATGACAAATCCTCGTCAGACGTTTTCTGTGTCTTCTTGATGAACCCATGCAGGATGATGAGGCTGCCATCCTGAAAGCCGAAAATAATACGCGCCTCGCGCCGGCTAGGCATTGAGGAGCGCACTTCCCAGAGGCCCTCGCCAAGGCTTCTGCACAAAGGCATTCCAACAGGCCATCCGAACTGGACCGTCCCTAAATCGGAACCGACCAAATGACGGTCTTGTTGCGGCAGTTCGGCGAGCCATTCGCGCACTGGCTCCCGTCCGGAAAGCGATCGCCAGAAGAAAAGCGGAATGGGCCGAAGTCCATGAGACATATTTTTGTACCAAAAAAGATACGTTTTGAAAAGCAAAAAGGGCCGCGAAAAGCGACCTTGATCTTGGCTATCGATGCGAGACCTGCAACCTGAATTTGCAGCTCTCTTCTGTGTTGATCCGCTAAATCTCGGCTTTCGCCACGGCAAACGCCCAATCCAGCCAGCCGGTCAGCGCCTTGACGTCGCTCGTCTCGACCGTTGCCCCGCACCAGATGCGAAGGCCCGAGGGCGCGTCGCGGTAGGAATCGATGTCGTAGGCGATTTTTTCCTTCTCCAGCAGCGCCGCGACTTTCTTGGCGAAGGCCGCCTGCTTGTCTTCCGAGAGCGCCGTCACGGCGGAATCGACGATGCGCAGGCACACGCTCGTGTTGGAGCGCGTCGCGGGATCACGGGCGAGAAAATCCACCCAGTCCGTGTGCGCAGCCCAATCGGCGATGGCCTTCAAATTCGCGTCGGCGCGCGCGATCAATCCGTCGAGGGAGCCGACCGACTTCGCCCAATGCAGCGCATCGAGATAATCCTCGTT
>JANXTB010000168.1 GCA_025356415.1 Hyphomicrobiales bacterium
CCAACCCGGCGCCCGCACGGCTTCGTGTCACCTCGAGATGATCAGCTTGCCCAAGCGCTCGCGCACGTCTTTCGGGGTTTTGGCGGCTTCCTCGATCACCTTGTGCACCGCCTTGCCATCGACCGGACTGGTCTTCATGCCGGCTTGCAGCATTTCGGCGCGGAACTCGCTCGTCATGGCCATTTTCATGAATGCGTTTTCGAGGATCGCCGCGCGATCGGCCGGAATATCCGGAGGCGCCGCGAAGGGCAGGGCCATGAAGAAGGGGTTTTCGGCGAATTCGAGATAGGCGAGATCTTTAGGATCGCTCACCAGTTCGCGGCCGGTGGGAACGTCGGGCAGTTCGGCCATGCGCGTCGCGCGGGCGAATTGCACCAGCACCCGCAGCTTGCCCTCGTTCCACAATTGCGGACGCGCGGCCATGATCGCCGAAACATCGACGACTTGCCCGTCGATCTCGCCGCGCTCCATCGCGAGCCAGATGTCGTTCGCGCCCGGAAAGCCGCGCACCACATCCGTATTCACCTTGAGCAATTCCTTGGCGAGCAGCGCGAAAGTCGTGTTGGTGGCGCCAACGCCCACGCCGCCGAGACTAAGTTTCATCTTGCGCGCGTCGTCGATGGTTTTGACCGGGCTCGATGCATTCACGACCAGCAGATAAGCGTCGTCCGCATAGGACGACAGCGAACCGAGCCACGTCAGTTTCAGCGGATCGAATTGCACATTCGGATCGCCGCACAAGTAGAGCTGCGGAATCGAGCGGCTGACAGTCGCGATGGTCAATCCGTCGCGCGGCGTCGACGTCGCGAGCCGGTTGGCCGCGGACAGCCCACCGGCGCCCGGCTGGTTCTGCACCACGACATTGGGCTGTCCGGCGATGTGATTGGGCAGGTGACGGGCGACAATGCGCCCAGCGATGTCGTAAAAGCCGCCCGGCGAAAACGGCACGACAAGTTGCACGGTCTTGCCCTTGTAGAAATCCGTGTCGGCCAGCGCCGCGCGCGGCAGGACGGCGCCCGCAGTAACGGCTGTCGCCGCCGTGCAGAAATGCCGACGCGTAACTGAATATGGCGTCCTGGACGTCATGTGCCGATCCTCCCGTGGGCCTGTTGTTTTATGGATGTGGCCCGTTCTGTCGAGCCTAGGTGAGGCCTGAGCATTTGTGAAGCCGCCTTGAACGCGGGGGTGTCGCGCCGCCGTTCGGCTTGCTAAGAAACATTTCGATCCGAGATTCTTGAGGAAAGACACCGCAAGCGTGAGCCCTCGCAGCTTCCTGTCCCGCTGGTTCGAACTGCCCTCCGGGCCGCTCACCGTCCTTCTGGGACTCGTGTTCCTGAAGCAGATTGGCAATGGCATGGTCTGGTCGGTCATCGCCCTTTACGGGCAGGAGCTTGGCGCGGGCCCCACGGTGATCGGCCTTCTGGTGTCCTGCTACGGCGGCGCGCGGCTGATGGCCAATCTGCCATCGGGGCTGGCGTCCGAGCGTTTCGGCCGACGCCGGATGATGCAGCTCGGCTGTGTGCTTTTGATCGTCGCCTCCTTCGGCATTGTCCTGACCCATAGTATCGAGGCCTTCTTCGTCGGCATCCTGCTCCTGGGCATGGCCTCGGCATCCTTCATGACCGCCGCACTGGCGGCTGTGGCCGATCTCGGCACGCCTGGCCAGCGGCTTCGCGACGCATCTTGCTACCAGGCCGCCAACATGACCGGCACGGCGCTGGGGCCAGCCATCGGCGGCATGATCGCCGCGGGCTGGGGCTTTTCCGCGCCTTACTTCGTGAATGGCCTGATCGCCCTTGCAGGCTTCGTGGCTTTCGCTGTCATCCCATGGCCGAAGGAAAACAGATCGACCGGCCCCGCCAAGAGGTTCGGGTCGATGCGCGCCATCGCTACTGCAAGCGCCGGCGTCGGGCTGATGTATTTCGCGATCTTTTATGCGCGCACGGCCTCCAACTGGATCGTCATGCCGCTCATCGCCCAAAGCCAATTCGGCTGGGATATGGCGGCGATCGGCGTGCTCCTGACGGCAGGCGCCTGCGCCAATCTCGCGGTCTTGCCTTTCAACGCGCCGCTCTCGCGTGAATTCGGACGCGTCGG
>JANXTB010000174.1 GCA_025356415.1 Hyphomicrobiales bacterium
TGGCCCGCGATGCGCTGCGCCGTCTGCACCTGGTTGTTGACGATGCTGCGCACAGCCGCGTTCTTCGTTGGGTCGAGACTACTGGGCGTGACGGTCACGGCGTTGCTGGTGCTGGCGCCGTAATTGGCATCGCCGGAGTAGACGGCGGTGATGGAATGCGCGCCGACGCTCAGCGAACTGATGCTCAGGGTGGCGACGCCCGCCGAAACCGGCGAAGTCCCGATGGTCGCCGCGCCATCCTTGAAGGTGACTACGCCTGTCACCGGCGTCCCACTTACTGCGCCCGACAGCACAGCCCGCAATAGCACCGGCGCTCCGGGAACCGGAGCCGTCACGTCGGCCGTCAGCGCGACCGACGTCGCCGCCACGCCCACCACCACGGTGCGCGAGACCTGCGGTGCGGCCAGCCATGTCCCGTCACCGGGCTGATTCGCAGCGATGCTGCAGGCGCCCAGGGCGATATAGCTGACCGTTGTGCCGGAAACCGTGCAGACCGACGACGTCAACGACGTGAAGGCGACCGTCAGGCCGGAGCTCGCGGTGGCGGTCAGCGTCGCGCTGCCGCCAAATGCTGCGCCCGACGGAGCGGTGAAGTTGATCGTCTGGTTGCTTTTCGACGTCACAGTGACCGTCACCGGCGCCGATGCCGCCGTACCGTAGTTCGCGTCGGCCGCAATCGTCGCCTTCACATCGCAAGAGCCGGCGGAGGGCGCGTTCAGCGTCGCTGTCGTGGCCGTCGCGTTGGTGATCGTGCACGTCCCGGTCGTCGTATAGGTGATGTTCCCGCTGCCTTGGGCGCCAGACACGCTGAGGTTGGCCGTGCCGCCGGGGGTGAGATTGGTGCTGGAGACATTGAGCGTGATGGTTTGAGGCGTCAGGCCCGCCACTACAGTGAATGTGATGGTATTGCTTTGTGGGCGGGATAAGTCGCCGTATGCGAGTATGTACGTACCCGGAGCGTTGAACTGCCAAGGAAACGTGTTTGGTCCAGGAAGCAATTCGAATTGGCCTACCCTATTGCCGTTCGAATACAAATAACCAGAAACCACACCCAAAATTGGCGACTCGAATGAAAGATCGAACTGTTCGTCCACCGCCAAATTGAGTTTGGGGGCTGACAGCGTGAATTGCTGGGCGGCCGCCGCGCCTTGCCCGGCAAGGAACACCGAGGCGGCCAAGGCGAGAACCACTGAAAGCGCGCGGCCGTTGGAACGGCCCCACAGGCCTGAAATCAGATTGCGCGCAGCGGCAAAACAGCGGTTCATCGGCGAAAATCCCTTAAAAACAAAACGCATTGCTAGCCAAAAAAGCATCGCTCGACGGCAAAATCGAATGTCGCCTCAATAATCCAACCTGAGCTCTGCCGCAACGGCCATGGGTTGCGCTCGCGCGCTTGTCCACGCCCGCGTTGCATCCGGGCAGCGCTTCCCTGTCCGGCAAGCGGGCGGCGCGTGGACGATGAGGGTCGACGAGGGGCCATAATAAGCCCCCCTATCTCCAACCTCAGAAGCCGAGCCGGAGGCTCCCGCGCAGGCCCTGCCCCGCGAAGCCGCCGCCCTGCAGGGCGAGGCCGGCGGAATATTCGATCATGCCCGACAGATTGCCGTCGCCCGCAGCCTTCAGGCCAAATGAGCCCGTCACGGAATCGCGCTTCGTTCCACCGAGCGTCAGGTCATAGGAGGTGGTCGGATCGGCGACGTAGCGCAGCGTCTGGCGGGCGTCGCCGTCGAAAAGGTGGCGAACTTCGACGCGCAGGGTCGGCGACACCGTTCCGCCCGTGACCGGGATATCATATTGACCGCGCAAGCCGAGCGTCGCCGCCTGCGTCGAGACGGTCGTCTTGTCGAAGGCCAGAGCCCAGTCGGCGGCGCCCTGCTCGGCATAGGCGTCGAGCCAGGCGTGGCTCAGGTCGAAGCGCGCATAGGGCGCAAATTTGAACGCCTCCGCCCGCTGCTCCCAGCTCGCCGTCAGGGAGCCGAAGACCACCGAGCCGTTGCGCGAACCTGTGAGCGTACCGGCCGCATTGTCGTCGTAACGCGACGACTTGAACCGCGTGTCGCCATAGCCGACCTGGCCATCGAGGAACACGCCCTGGCCGAGGCGCCAGGAGCCATAAGCCGTGCCCGCCAAGGCGCGCGCCCGCTCCTGCGTGCCGTACGACTCGAACTTGGACCGCAAGGTGTAAGTCCCGACGGCGAAGCCCGCCTGGAAGCCTTCGACGAGCTTCCTGTCGATGCCGACCGTGACCGACTGCGTGTCGCTGCGCACGGTCTCGGGAACCCCCTCGATCCGGTCGCGACCGACCGAGATCGCGCCCGCCGTCCAGACCCGATAATCCGGCCCAAAACCCTGCGCGGGAGCCGCAGTCGCGCCCGGCCTTGCAGTCTGATCGAGCGCCGCGAGCGCCGGCGGCCGCTCGCCCGGGCTCGCCAAGGCCGAAAGATCCGTGGGAGAATAGGCGCGCGCCGACACAGGCGCGATCAGCGAGATTCCGTTCGAGAAAGCCGCCGTATGATCTTCGTGCAGCGTTTCGAGCCGAATGTTGACCATGCTGATCTGCTGTGTCGCGACGCGAATGGAGGTCTGCACGTGATTGGCGACCGCCGCCCGAACTTTTGCATTGCTGGCCGGGTTCGCACGCGTCAACGTCAGCGTGAGGGGCACGCTGGTCGCGCCATCGACGACCTCGTCACCGGAATAGACGGCGGTGATCGTATGCGCGCCAGCGACGAGGACGACCCCGGTGAGGCCGCCGGAGCCGCCCGACAGCGACACGGTCCCCAAGATCTGCGCGCCGTCCTTGAACGTGACGGAGCCTGTCGCCGTCGTCGGCGTGACGACCGCACGAAATGCGACCGGCTGGCCGGTCACGGGTGGGTTCGGCGTTGCTGTCAGAGCGATGGACGAGGTCGTTCGATAAGTGAATTGCGTGCTGGCTCCTGTCGCGCTGGTCTGACCGCCGTCCGTTACAGTGATATTGACACTGCCGGTCCCCGCGGGCGCGGTCGCCGTGAGCTGCGTGGCGCTGACATAGGTCACGGAGGCGGCGCTGTTCGCCCCGAATTTCACAGTGCTTGCGTTGGTGAACCCTGTCCCGACGATGCCAACGCTCGTCCCGGCGGCGCCGGAAGCCGGAGCAATCGATGACACTGTCAAAGCGGCGCCGCGTGTGACAATCAGCGTGTAGGTTTGCGTCGTCGTGCCATCCTGCGCCGTAACGACGGTCGTGATCGTGTTCGACCCGACATTGAGTGCGATGGCGCCGGACGCGCTGCCGGACGACACCGTTGTCCCGTTGACCGTCACGGTCGCGCTGGCGTCGGTGACGGTCGGCGTCAAAGTGATCGAGGACACGCT
>JANXTB010000177.1 GCA_025356415.1 Hyphomicrobiales bacterium
CGGTGCAAAATCCGCCGAGGCTCTAATCGCCGCTGGATGAAAAGTCAGTGGCAGGTCAATCTGGACCAGCGACACGATCCGCAAGTCGGCCGCGATGAGAGGATCCCTTGCGACCAGGTCTTCCACAACGCCGAAGAAGAGGAACAAGAAGAAGCCCGAAATCAATGCACCAATGGTCAGACGGAGCCCAAACAGTTCAGTGCGATCGAACCGCGCCGAAAAGACGCGCCAAGTTCGTGGATGGCTGGCGATCAGGCGCTCGACTTCCGGATCGTGCCGGATCGCCACGCTAATTGAGCGAGCTATTGATCGAACCAGCCTCGGCATCGTCACGTCCTCAAAATATTGAAAGGAACATCATCACTCCGACAGCGAATGCCCCGGAGCTGACGAGAAGGACGCTTCCCGCGGCCATGTCTTTGACGATACGGATTTCGGGATGCTGTTCCGGATGGAGCCGGTCGATTAGGGCTTCGAGCGCAGCGTTGAACAGCTCCGCAGCGAGCACAAGCGCGATGGCCAAGATTGTAACGGCACGCCAGACTGCCGGAACTCTTAGGACAACTAGCCCAACCAACACCAGGACTGCCATGACGGCTTGGGTTCTGAAACTTCTCTCCCTACGCCATCCTTCTCTCACGCCGGCAATGGCAAAACCAAAGCGTTCTAGGAATGACCGATTTTTCATGGCGTATCCCCCTACAGTACCGCAGCCTCTGCCTGCCGCACACGGGCTACAAGCGGCATTGAGCCCCCGACTAACGGATCAAGGCCCGACCGATGACCCGTGCGTCGCTTTCGTACTGTTCGATTAAGACGTTCACCGGCACAGGCTGCGGTGGGACGATTGCTTGTCGGCTCGGGTTTCGGGCCGTGAGGCCAGTCGCCATGACACGAACAGTCTTAGTTCTCGACGATGAAATCTGGGTAGCCACGAGTGTTATTGATATTCTTGCTGAGTTCGGTCTGCGGGTCGCTGGGCCATTCCGAAGCAATGCAACTGCCCTGAGCTATTTGGCAGATCACACGCCTGATGTGGCCATTCTCGATTTCAACGTCGCTGACGGGACAAGTGGACGGACTGCCGAGCGCCTCATTGAGCTACGGACGCCCTTTCTGGCCGTATTCATAAAGGCTCGCCCTGAGTGCGTTGACCAACTCGGTGCACTGGCGAGCGAGCCTTTCTCGAGCGCGAAACAAAATCGCCCGGTTTTGATGTTCAGCACATTTCGGCTCGACAAAGCGCATCTCCGGCCGCTGGGCTGCGATAACGATGGCCTCCGCATCCGCCGCGTCACTCTTCTGCCGCTTAACAAATGGTCTCACGTATAGCGGTGCAATCAGCTTCGCCTCATTACCGAGCCTGATCATCTCGCGGGCCCAGTAATGCGCGCTGCCACAGACTTCCATCACGACCACCGCTCAAATCGGACATCACGGCGCCTCCCAGCACCGCAATTGAATCAGAGCGCGAATGAACTGGGAATCGTTTAATGGGTCCTGACCCTAGCCAGTCGGAGAGCTTGCAAACTCAGTTGCTACGCAGTCGTTGAGATGCTGCTTCTGTGTTCTCCGTCAGCACCTATGTCCCAATTTTTTTGGTTGAAAGATTTGGCCTCACATCAGTGAGGCAGCGCGCCATCATACAATCCGCGTTAAAAACGTGGGGCCGAGAGCTTCGCCAACACCTGCACTTACATTGCAGAGACCTGCGGGCGCTGCGTGTTAAGCCTAACGCTAAGATGCAGCATTCGGCCACAAGGAACGAGTGAAGCGTAGCCGTGTTGTCATGCGCAAACCGGAGATCACACATGGCGAAGAAACCAAAGACTTTGGACGACCTCTTCCATGATACTCTAAAAGACATCTATTTCGCCGAAAAGAAAATTCATTCGACCCTCCCGAAAATGGCCAAAGCTGCAAAAAACGCTGATTTGAAGGCGGCTTTTGAGAAGCATCGCGGTGAGACAGAGGGGCAAATAAAACGGCTCGAACTAGTTTTCGCAATTATCAAGAAGAAACCGCAAGGCAAGACCTGTGCAGCAATCGTCGGCATCACTGACGAGGGCGCTGAGATCATGGACGATTACAAGGACTCCCCTGCGTTGGATGCGGGCCTACTCGCAGCCGCACAAGCTGTAGAACATTACGAAATATCTCGGTATGGAACTTTGCGGACATGGGCCGAGGAACTCGGGCTGAAGGAAGCGGCCAAATTGCTCCAGGCGACCTTAGATGAAGAAAAGAAAACAGATCTGGCTCTGACTGCGATTGCACAGAACGCGGTCAACCAAGAAGCCGAAGCATAGCAAACAAAGTGGGGCTGCGCTCAGGTGCGGCCCTACACAACGACTCTTGGCCGCCAAGCGCAGAAATCATACAATCTGCGTTAAAAACGTGGGGCCGAGAGCTTCGACAACGGCCGCACTTACATTGCAGAGAGCTGCCGGCGCTGCGCGTTGAGTCTACCGCATTGCGCGCGCGGGGGCTTGTGGGTGTGGCGATGCAAACGACGCTCCACGGCCCCGCATACATCTGTACAAACGCACATGCCAAAACTTCGTCTTAAGAGCTGCGCAGGCACCGCTTCGACACGCGCGGGCGTTAGAGCGAGTGGTCGGCCCCCAAAAATCGCTTTTTGAGCGGGTAAGATTTAGGTCCAACCGGCGGTTTGATCCGATCCCACTTTAAGAACGTAGAGGTATGCACAAACGGGGTCATTCTCCGCCGCCGAGCTGCAACAAATGGCTTTGTTCACCTTACCGTCGGGCCAGCGATTCCAGACGCCTGATATTCAGCACACGCACGCCATCTGGCACAATTACAATCGCCTTCTCACGTGCGAGGCTGGAAAGGTTGCGGCTCACCGTCTCGATGGCCACGCCGAGGAAGTCGGCAATGTCCCCCCGGTTCATGGGCAGCGGAATGTGCACGGTCTCTCCGCTGATCATATTCCAGCGCGCGCGGAGGCCCACAAGGAAGGCAGCAATTTTTTGAAGGGCACTGTGACAGCCCATGATGACCATTTGGTCCTGAGCCAGGTTCAACTCGTGACTTGTCATCTTGTGCAGCAACCTCAGAACATGTTGTTCGTGGTCGAGCATGTCAGAGAAAGATTGCCGTGAGAACTTGCATGCAGTTGTGGACGTGATGGCATCAGCGGAAAACGCATTGTGATCACTCATCGACAGCCCGAGGAAGTCGCCCGGCAGCGCGAAACCAACAATCTGTCGCTGTCCGTCGTGCAGCGATCTGTAGACACGCACTGAACCGGACGTGATGTTGAAGACAAACTCAGCGTCTTCACCCTGTCGAAATAAGGTTTCACTTGCGCCGAAAGAGACCGATTTCGAGAGTTCGTCGAGCATGCCAAGTTCATCAGAGTCCAAAGCAGCGCAAAGGCTAAGACTGCGGTGTCGGCAAGGGGCGCAGCCATGAACGGTCGCATCGTGCGAGCATAGTGCCGCTAGCGTGAGGGGTTCAATTATGCGAAGCTGCGCCATTGATTTCCTTTGTGCAAAGCCTCCGGCGTAGGCCAAAGTTTTGCACGGATCGACGGTAGCCTCTTTTCCAGGGTAGTCGAGCGCTCATTTGATCTGGGTCATTGTCGGAAATTTGAAACTGGCCTCAACCTTTTGAAATGTCCTTTCCCCTTCCGATCTTTCACGCGACGGTCTTAGCGCCCCGGCTGGCCCGCAAGGCCTACACGTTAGTGCGGATATCCAATCCATCCGTTGACCTAAAAACTTGGCTCGACCATGTGCGTGCGTGCGCGACCGTTCGCGGCAGCGCCAGTGGCTTGGTCGCCATGGTCGACACACGAGCTTGCATTCACGGCTTGTTTGCGTGGAGCGTACTTTGCGATCTGAGCAACCAAAAAGTACTTCGAATATCGGACGTCGTTTTGGCTGAAGTCCCAGGCTACGCGCTCCAGCGCGCAATCTTTGTGGCGTTTCGGGATCTCGCAAGAACCAAAGGGGCCGGCATCGTTGTTCTTTTGACCTCGAAGCAGGTTGGGGGTTTGTGCCGCGATGCGGCCCTCGCCAACGGGTTCACACTTGCAGGGGAGCTACTGGAGTCGGTGTCCTCGACGGGGCTAGAACCGCGTACGGCGGGCCTATCTGGTATAAGAACGCAGCTCGGCCAATTTCACGCGCCCTCCTAGTGATCATCTACCTACTTTGCCGTGTTGAGACTCAATTGCATGCGGCACGAAATCTGAAGCGGAGTCCGGCAATGGCGAAAATGAAGGCTGCGATATTCATCGAGGCCGGGCGCATCGTCCTCGACGAGAAGCCCATTCCTGACGTCGGCCCGCTGGATGCGCTCCTGCGCATCACGACCACGACGATCTGCGGCACGGACATCCATATTCTGAAGGGCGAATATCCGGTGGCACGTGGTCTCACGATTGGTCACGAGCCAGTTGGCGTCATCGAAAAGCTCGGCTCCTCCGTGCAAGGCTACCGCGAAGGCCAGCGCGTCATCGCTGGCGCGATCACGCCGTCGGGACATAGCGCGGCCTGCCTTTGCGGCTGCTACTCGCAAGATGGAACCGGCACGCGCCATGGCTTCAAGGCGATGGGCGGCTGGCGCTTCGGCAACACGATTGACGGCTCGCAGGCCGAATTCCTGCTCGTGCCCGACGCGATGACCAACCTCGCGGCCGTGCCCGACGCTTTGACCGACGAACAGGTGTTGATGTGTCCCGACATCATGTCGACCGGGTTCAGCGGAGCGGAACGCGGCGGTGTCCGGGTGGGCGATACGGTCGCGATCTTCGCGCAAGGGCCCATAGGACTGTGCGCGACAGCCGGCGCTCGGCTGCTCGGGGCAACGACGATCATCGCCGTCGAAAGCCTGGCGGCTCGGGCGGACATGGCGCGCCGGATGGGGGCTGACCATGTCGTTGACTTCTCGCGCGTCGACCCGGTCGACGAGATCATGCGCCTCACCGACGGACGTGGTGTCGATGTCGCCATCGAGGCGCTCGGGCGGCAGGAAACCTTCGCCGCCGCTCTGCGGGTCTTGCGACCTGGCGGGACTCTGTCGTCGCTCGGGGTCTATTCGCAAGACCTAACGATTCCGCTCAGCGCTTTTGCGTCCGGTCTTGGCGACCACACGATCATCACGACCCTGTGCCCGGGAGGCAAAGAGCGCATGCGGCGGCTGATGGAGGTCGTGGCATCGGGGCGCGTCGACACCCGGTCGCTGGTGACCCACCGCTACAAACTGGATGACATCGAAAAGGCTTATGACCTGTTCGCCAACCAGCGCGACGGCGTGCTGAAAGTGGCGATCACCCCGTGACGGAGAACCAGCGAGGAGTCGCGATGAGGGAGCGACGGAAGCAGGCGCTCTTACGCGCGCTGGTGTCCTTCGCCTGCGCGAACCTTCTCTGGGAATTTATACAGGCTCCCCTCTACACAATTTGGATTGAACAATGGGGTGCAAACGCATTTGCTGTAATCCACTGCACGGGCGGTGACGTTGTGATCGGCGCAGGCGCCATGGTGGTGGCGTTGGCTGCCTTTGGGCGCGATTGGCCAGACACTCCCGCTTCGCGAAGCCGGGTCATGGCTGCCGTCACGGCCATCGGAGTCGCATACACGATCTTCAGTGAATGGCTCAACGTGGACGTAAGGGGAGAATGGGCCTACGGCGCCATGATGCCGACTCTCCCGGTCCTCGGAACGGGCCTGGCGCCGTTGCTGCAATGGCTGGTCATCCCGGCGCTGGCGCTACGGTGGGGCGAGATAAAGGTGCAAAGGGCTGCACTGTAGGTCCCGCGCTGTGGCTTTAATCAAAGCAGAGTCGCTGGGGTGGGCACAGTGGGGGGCTGGCCTGCAGTGATTGCTGCCGAAAGCCACCGAGCAATGCCCAGCCAGCTCTTTGCGAGATTTCGCGAGTTTGCGAATAATATGTTGAGCGGTCCCCGACAGGATCTCACTCGTGGTCGTCGCCTTCGGCCCCGGGATCGACCTCGTTCGCGGCGACAGTCCGAACCGGACAGCGGTGGACAGCCTGATCGCGCAAGGTGTGAAGTTCGACGTCTGCCTGAACACGATCGAAAGCATCGAGCGCGAAACAGGGCAGCGTCCCGAGGCTCAACGCGCAGCGCCAGCAGGTCTCTGCAATGTAAGTGCGGCCGTGATATTCGCGGATGAGCGCCCGCAAGGTCGCGGCCGCACTCCCCGTGACCTCGGTGGGCGGCCAGTCCTGACCCTAGCTAACCACCAAAGGCGGCAGCTCGTCCTTTAAATTGGCCCGACGCGCGGATGGGGTTCCTCCGCCCCGTTTACTAATGACAAGGCTGTGTCTCTGTCCGTCGAGCGGCGCCCGGACGACGCCGTCGCTGATGACGACGCCGTCAAGCTCCGCGACATCGCTGTCGCCTTCCGCCCTGCGCCAAGTGATGTCGATGCATGTCGCGCCCATCGTGATCGCCACGTCGAACCCGGGCCAGTCTGCGGGGATGCTCGGCTCGACGAAGAGATAGGCGCCTTCTTTCCGCAGCCCGAGGATGCCTTCGATCCCGGCGCGGTACATCCAGCCTGCCGCTCCGGTGTACCAGGTCCAGCCGCCACGCCCGACATGCGGCGCCACCGAATATACGTCGGCGGCTACGGCGTAAGGCTCCACCCTGTATCGCGCCACGTCTTCGGGCGTGCGTGCGTGGTTCAGCGGATTGACGAGTGATAGAAGCTCCACCGCCTTGTCGCCTTGGCCGAGCTTCGCGAACGCAAGAATCGCCCACATGGCCGCGTGGCTGTACTGGCCGCCGTTTTCGCGAAGGCCCGGCGGATAGCCGCGGATGTAGCCGGGGTCATGAATGGTCTTGTCGAACGGCGGCTTGAACAGAAGGGCCAAGCCGTCCGCGCGGCGGATCAACTCCTTATCGACCGAAGCCATGGCTTGCGCTGCGCGCACGGGATCGCCGGCGCCAGACAGGACCGCCCACGATTGAGCAATGGAGTCGATGCTGCATTCCTCGCTGTCCTTCGACCCCAACCACGTACCGTCGTCGTATGTGGCGCGTCGATACCAGTCGCCGTCCCACGCCTCACGCTCGATGGCCGCCTTCACCTTCTCGGCGTGCAAGAGCCAAAGTTTGACGCGCTCGTCGCCGCGCGCGGCCGCGAGGGGCGCAAACAGGGTGATGGCGCGAATAAGAAGCCATCCAAGCCAGACGCTTTCGCCAGCTCCCTTCTCGCCAACCCGGCTCATGCCGTCGTTCCAGTCGCCCGTTCCAATCAAGGGCAAGCCATGGACGCCCGTGAGGGCGATGCTCTGGTCGAGGCCTCGCGCACAATGTTCGAAGAGTGAGCCGGACTCGTCGGCGATCATCGTCGGGTAAAAGGATTCGTGCTCTTCGGCGCGCAAAGCCGGACCTTCTAGGAAGGGCGCGATCTCGTCGAGCACAGCGACATCGCCGGAGGATGCGATATAAGTTGCGGTTGCGTATGACAACCAGACACGGTCGTCCGAGATGCGCGAACGGACACCCTGACCTGTGTGGGGGAGCCACCAGTGCTGGACATCGCCTTCGACGAACTGGCGGGCCGCCGCGCGAAGCAGGTGGCGGCGCGTTTCGTCGGGCGCCACGAACGACAACGCCATCCCGTCCTGCAACTGATCGCGAAATCCATAAGCGCCGCTCGCCTGATAGAAGGCGGAGCGGGCCCAGACGCGGCACGCGAGCGTCTGGTACAACAGCCAGCCGTTCAGCATGATGTCCGTGGCGCGATCAGGCGTTTTCACCTGGACGGTGCCGAGCACCGCGCGCCAGTACGCCGTGACCTCATTGAATGTTACGTCGAGATCGGTCGCCCGGTAGCGCGAGACCAGCGCGCGCGTGTCTTCCACCGTTTCGCACTGGCCCAGGAACCATACGATTTCGACCGAAGCGCCCACAGCAAGTCCTACGCTTTGCTGGAGCGCCGAGCAGGGGTCCATACCTGCCCCCGTCGCATTTCCAAGCCCGGCTGCGCCAGTCAAGGCGGCTGGCGCCGACGGCCAGCCATGCCGGCCAAGGAACTCCGTGCGATCACCTGTCCAGGTCGTCTGGCGGCCATTTAGATCGGAAAAAGCGACCCGGTTGGAAAAGACAATGCTCCATCGATTGCGCGCCAACATCGCGCCTGTGCTGGCGTCCATTTCCGTTGCGATGAAGGGGCCGGAGGCGCCGCGCGCCGAGCCAAGCACCCACTCGGCGTAGGCCGTGACGGAGAGGCGGCGAGGCCGGTCTGACAGGTTGTGGATTGTCAGGCGGGAGATTTTGATTGGATCGGCGAGCGGGACGAACTGCAGGAGGTCAAGCGCGAGACCGTTCGCGCGATGTTCGAAGCGCGTGAAGCCGTGACCATGCCTCGCGACGTAGCGGCCGTCGTCGCGAATTGGCCATGCGGTGGCGCTGCAGAGGTCGCCGGTCGCTTCGTCACGAATATAGATTGCCTCTCCGGCCGGATCGCAAACAGGATCGTTCGACCAAGCCGTGATCTGATTTTCGCGGCTGTTCTGCGCCCACGTATAGCCGCTGCCGTCAGCCGAGACCTGAAAGCCAAACGTCGGGTTGGCGACGACGTTGATCCACGGCGCCGGCGTCGAGCGACCGCCTTCCAAAACTGTCACATATTCCTGTCCGTTTTTGTCAAACCCGCCTGTTCCGTTAAAGAACTCGAGGTCGCCTGTCGGGAACGCGGGTATCGAGTCCAACGACGCGAAAGAAGCGCGCCGTTTGCGCCCCGGCGGCGCTTGAGTGGCCGCTTCGGGCGCCCGGGCGAGTTGCTCCGAAAGCGTCCCCCGCCGCGCAACGATGACAAGGCGCGCTACCGAATGGATCAATGCACGAGTTTCAGGGTGGATCAGGTCTGCGCGAAGCGTGAAGGCCGCGCCTTGCGCAAGCGGCTCGCCGGTTCGCGGGCGTGATTGGCTGCTGCGCACCGCTGTTTCGATCGCGATCTGCAGATCCTGCGTGTAGGAGGACGCTCTCTCGTTGATGATGACGACATCGACCGCAAGGCGCTTCATGCGCCAGTACTCATGCGCGCGCAGAACCTGCCGGACTTGCGCCATGTCCTCGATGTCGTCGATGCGCAGCAGCACAATCGGCAGATCGCCAGAAATGGAATGTGGCCACAGGCCGGCCTGCGAGCCTGCGCCACGGATCATGGCCTCCGACGAGACCCGGAAGCGTGGATCGGAATAGAGGATCGGGCTCGCCAGGCGCTGGAAGTCCGATGCTTCGTCAGGACTGATATCCAGATGCCGCAATTGCACCTGCGCTTGGGTCCAGGCCAGAGTTTTCGCCCTGTCGAATGCGCTGCGGTCATGGTGCTTGTCGATGAGGTCCAGCAATTCGTCCCGCGATGACGCGACGATGGTCCAGAACGAAATCCGCGCGACTTTCCCGGCAGGTACGCTGATGTTCTGCCTGATTGAAAAGATGGGATCGAGAACCGTTCCGATCGTGTTCGACAACGGCAAACCCTTGACGACCACCGCAGCGGTCCCGGGCGACAGGCCTCTGCCGAGAAACCGCGCGCGATCGGACTCGTATTGCGGATCGGAGAGGATATCGCCTTCGACGACAGCGAAATGCGCGGCCCAGACTTCCGGCTCGTGCGGCGAGCGTTTGCGCCGCGTCGCGATCAGCGCGCCAAATTCCGGCAGATACTCGGTCTGCACAAACATTTTTGCGAACGCTTGATGCGCATCATCCGAACCGGGCGCCGCCAACACCAACTCTGCATAGGAGGTGACTTCGACGGAACGCGCGCTGCGGCCCGAATTGGTGAGCGAGACGCGGCGCACCTCGCCGTCGTCCTCGCCGGAAACAATCACATCCATCACCGTGGCGAGCGTGTCATCGTGGTGGACGAATTCTGCCTGGTCTTCCCCGAAGATGACGCAATCCTTTGCAGCGGAATCGCCAAGCGGTTGCGCAGCGCCCGACCAGATCTGACCGGACTGCGTATCACGCAGGAAAATGAACGAACCCCAGTCGTCACGCGTCGTATCCTCGCGCCAGCGCGTCACCGCCATATCGCGCCAACGGCTGTAGCCGCCACCCGTCCCCGTCAGCATCACTGCATAGCGGCCGTTCGAGAGCAGGTGCGTGACAGGCGCGCCGGAAGCAGAGGCCTGGAGCCTGCGGACTGTCGGAGCGGCGTTTCGGATCTCCTCGACCGAGGCCTTCACCTCCTCAGCGCGTGGATGTGCAATGGGCATGTCGCGCGGCATGCGTTCCTGCAAGAGCAGGTCGCATGACTTAATCATCGGCTCGCTATGGAAACGTGACCGCATGCGCCCGTTCTGCAGAGCGTTCGCAATGGCGACGATGGTCATACCCTGGTGATGAGCCATGAAAGTGCGCACGACAGCAAATGGCTGACCTTGCGGCAGGCGCGCACGGGTGTAGTCGAGAGCTTCGTAAAAGCCGAAACGTCCCAGGCCGCCAGCATCGGTGATCGCTTCGAAGTTCGACCACGCCCGAGACGGATCGACCATTGTGGCGAGGCCGGTCGCGTAGGGCGCAATGACAAGATTGTCGGACAGTCCGCGCTTCAGGCCGAGGCCCGGCACACCGAAGTTCGAGTACTGATAGGTGAATTCGACATCCCGGGCGTTATAGGCGGACTCCGATATTCCCCACGGGACATCATGCAGGCGTCCATATCTTTCCTGGCGTCTGACGATGAGCCTGTTGGTCTGTTCGAGGAGGCTCCCAAACGGCGCCCGCATCACGAGAGAAGGCATCAAGTATTCGAACATAGACCCCGACCAAGAGAGCAACGCAGACGCATTGCCAAGAGGCGTCGCTGCGCGGCCCAGCCTGAACCAATGGCTTGTGGGAACGTCGCCCTTTGCAATGGCGAAAAGGCTTGCAAGCCGCGCCTCGGACGCGAGCAGATCGTAACAGCTTTTGTCGAGGCCATTGTCGACGAGCGAATAGCCGATCGACAACAGCTTGCGATCCGGCTCCAGCAAGAATGCAAAGTCCATCGCACGCGCCATTTCACGCGCTGTCGCTTCTAGTGCGCGCAACCGATGGTCCAGAGCGTGAGGCTTAAACAGCCGGTCACGATCATCTTCCATCATCCGCTTGCCGATCGCGTTCAGCCAGAACTTGAGATCTTGATGATCGTCGTGCATCAGCGGCGAAATCGCCAACGCGAGGTTGCTGGCTCGCGCCGACAAGCGGATCAGCGCCGGCGAGACGATTTCGAGGCGTTGCGGTCCGTTCAGGAGAGCGCTGATTTCGTCGATAGCCGCAAAGATCCGGGTTCCGAGCTCCAGCTTGTACGCCGGAATATTTCGCAAAGTCTCCTGCGCAAGGTGCACGCAATCGCGCAAGGCCTGCCTGTCGTCTGGCGTGGGTGCTCCTTTGGTCCATTCCTCGCACGCATTGGCCAGCACGATCAGATGGCCGGCAAGATTGCCGCTGTCGACCGTCGAGACGTATGCTGGCTCCAGCACCGCCAGATCGCGCGTGCCATACCAGTTGAAGAAATGCCCTCGGTGGCGGGCCATCCTGTCGAGAACTTCAAAAGTTGCTTCCAGTCGCTCGACAGTTTCAGTCAGGCCGGCCCAGCCAAAGTCGCGCGCCGTCACCGCTGACAGCAAGTAGAGCCCTATGTTCGTGGGCGATGTCCGATGCGCGACGACCGCCTTGGGATCTTCCTGAAAATTGTCCGGCGGCAGCATGTTTTCGGCTGGCGTCACAAGCGTTTCGAAAAACCTCCACGTCCGGCGCGCAACGAGACGGAGATTTTCGCGATCGAATTCGGAGACAGCCCTTTCCGAGACGCTGGGCGAACGGCTTGCTGTGAGCGCCAGTGCGGGCGCCGCCAGCCAGGCGAGCGCAAAAGGAAAAAAAAGCGGCCATGCGTGAGGGACAAACGCCGCCGCGCCCGCTGTCAACACGATGGCCAGCAAAACGCCGCCCCACATTCCGCGATAGAAGCCGCCAAGCGCAAGCCGCGGGCTAGCCGAGGCCTGCGCCGCGGTGGTCCACTCAAGAAGCCGGCGATGGGTTATGAAGAGGCGCGCAAGCGTTCTGATAATGGCGTCGACCATTCGCCATGCGTGATCGGCGGCGAAGGCGATAGTTAGGGCGGATTGCGTTAATGCGCCGCGAAGATCACGCAACACCGCGCCGAAATGATGTCGCAGGAGAGTGTCTGCGTGCTTCGAGACCAACGAGAACAGCGTCGGCAGGAACGCCGGAATCGAAACGGCGAACAGCGTGAAAAGAATGGCGAGCGCACCTGAATGCAAGGGCATCAACCAACTCACACAAATTGCGGCCAGAACTGACGGCGCCACAATGGATCGCCGCAGATTGTCCAGCATCTTCCAGCGACCGACGGCGGGTATGCTGCGCAAGCCGCCAGAGGGCGCGAAAATCCATGGCAGCAATTGCCAGTCGCCGCGCGTCCATCTGTGCTGCCGCTTCGCCACGACGTCGTAACGGGAGGGGAAATCCTCGACGACTTCTACATCGGAGGCCAGGCCCGCCCGCGCGAAAACCCCCTCGAAGAGATCGTGGCTGAGGAGCGTATTTTCGGGAACGCGGCCAGCTAGCGCCGCCTCGAAGAAATCGACGTCGTAAATGCCCTTTCCCGTGTATGAGCCTTCGCCAAATAAATCCTGATAAACGTCGGAGACGGCTGACGCATATGGGTCCATTCCGCCCGGACCAGAAAAGGCGCGCTGGTAAAAAGATCCCTCGGTCCCGATCGGCAGCGAGGGCGTGACGCGCGGCTGCAGAATGGCGTGACCGGCGATGACCCTCTGTTCCTTTTCGTCGAACTTGGGACGGTTCAGCGGATGCGCCATCTTGCCGATCATGCGCATGGCGGCGTCTCGCGGCAGCCTTGTATCCGCATCCAGCGTAAGGACGTAACGCACGTCGGGCGGAATGCGTTGGGCGCCATTGGCGTCGAAGACAAAGGTTGTGTCATCGGCGCCGCGCAGAAGCCGATTCAGTTCGTGCAGCTTGCCGCGTTTGCGCTCCCAGCCCATCCACGCGTTTTCAGACGCGTTGAAAACACGCCGCCGGTGCAGCAAGTAGAAACGGTCGCCGGACGGCCCCTTTCCATAACGCAGGTTTAATTTGAGAATGGCGGAAGCCGCTGTCGCCAGAAGCGCAGCATCGCCTTCGACGATTTCACTTTCGGAATCCCGCCCATCGCTCAGGAGCGCGAATGCGATGTCGCCGCCGACGCCGGAAAGATAATGCACCTCCAACCGCTCGATCTGCTCAAGCAAATCGGCTTCATGGGTCAGCAGGGTAGGCACAGCCACCAGCGTCCGCATGGATTGCGGAACTCCGGCTTTGAGGTCGAGGCCCGGCAGCGTGACGGCGCCGAAACTCCAGGTCACAGCGCGATTAATCAAAGCTGTCGCGGTTTCAGTCGTCGGAAGGAAAGCGGTGAGGGCGAATGCGATCATCAACCCTGCCGTCAGCCCCGTAAGCGAGAGCGACCAAGTCCCCATCGCCAGCAGAGCCGCGGTGAGCGCAAGGATGGAGCCGACATAACCCGCGATGCCGAGGCGGATGCTGACCCTGTTGAATCGCTGGCGAAGAGACGGCTTAAAATCCACCGTGCGCTCAAACGCCACGCGCCCATGCGAGACAAGATGATATCCGGGATCCCCGAATCGCGCGGCTTCTGCAGGAACCATTTCAATCAATTGCGCGGCTCGCGCCGCCTCCAGGGCTCGTTCAGCGATTTCAATTTCTGATAACGACGATCCGCGCGCGAGCTGCTCAATGGCGGTGCGATAGAGATTGCGCGTCGAGAAGTCCATCGTGGCGAATGCGCTCGCGCTTCGCAGGCGCTGATCGACGAGGCTGACGCTTTCAAACAATTCGGCCCAATCGATGCTGGAAATCAGGCGCATGCTGTTGATGATATTGCGGACGGTAACGTTCGACGCGCCCTGCCGTTGATGGGCGTGCAGGACGACGTCCTCGATCGAAGCGCCCTGGCGCCTGAGCCGCTCCTCCAGCCACCCCAGCAATGGCGTCGTTTGCGGATCCTGATCGCGGAGGCGCTTGGAAAGTTGCGCCGCGAAGGTTTCCGAGAGAGGACCGGGCGATCGCGTCAGAACGTCAGCTTCCAAGGCCTTCTGGGCGTCGCCGAGCGAAAAGCGCTTTGCGGTCAACGCATCAGCATCGGCGCGCTTTCGTCTACCCTCAGTCATCTGATCGGCGAGCCGGCGCAGGTTTTCGATCAAGACGATGCGCAGCGTGATGGCGACTGCCCACAATTCACCGATGGTGAGCGGATGCCCCTTCTGATAGGCGACCAGAAACCTGCGCAAGATTTCCGGGTCGAAATGGCTGTCGGTATGCGCGACGTAGGCCCATGCAATGCCGAAAACGCGCGGATATCCAGCGAAAGGGCCATTCGAAAGTTTGGGCAGCTGACGGTAATATCCAACCGGCAAATCTTCGCGAATTCCGCGGATCTGTTCTTCAACAAGATGATAATTATCGAGGAGCCATTCGGCGGCCGGCACTACCGCGCGCCCGCTCTCAAGTTCGGCGGCGCTGGCCTTGTAGGCCTCGAGAAGACGCCGCGCGTTGTCGTCCAGTCTGCCATGGAGAGATCTGACGGACGTTGGCCGCCCGCCGATCAGCTGTGCGGCGGCGAGGCTTTCCGCATGACCTTCAAGACGCTCAACTCCGAAGAGCTCTTCACGGACGGGTTCCAGATCCTTCCAAGGGGAGGGCAGGACGGCGCGCCCGAGAGCGCGGCTGATGGCAGGATGCATGAAGAATCACTCGGCCGAAGAAAGAATCAGTAGGACGTTCGCCCTTTAGACGGCCACAGCAGAAGTCAGCCGCGCCGCAGTTGAAGCTGAGCTCCGAAATTGTATGACAGCAGAAAAGGCGGGCAATTCTCTTAAAGATCCCACCAAACCATAGAATTCAGTCGCGTCAATCACAGAGTATCGCGGATAGCGGTCCTGCAGCAATAAACTGCCAGACATGCGTTGCCTTGATCGGCCCGCCGCGGCAGATTTAGACTATTGCCATAACCACGATGAAGGCTACCACGATCAAAACCAGTCCTCCGATCAGCATAGGCAAGAGAGTGTCTCCCGCCGTGACACGGCCGCGATCCTGTGCGCCCCTTGCATCATCGGTTGAAATGACGATCTGCTCATGTTCAATATTAGGTTCGGTCATAGCTCGCACCTTTTGGGGAAGATTGCAGTTTCAGCCCCGTCTAAGGTAACGAATCTGAGTTACGTTGGTTCCTCGCAACTCGCTTCGCTGCTACCGTAGTTGCAGAGGGGTTGTGGATGGGTGAGTGGATTCCAGTGCATTATACCCCCGCTGGCGGCTCGGAAACTTTCGTCACGACGAGGCTACGAGACCCTTAGCCTCAACCGCGTTTCAATCCAAGAATGTATTCGGCTATCGCGTCAATCTCCGCTTCGCTTAGCATGATGTTGGGCATGGTGGCGTGCGGCGTTTTCAGAAACACCTTGATGGAGAGAAGCGTCGTAGACGGCATGTGGGCGATGGCCGAAAACGCAGGCGCGATAATGTTCTTCGACGCGCGATCATTATTTTCGATGCTGTGGCACTCGCTGCAAATCTCGATGGCTATGTTTCTGCCTTCCGGGCCACTGGAGGTCTGCGCGCTCACGGGCGTCACGGCGGCCCAAGTGATCGCACTAGCCAACAACCCGGCAATGGTTTTGCGCTTCATAATGCGTCTCCCGTTTCACTCATATAAACCAATGTTGTCAAGGAAACGGTCGCGCCCGTCCATCGGAATCGCTACGTTCGGCGCAATAAGCCTGCCCGTGAATGCCTCGCTGGTGCACTGATGTCGGCCATCGTGCTCTCCGCCCTGATCTTAGATTATTCTGGCAGGACCGATTTCATATCGCCGATCTCTCAAAATCGGATCACCGCAAGCCGAACAGGATCGATTCCGCCTTCGAGCCGCGATATCGAAACAAGCGTAGGCAGCCCCAGGGAGCAACGTTGATTGAAGGTTTGTCGGAACAAGTTACGCCAGCGGTCCAGACACTCGCTGTCGATATCCATAAGCTTTGAGACGCCGACATAAAACATGCGATGATTACCCCCGGAAGCGCTCTGGGGTGCTGATCTTCCCGCCCCTGAAGTGACTGTTGAACAGCTTCCTGATGTCGACATGCGCGAAAAGGCGCTTGTACATTTTGAGTGATCGATTACTCCTTTCGGCTGCAGACGCACCTCGGGCTTGATGGTGATCCCCAGTGTTCAATCTCGGAATTCGCGAAGTGCAACCGCGTTTCCGGGACCGCCTGACGAAGGTCGCGCATCATCTCGGCAGCTGGACTTCGTGACCCACGTTGCGTGGGCGCCGCGGCGGCTTCAATCTGGCGGCCGCAGAAGGAGATTCGCTTGAAAGTAGGCCAAACGCTCAAAATTATTTTGGGTTTTAGAAAGTTGTATGGGAGGATGCGTGCTGAACCATACTTTGCCGCAAGCTGTCGACTTGCAACTGACGTTCGGCCAACTCGATCGCTATTGGCGGGCCGCGAATTATCTTTCGGCTGGTCAGATCTATTTGCTCGACAATCCGCTCCTGCGAGAGCGGCTTAGGCCAGAGCACATCAAGCCCCGCCTTCTCGGCCATTGGGGCACAACGCCGGGCCTGAACTTCATCTACGCCCATCTCAATCGCATCATTCGGTCGCGCGAGCTCAACATCCTCTACGTTTGCGGACCGGGGCATGGCGGCCCAGGAATGGTCGCGAACACCTATCTCGAAGGCGCCTACACGGAGATCTACCCAGAGATCACTGAGGACGAGGCGGGCTTGCGAAAGCTCATGCGCCAGTTTTCATTTCCAGGCGGAATCCCCAGCCATGCCGCCCCCGAAACCCCGGGCTCGATCCATGAAGGGGGAGAGCTGGGCTACGCTCTCGTTCATGCATTCGGGGCCGCTTTTGACAACCCTGACCTCATCGTCGCCTGCGTGATAGGCGACGGCGAAGCAGAGACCGCGGCCCTCGCCGCCTCCTGGCAGTCGAACAAGTTCCTCAACCCCGCGCACGACGGCGCGGTCCTGCCGATCTTGCACCTTAACGGCTACAAGATCGCCAACCCGACTGTGATGGGTCGAATGGCGGACCGGGACCTCTCGGACTTGTTCTCCGGCCTCGGCTATCGGCCTTTGTTCGTGGAAGGCGCCGATCCTTTCACGATGCACCGGGACATGGCCGCTGCGCTTGAAGACGCCCTGCAGTCGATCGCCGCTATTCAGCAGGACGCACGCCAGCAGCAGAGTCGCGAGAACGGTGAGCCCTGTAACTCGCCAAAATGGCCGATGATCATCCTGCGCAGCCCAAAGGGTTGGACCGGCCCCAAGGAGGTCGACGGCAAAAAGGTCGAGGACTTCTGGCGCGCCCATCAGGTGCCGATCACCGCTCCCAAGTCGAACCCTGCTCACCTGAAGCTCCTTGAGGACTGGTTGCGCAGCTACGAGCCGGAGAAGCTGTTCGACGATGCGGGGCGTCTGCTCCCGGAGATCAAAGCCTGTGCGCCGGACGGCGACCGCCGCATGGGCGCCAATCCGCATGCGAATGGCGGACTCCTGCTGCGCGAACTGCATACGCCCGACATTCGCGACTACGCCGTAGAGGTCGCCTGGCCGGGGGCGGCGGAGGCGGAAGCAACACGGGTGCTTGGATCCTATCTGAGAGACGTTTTAAGGCTCAACGCCGAGACCCGAAACTTCCGCATCATGGGTCCGGATGAGACATCATCAAACCGGCTTGATGCGGTGTTCGAGGCGACAGGACGCGCATGGATGGAGGAGATAAAAGCGTACGATGAGCACCTGGCGCATGACGGTCGCGTGATGGAGGTCTTGAGCGAGCACCTTTGCCAAGGCTGGCTGGAAGGCTATTTGTTGACTGGACGTCACGGCCTCTTCTCCTGCTATGAAGCGTTCGTCCATATCGTTGATTCAATGTTCAACCAGCACGCGAAGTGGATCAAGGTGGCAAAGCAGCTCGCGTGGCGGCGTCCTGTTTCCTCCCTAAACTATTTATTGACCTCGCATGTTTGGCGTCAGGACCATAACGGCTTCAGCCATCAAGATCCTGGATTCATCGACGTCGTCGTTAACAAAAAGGCCAATATCGTTCGCGTCTATCTGCCGCCTGACGCCAATACGTTGCTCTGCGTCGCTGACCATTGCCTCAAGACGTACGACAGGATCAATGTCATTGTAGCCGGCAAGCAACCAGCGCCGCAGTGGCTGTCGATGGACGAGGCTATTGCACACTGCGATACGGGAATCGGCCTGTGGGAGTGGGCAGGAACGCCGGGTCTGCGCGAACCGGACGTGGTGATGGCGTGCGCGGGCGACGTGCCGACGCTG